>CAUTMX010000011.1:0-45683 GCA_963539685.1 uncultured Atopobiaceae bacterium | reverse complement strand
AATGACGATAATCTGCATGATTGAGGTATTTTCAGCGTCATGTATACGTCTTTTTAACAGATTATCCGACTTAGGTGTGTTTTGAACTGCCTCCTATTTCTCGTGTCTAAGAAATGGGAGGCAGTTCACGAATGTCAGGCACTTTGCAATCAATTGTGGTTTTCTCCTCAATACGTAAGGTTTAACCTTGCGGTCATCCCAACTTTTAACCTTACTAAGATTAGTTCTCAGCCTTCTTGATCTTCTCGCCAAGTTTTTTATCAATGACGACGTAGAGGTAGCCCAGGGCAACAAAGACAACAATCAAAATCACAATGGTCAAAGCAACTGTTGGGACTCCTAGCTTGTCAAAGTCCATAAATCCATAAGGCCAGCGAGACTTCTCTTTAATCTGCACGCCAAAGCCCAAAACCAAGACAATGATGTACGCAAAATACGTGAGCGGATACAAAGGCCAGATCAGAGGCTCTTTGAAGCCCATAGTTGGCTTCTCGTCAAAGAGCAGCCAGTCCAAAACGGCGCAGATAGGAATCACATCATGCAGAATAAAATTGTTGAACTTAAAGACGCCGTTGACAAAGACCTCGCCATGGTCAAGCAGGAAGTAAGCTACCAGGCCAGTTACGGTAATGCCCAGCATAAGCGTGTGTTTGACCGTTGGCATCCATGGCTTCTGAGCGGTCTCGGGATGCTTGTAAGCCTGGAATAGCGCACCCCAGAAATAAGCAACAAGCAGCAGGTTAGAGATGTTGGTGAAGTAATACAAGAAAGAAACGCGGAAGTTCATTCGGAAGACGCCCGCAGAATCACACAGTACAAAGGTGCCAATCACAGCAATACATAGCTTAAAAATAAATGACGCTTTCTTTGATTTAATCAACGCAGTACCTCCTTCTGTAAAGCGAGAGGTCACTGTAAACCTAGCGCGCCGCGTCAAAAATACGTAATTCTCAGAGTTAACAGTTATGTTTCAAATGAAAAAGATTCAAAAAAATGCGGTCTTCTCACTTTTGGCGAGAAGACCATGAAATGGTGAGAAAATCGCAGATGTCAAAGGTGTACAAGGCCAACCAGGACTGCGCTACTGAAGCGCGTGCTTAATCACAAGAATTGGATGGTGCAACAAAAGTCGAGGACCTGTGGATTTCATGACCTCTTTGACGCGAGCGCGCATCTCTTTGCTATAGCAATGCGATTGGCATTTTGAGCAAAACGTCTTTGTCTCAATGTGAGGACAGTGGTCCACACGCGTATGCGCATACTTCTCAAGCTCAGCGCACTCTTCGCACAAAGGCTCATGAGCTTTGGTGTGATGGCGCTTCTCGCAATAGAAGCGAATCATGAGCGAGATAAGATCTTTCTCTTTTTGACGCTTCCGTTCAATTTCTTCAGGTGTCATTAGCTCACACGTCCCCCATCAACGGTGTAAACAACATCTGCAATCCCCATGGTAGAAGCCCTGTGAGAGACAAGAACCACGGATTTATGCTCGGTCTCTTTATCAAGCGAGCGCAAGATAATTGCCTCGTTTAGGCTGTCTAAGTTACTGGTTGGCTCGTCAAGCAACATGAGTGGCGCGTCATGCAAGAATGCGCGAGCAAGGCCAATGCGCTGGCGCTCTCCGCCAGAAAGTGAGTCGCCAAGCTCTGCAACAGGCGTATCGTAGCCCTGAGGCAGCGTGGAAATGTACTCGTGAATTGAAGCCTTCTTGCACGCCTCAACAATCTCTTCATCCGTTGCGTCAAGCTTTGCAATGCGGAGATTGTTCTTAATGGAATCGTGGTACAAATGCGTATCTTGCGTCATGTAGCTCTCAAGATCACGCAGGTTAGAGGTATTAATCTGCTCCAAAGGAGTTCCAGAAACCTCAATGGCGCCAGGTGTTGCTGGCCAGAAACGCATCAAGAGTTTAAGCAGCGTAGACTTGCCTGAGCCGCTCTTTCCTACAATTCCCACGATCTTATCGGTAGGAATATCCACGGAAATGTTGTCTAGAATCTGCTCGTTATCATACGCAAATGAAAGCTCAGATACACGCACGCCTTCATAGGAGATGTCTTTTTGACCCACTACATCTTCAACCAGGGGTTTCTCTTCCAGAATATCCAAAACACGATTACCCGCAGCAAACGTACTGGTCAGGGTTGTACCAAGTGCTGCCAAAGCCACAACAGGCCCAAACGAACTCATAAGAGCAATAGTGGCAATAAAAGCATCGGTCATAAAAATCTGCTGGTTATAGGCCAGGTAGAACGAACTAAAGAACATGACTAGCGTTGCAGCAAGAATGACCGTTGAGGTGACAGCATCGTTGACACCAAATGCTTTCTTAACTGCCTGCTGTCTGTCGCTTAACTGATCAGCTAACTGACTTGTTTCCTTAATCATCTGCTTACCAGTGTTATATTGCAGAATCTCGTCAAGACCACGCAGGTTATCAAGGGTAACCGTCGAGAGTTTACCAGCAAGATCTCTTGCCTCAGCAGAGTCTTGCTCGGAGCGCTTAGACATAGCAAGCGGAATTGCCACGCCAACTATCAGGTAAGAAACAAGTGCAATGACGCCTAAAATCAAGTTGGTAGTACCTGCAATAAACCACACCATAACAACGCAGAACACAACCGCAATGCAGATAGGCGAGATAGTGTGTGCATAGAAAACCTCGAGCAGCTCAATGTCTGAAGTAATGACGCTCATCAGGTTGCCCTTATTTTTGACCTCAAGTTTTGCTGGCGCAAGCTTTCTTAACGCCGTGAACACGCGGTCTCGAATAAGCGCAAGTAGTTTAAACGCAATAAAGTGGTTGCATTCCTGCTCGGCATAGCGCAGCAGACCGCGGACCAGGGCAAACAAAAGCATGCCACCAAAAAGCAACGCCATAGGAGAAGATGAAGCAAAGCCCATAGCGCTGAGCAGCGCATATGCTCCAAAAATGCTGATGAACGTGGCGGCAAGGTTACCCAAAACGCCCATCAAAATTGCAAGTATCATAAAGCCAGCCAGCGGACGAACCAGCCCCACCAGCCTCAACATAATGGTGAGCGCACTACGGCGAGAAGTACGTGCAGTTGTGGCGCTGTTCTTAACTTCTGTTTTCATTACGCCTCAACTCCTTTCACATAATTCTCAAGCTCAGTCTGGGCCTGCGTCATTCGTTTGTACTCGTCATTTGTTGCAAGCAACTCTTGGTGCGTTCCACTTCCAACAACACGACCATGCTGCATAACAACAATCTGATCAGCATTTTTAACGTTTACTAAGCGGTGAGAAATTACCAGCACCATCTTTGTCTGAGCAAGCTGGTGAACCTGCTGCATAATAACGTCTTCACTCTCAACATCAATATTTGAAGTAGCTTCATCAAAAATGTACATCTGGCTATTGTGAAGCAAGGCTCTGGCCAGTGCTAATCTCTGACGCTGACCACCAGACAAGTTGGAGCCCTTCTCGGCAACTGGCGCGTCAAGTCCACCCAAAGACTTTACGAACTCAGCAAGATTGACCTGTTCAAGGGCGTGCCAAAGCTGTTCTTCAGTTGCCTCTGGATTACCCATGGCAAGGTTAGAGCGAACGCTTCCCATAAAGAGATGTGCTTGATGGCCAATATACGTAACGTTTTGAAGCAAATTCTGGTCAGAAATGTCTGACAAACTGGTATTTCCAAACAGAACATCGCCAGAATACGAGCGAAGTTTTCCGGTCAGAAGTGCTGCAATTGTTGATTTTCCGCAGCCTGACTCTCCTACCAGGGCATTCAAAGAGTTAGCGCGTATTCCAAAAGAAACATTCACCAAGACGGGTTTCTCACCGTCGTAAGAGAAGGAGACATTGCGCAGCGTCAAATCGCTGGACTCTGGAACGGTCTTGGTTCCCTGCTCGCGAACGGGAGTATCAAGTAGGTCAAAAATCTTGTCTGAAGCCGCCATGCCGTTCATGGCAATGTGGAAATAGCTGCCAAGAAGGCGCATAGGCAAGAAAAACTCAGCAGAAATCAAGATGATGAACACACCCTGCCACATAAAGAGGAGGTGGTCATTTACCTGCTGAATTGCAAGAATTGTACCAAGCGCGCTTCCACCAAATGCAACCACGTCCATCACGGTGATGGAGTTGAGCTGCATGGTTAGAACCTTCATGGTAATACGTCTAAAGTGCTCGGCTTCCTCGTTCATCTGCTTGTGTTTAAAACCATCAGCCTTGTAAATCTTTGCTGTGGTCAGACCCTGCAGGTTCTCCAAAAACGTATCGCCAAGCTGCGTATACTGGCCCCAATACTTAGACAAAAGCTTCTTTGCAAACTTCTGGATAAGAACGATGGTCATTGGAATGAGCGGCACAAATACCAGCAAAACAATGCCAACTACCGGACTAATAAGGAGCAAAATAAGAAAAAGTGTGAGTGGAGCTAAAACAGCATAGAAGAACTGTGGCAAATACTGTGCAAAATACGTTTCAAGCTGATCAACACCTTCAACAGCCAGTTGAACAATCTCACTGGTCGCATATGAATTTTTATACGAGGGACCAAACTCTAAGAGTTTCTGATAGATTTTCTCGCGAAGGGTCTTTTTAACCCTTTTTGCTGCGTAAAAGCTTGTCTTGTGCTGAGCAAGTTTGCAGAAATACCTGATCACAATAGCAATAAGGCAGAATGCAATAAACACCAACTGCTCTTCGAGGACAAAATAATCCATGAACAAAGCTTCTATCATTCTTGCCAGAGAGTACATAAATACAATATTGGCAAGCAGAGCAATCCACTGGTAAAGCACGGTCAAGCCAATATATTTTTTGCTCTCCTCAATGAGGGCAATGAGGCGTTTATTAATCATCATATGCAGACTTCTTTCGCTTTTCTTACAAGCAGAATCTTTAATCTACTAACTGTTTCATTTACTTTACCTGTAGTTTTGTCGTTGCATATAAGAGTTTGCCTTATATAACATTTTGAAGCAACATACAACATGGTGAGAAGAACCACTATTTTTGAACACGTTCCCAGTCCGCTTTTGTGAGCATTGATATACCAAACTGCTCTTCTTTGCCTGTGTACTTATTAAAGTCTGTAATAGTACCCATCTCCGTGAAGCCGCACTTACGAGCCACTGAAGCAGACTTTTTATTGCGCTCAAGATATTTAATAATTACCTGGTCAACACCATGTTCTTCAAATGCATATGCGGTAAGAGCTTGAGCACCCTCAGATGCAAACCCTTGCCCCCAATAAGGACGACCAATCCAATAGCCAATTTCTGCCTGATGCAGCTGCTTTGAGGAATCCTTTGAATCAGGAATTTCTTCAAAATCCAATGACATTGAACCAATTACATGACCTGTCTTCATATCTTTTACGGCATAACAGGACTTATCGGACAGCACGTTTGCAAGAACCTGCTTAGAATCTTCTAAAGTTTTGTGAGGTTCCCATCCACAAAGTGGACCAATTTCTGGATCTTTTGCCAATTCATAGAGCTCATTGGCATCAGATGCATGCCATGGAATAAGAAACAATCTCTTAGTTGTAATCATACAAGCTCCCTTTAAAGCTTTTTACTACCCTACAGCTTTCTTATACTGTCCAATTTGTTGGACACTTAGACTTTCACAATTTCGTACTCTGTTATCAACATCTTCTAAGGAGGCTCTTATGTATAGTCCTACAAAACTTGTTGATTCCTTTGTTATTTCCGGTCTTCCCTACTACGACGCTCCTCTTATTTTTGATCAGCTTAAACTTGGTTCAGATCTGACCATTGTTCCTGAACGCGATAACCCTTACGACCCAGAGGCTCTTGCTCTGTACTCTAATGACCACAAGCTGGGCTTTGTTCCTAGAGAAAACAACTCTCTTTGGAGTACTTTGCTCTTCTACGGACACCAAAACATTATTACCTGCAAAATCACTCAACTCAGTGATCACCATGGTCATCTTCTCGTCAAAGCAGGCCTTTACGTCATTGATGCTCGCTAATTGGTACTCGTGAACTGTCCAGTTTAGCCCGTCCGTTTTAGCCCGTCTTCGCCGTTTGGCTAGTCCCCTTTCTGTGTTTGGTAGCTCTGAAGAATTCCGCTCAAGTACTCTTGGTATTTCTGCCTGGTCTTCTTTGGAGCTACCAGTTCTATATCTGTTCCAAATGTTGCAAGCCAACCATAAAACGTTGGCGCTTCCATTACAGAAACATGTACGTCAGCTGTAGTTCCATCAGAACTAGGATTGTTTAAAATAATGTTCTTGCCAAAACGGTCGTACACCGAGCACATCACACGCTCATTAACACGAAGTGTTACCTCAACAACCTCGCCCGAGTACATGCCAAAGACACGCTCCTGATACTTATCTATATCAAACTGTTTGATTTGCTCATTAACCGTGGCATCAGTATCAGAAACCTCAAGTCTAAACATGCGATCCACACGATAATTGACAAAGTTTTGATGCTTATCATTCCACACAATAAGGTAGTAGAAATCATCAATATAGGTGAGTTGAACAGGTGTTTCTTCTCTTACCGGAAGCTCTTCAATAACCTTATCTTTAAAGCCTTTCTTGCGGTACTTAAACGAGACTTTTTTCTTCTGCAAGAGTGCCGTCTGAATAGCATTGAGTGCATAAAATACAGACTCATTTTGCGACTTAATGCGACCCTCAACATGGATACGCTTCTTGAGCGTATCAGAGGTAGACTTCCCACCCAGCTCTCCAATAAGGCTCACCAGGTTATTTGCCTTGCGCTCCGTCAAAAACTTTGATGACTGCACAGCGTCTGCCATCAGCATGAGCTCTTCAGCCTGAAACTTCCTGGTTGCCAGGCCGTATTCAACAGGATGGCGCTGGTAAGACTGAATGTCGTAACCAAAATTCTGCAGCGATTTGATGTCATCGTAGAGCGTTTTACGTTCCACGCTTAGCCCGCGCTCTGCGAGCTTTTCAATAAGCTGAGGCGTGCTCAGACCATGATCGTCATCAGTTTCTTCCTCGAAAATTTTTACGAGATGCAAGCAGCGGGTCTTCTCGCTTGGCATACTGCCTCCGAAGTCTAGATCAAATAAAACTCCTGTCCATTTTAGTGGACAGGAGTCGAGAAGAACGTATGGTCAGAAACTCTTCGGTAAACGGCATGTAAATCGCAGACAAGCCATAAATAAACTGATATTTAGCCCCAAACCTCTTCGGCAATTTCTTTTACAAGCGCAATCTTTGCCCACTGCTCATCTTCGGTGAGCTTGTTACCAATCTCGCAGCTTGCAAAGCCGCACTGTGGAGAAAGACAGAGGTTCTCCAGAGGTACGTACTGAGCTGCCTCATGAATACGCTCAATAATCTTGGCTTTCTCTTCCAGCTGGGCGTGCTTGGTGGTGATCAGACCAAGCACAACTTTTTTACCAGCTGGAACAGAAGCCAGGGGCTCAAAGCCACCGGAGCGATGATCATCAAATTCTAAGAAAAAAGCGTTTACGTGCTCTTGAGCAAGAAGAGCATCGGCCACATCGTCATATCCGCCCTCGCAAGCCCAGGTACTATGGAAGTTGCCACGACAAACGTGCGTGTTAATAGTCAAGTCAGCTGGAGCTGCATCAAGAACGCGGTTATTAATCTCCAAGAGCAGTGCCTTGATCCTCTTAAGACCCTCCTGGTCAGCGCCAAAGAAAAGCTCTGCACGTGGGTCAACCAGCACGCCCCATGAGCAGTCATCCAGCTGAAGATTACGACAGCCTGCAGCATATACCTGCTTAATGAACGCACCGTAGCCAGCAACAATGTCTTCAAGAAGGTCCTGGTCGTTGGCATAGTACTTGTTAGTCTGCTCGCGGTTCATGGGCATAATGAACTGCTCAATAAACTGTGCAGGTGCAGGAATAGTAAGCTTGGCAACGGTAGTCTCGTCCTCAAATTGCTGAACAAAGCGGAAGTGCTCTACAAAGGGATGCTCTTTGGTGAGCTCCACTTTTCCTACGAGGAAGGTGTCATCAATCTCTGCAGTCTCATCGTGGAAAGGCAGTCCGGTATTAGTTGGTGCATGGCCAATACCTTCGAATGCCCACATAAAATCAAGGTGCCAGGTTGCACGCCTAAACTCACCGTCAGTGATGACTTTAAGGCCTGCCTGCTTCTCCTTTTGGATAAGCTCTGTAATAGCTTTGTCCTCTACTTGCTTGAGCTCATGTGAATCAATCTGACCTTTTTCAAACTGAATACGAGCCTGCTTAAGATTTTCTGGACGAAGAAAGCTACCAACAACATCAAAGCGATGTGGAGTAGTTTTATCATTTTTGATTGCCATCATAGCCCCTTAGAACCGCTTACGAGAAACCAGTATGACAATCAAAACTTCACTTGTGAAATACAAATACTTAACTAATTCATATAGCTAAAAACTATATCTTAACGTTTACCGTTCCACTCATCTAAGAACTGATCAACATACTCACGCATGTACTTCTCGCGAGCTTTTCCTAGCTCTTTGCCACTGCGCGTATTCATCATGTCTGTCAGTAAAAAGAGTTTCTCGTAGAAGTGGTTGAGCGACGTTGATTTGTGTGAGTGATACTCCTCGCCGCCCATGTTGAGAGTTGGTGGTTCATCCGGGTCATACATTCCGCGACCATGACTTCCGCCATAGGCAAAGGTACGTGCAATACCAACAGCGCCAAGCGCATCTAGGCGATCTGCGTCTTGAACACACATTCCTTCAAGCGTCGAAGGAACTACCGAGTCCGTTCCCGAGAAAGAAACCTCATCGATTGCGGTACAAATTGCCTGGATAGTGGCCTCGTCGACAGCATGCTGACGCAGAAAACCAACAGCCCTATCCTTATGCTCATGCGTCTCTGGAGAAAGCTTGATGTCATCAACATCGTGCAAAAGCGCAGCAAGGGCAACAATCTCTTGATTTGCCCCCTCCTCTTGCGCAATTCTTACAGCCATTTTGTACACACGCAACGTGTGGAAGTAATCGTGACCACTAAAATCTTTGGAGAAGACCTCTTTTACAAAGTCCAAAGCGTCATCGATAATTTTTGAGTCCATAACTCCCCGCTCAATACATTCAAACGTATCTCTCACGCATTATTTGCACAGATTGTGCATCCTCTGAACTGTCTTTTTCTTAGTGTACACAGTCCCTCTTGCTTCAGAATTTTGAAGCTCAAATTTCATGAAATTGTTAACAATCCAGCTTCCACTATTCAGTTTCCGCATAACTCACATTTGTCTTAAAATTTAATACATTTCTATTACAATTTTTATCCGTTGCACGTTTATGACAAATGTCGAGAAAATCGTCAAAAATAGAGCAATTTAAATGCCATTTTTCAACATACCAAATATTTTGATTAAATTATTTATATAACATTAGTCCAAGAGGTTTTTTGAAATGTGTTCAAACTATAAAAATCACTGGTTGAGCTAACAATTTTTATCAAAATAATAGATAATTATCTATACAAAAAATGCTCTGAATATGTGTCATTTGTCTCTATCGTGCTTATCGTGATGCATCACTTTCAGCGCAAGATTTAATTTCAAATTTTGTTGGGGTATTCACTATTTGTTAGGGGTAGGTATGGAAAGAAAAAACAAGAACTTTGCAAGCAAAGGGGCAAAGACAGCTATGTCTTTGGTACTTGCGCTCTCTTTGGTCCCTTCTTCAGCGTTAGCAGAAATTGCTAGCACTCAAGAAGTGGCTCAGACGCAAGAAGTTGCAGCAACTCAAACAAGTGATGCAACTGCCTCAACCTCTGAAGCAACAGCAGAGACCTCTGCTGAAACCACTACTAACGCAGAAGCTACTTCCAACCAGCAGACCTCTGAGCAGACTGCTGCTCCTGCAGAAAGATCTTCTCGCCGTGTTACAAGAAGCCTTTCTTACATCTCAACTGAGCTCTGGGTAGACGGAACCAACGGTAGCGATACTAACGAGGGCTCCAGCTCCGATCCTGTTAAATCCCTCCAGAAAGCACTGGAGCTGTGGGGAGAAACTTCTTCAATCTACACCATTCACCTCAAAGGCAACCTTGATTTGACCTCTACGGTTACTATTCCTTCTGGCCTTACACTCAAGATTGAATCTGAGGGCGCAACGCTTACTGGCACTGGAAACAGCATTGACGGTCTGGTTCTGTCACCTGGTTCAACGCTAACTGGCACAGGTACTCTTACCATGTCCGGCTTCAAAACCGCACTAACTGCACAAGATGGTTCAACCATCACCGATGGTACCTATGTGTTTAGAAACAACGCAGGTTCCAGCGGCACTCGTGGTATTTCCCTTGGCGGAACCGTTAGCGGCAGCACCAACAAGAACAGCGTTACCATCACCGCAGATGATAAGAGCAATACAAACTTCTTTGAGTCTGGTGTCACCTTTGAAAACGCTACTATCAAAGTAACTTCACAAGCTCGTACCTGGAATGACGCTCGCAACCTCAACCTTAGGAACACAGATCTTACCGTTGAAGGCTTTGGTCAGACTTTCTACGTCAACCAGCTCAACATGAATGATTCCACCCTTACCATTAACCCATCTTTCTGGGGCCAGACGGGCATGACCATCCAGGGAACTTCCAATATCGTTAACTCCACCATTAATGCTAATGCTGGCTCAACTTCTGGCATTTCTGTTGGTGTAGCTGGTGGAACAGTAAACGTTACTAACTCAACCCTTAACTTCACCAACGGTGGAACTGGCGGTCTTAACGTCAACACTGGTGATGTCATCATTAACAACTCCACCATTAAGGGAGACGGTCGTAACTCTGGCGCCCTCTTTGGAGCCCAGACTAACGGCTCCATCCAATTCACCGGAAACAGCCTGGTGGAAACCCCTGCTACCAAGAACTCCGATAACGGCGCTGGCCAAACTCGTCAGAACTACAACGTTGTTGGCGGCTCTTACCTGCTCAAATACGCACCAAGCTACAACAGTGGCTTTGGTAGCACTATCCCTACAAACGGCGCAGCTAACGGCAACGAGGTTCTCTCGCTCTTTACCCTTGCTGACCCATCAACTAACTCTCTGAACCTCATTAATGCTAACGGAGCAACCTATACCTACCCAGTTGCTAATGCTTCAAG
Organism: uncultured Atopobiaceae bacterium; assembly: GCA_963539685.1. Taxonomy (GTDB): domain Bacteria; phylum Actinomycetota; class Coriobacteriia; order Coriobacteriales; family Atopobiaceae; genus Lancefieldella. The sequence goes on along the minus strand of CAUTMX010000011.1, from coordinate 34,609 downwards.
CGATGGTCAGAAGCACGTTTGGGCACCTGCCGCAACCGTTACCTTTGACCTCAATACCCCAGGCGTTACCGGCGTCAACCCAACATTTGCTGACGGCACTACTGCTAACAAGACTGCTCTTGCTATGCGCGGCAACTCTCTTGCAACTGCTTCTTCTGTAGCAGAAGGCTCCACTACCCTACCTGCAGATCCTTATGCAAGTGGTCAGGAGTTTGACGGCTGGTACTACACCGACGCTGCTGGTACCGAGCACCAGTTCACCGCTGATACCCAGGTCACCTCTGACATGACAGTCTATCCACATTGGAAGGCCAACACTGCTTGGCTCTATGTCAGGTATCACAACGGCAACGGCGTTACCGTTATTGAGCGCGTTGCTACAAATGCTGGTCGCACCGTTAACGTTCTTTCTAACACTGACGTTAACAATCGCGACAGCAACTTCAACATTGCAGGTAAAACCTTCAAGCGCTGGACCACTCAGGCAAACGGTGCTGGTGATGAGGTTGCAGCTAATTCCAACCTGGCTGTTCCTGCGGGTACCGATACCGTTGATTTGTACGCAGACTGGGAGGAGCAGCACCTTACCGTGTCCTTCTCGGCAAATGGTGGTACTTTCTCGGCGAACAGCGTCTTTAAGCAGAATCCAAACGTCTTTGACATCACAACCGATGCAAACGGCGGAGAGGTTGCAACTATCAAGACTCACCCAACTGTTGCAGAGCAGACCAATATCAATGCACTGCTTCAAAACCTTAGCGGCAACACTCTAAGCGCTACAACTGCTGGAATTGCAAGTCCTACCAGCTCTAACACCAATACTGCCTATACAGATATTGCAACTTTTGAGAACCACATTCTGGACAACACGGATGATCCAATGACCTTCTTTGGCATTGTTATTGGTCACAACTACCACTACTGGTTCACTGACGCTGCAGGTAACTCCCCTGCAACCATCAACGGTGGCGCAACGCTTACCAACGACGTCACCTACTACCTCAAGTGGAAGGAAGATCCTTCCATCCAGAGAGTAGAGCTTACTAGTGATCTTCCTGCTGATATGTGGAGTGACTCTCAGAGCAACACCACTCAGATCAAGGAAGTTTCCAACAACCAGAGCTTCAGTCTTACAGGCGCTATTGACGCTACTTCCGTCATTAATCAGATGAGCGCTTTTGAGAATGGCATTGCTGGCGGCCTCGATGACCTAACCAAGATTACGCTTTCTGGCACAACTTCTACCTTTACTGCAAAGCTCACGCTTCCTGCTGGCGTTGTTGTCCCAGCTAATCCAACAGTAACTACCTCTGGCCTTGGTGATCTCTTTGAGGTTACAAACGTTTCTGTGAACGGTCAGGAAGTTACCATTACCCTGAAGCTCAAGGGCACTTACACCAACTACAAGCAGCTCAAAGACGCTGTCGAGACAGTTGGCAAAGACGATGCAGCTACCGCAGAAATTGCAAGACCTCTTACCGTAACTGTTGATGGTCTCACACTTGACCCAACTCAGGTAACCAATGGTCAGGAGCTCACCGCTACAGGTACTCTTACTGGCACCTTTGAGTCTTTTGCAAAGAACACCGTCACCAACGTCACCAAGAAGTTCGAACTTTCTTGGAACGGCGTTCAGATTGCCGCGAGCAGAGACCCTCGTGGTACCGGCATTCAGCAGACTCTGATTGTGAACAACCCAATTGAGATGAACCTTCCTGCAGATATGCTTGCTGACGAGAATACCGAGCATGACCAGGTCATCACTATGAAGGCAGGCTCTACCTTTAACCTCACTGGTTCAATTCTTGCTTCCTCTATCCAGGAGCAGATGAACAACATTGAGCGCGCCTACCCTAATACCAACCATGACACCATTACGCTGAGCAACCTGAAGTTCAAGTTCACAGCAACTCTGACTGTTCCTGAGGGAATGACACTTCCAAGCAACCTTGATGCCAACACCATCCAGGCTTCCAACTTTGGCAGCGGCTTTAAGGTCAGCGATGTCCAGGTCAACGGTCGTACGGTTACCGTCACCTTTGAGCTCAGCGATCCTTCCTCCATTAGAACGTACTCTGACCTCGAGCGCATTGTTGATGAGGCAAGTGCAAACGATGGCTGGATGAAGCTCACCATTCCTGGCGTCACCATTGACTCCAATGTTGCTGCAGGCACCCAGCTCACCGCTGTCGGCACCGTTACCGGCTCCTTCAGCGCTATTGCTGATTCCGCAGCTGGCAACCGCAAGGTCTTCTCGTTCACCTGGAATGGTGTCCAGTGGCCAGACGGTAAGGACGCTGTTGCAACTGATAACGACACAATCCAGTTAACCATTACTGTTGCAGAGGATGAGACTCCAGAGACTCCTGCCACTCCAGCTAAGCCATCTAAGAAAAAGAAGCAGAAGACTCCATACACCGGAGATGCTTCTGCTGCAGCACCTCTTGCTGCACTTCTCGCTGGTATGACCGCTGTAATGACTTCACTTGGCATTACTAAGCGTCGTAAGAATAAGTAATAAAGAAAGTGATTGGTTCTGTATTGCTCTAGTTAGGATGTGCTATGAAACGTAAGGCAAGGATTGTAGCGGGATTGCTTTTAGCTGCCGTTGCATTCGTCGCAGCATTGCTGCCCAACCTTAGCGTGGCTTACGCAGAAGACACCACAGGTCTTCAAATCAATGCTCTGAGTATTGAAGATGCGTCGACTCACGCCCAAGTTGCTGACCTTCTTGCAGGTCAAACTCCTGCTCTTAAGGCGGGAGTCACCTACGCCTTGAATGTTGGCTACACAATCCCTGCATCGTTGCAGTTCTCCCCAACGTACCTCAACGTAAGATTTGGAGACGGACTCTATGTCACAGGTCTTCCAGGTGCAACGTTTACCGTTGGTGGCATCTCAAACACCAGTTTCTCTAACCTGGTTACCACACCTACAGGAACGGGAACCCTTCCTTACGGCTATCCTGGCGCAAGTTCCGAGAAGAACCGCAGTGGTGATTTGGTCTACATGACCAATAACGGCCTTACCCAGGTCTCTTCCAGAGGAGAAATTCAGTTCAAGCTTGACGACGCTGTTGAGAACCAGAGCGCAAGCCAAGTTATTGCAAACGCAATTCGTGTTAGCTTGAGCACCGCTGCAACACAAAACATTGATCCACATACCTCATCTGTTACTGCAGCTGACGCCATGACCTACGGCTTCTGGGCTGATCAGTCCACCGAGGTTCTCTCTAAGGGTGGCACCACCTCTACCCTGCAGGTTTCTACCACAGGCTCTAAGGTACTCACCGAGGCAAACAGCAAGACTACGGTTCAGGTTGTCTACCCAAGTGATATGGAGCTTGTTGGTGTCAACGAAACCAGCCTCTACAACACCCCAGGTACCATCGTCTCTACTACCGATGATGGCACTAATAAGACCGCAACAGTTGAGTGGAATGAGCCAGGCTCTTACGCAGGCACCCCAACCTTTAAGCCACAGATTAAGGTTCCTGCATCAAGCACCAGACCTAACAACTCAACCTTTAACGTCACCATCAAGAACCTCACTATGTCCGTTTGGAATGACACTCCAAACGTCAACCGTACCTCCGCAAACGCTTCTTCTACGCTTACGGTTACCGTAATTGACGGTCTTAACCCAGAGCGTCTTACCACACACGCTCTTGTCGACACAGCTCCTAACTGGGCATACAAGAAAAACGATACCTATAACGTTCGTCTTGGCACCTACCTCATCAAGAACGAGCTCTCCTCAGACACCGCTCCAAAGACGCTCGAGATGACCATCGATCAGAACCAGACCGCTATCATCCGTGGCGTCACCATCCCTTACAAGGCTGGTATGACCTATGGTCCAATCCACTGGACTGCATCAGACGGCACGAGCGGAACTGCTGACCCAAGCATTCTGCGCACCTCTGGTGTCTCCGCACTTATCACCAACACTGCCCTTGGCCTTGATATCAATACCTCCATCACTTCCATCAAGGTTGACCTTGGTCCAATTCTTGGCGGATACGATGGCATTAGGCCAATGAGCGATCTTCTCGATACATGGAATCCAAACAACAAGCATGTCACTGACGAGTACTATGGCTGGAGCTACATCTCCAACGGCGTTTACGGCTCTTGGAAGAAGGGCACTAACGCCGACGTTGTCACTAACGTCAAGCTCTACGACACCGGTACCACTCCTGACGCAGGCGTTACATTGACCGCTAAGTCCGGCGCACCTAAGGTTCTTAACGGCGTTGGTAGCATCGATAAGACCCAGATTAACGGCGGCGATACCTTCAAGATTTCTGGTCGCATCGACGACGCTAACTGGGACTGGAACCCTCTTCAGGAGCCAGTGCTCTACGTCATCATGCCTGAGGGCTTTACCTACAGCAACCTCACCGTTTCCAATGGCACGCTCAGCGCTCCAGAATTTGTAGGAACGTACGATAAGGACGGCGTGGCTGTTAAGGTTTGGAAGTACACCATTGATGTTGGCGACGAGACTCGCGGCCAGTATCAGCCAGACTTTACCAGCAAGAACATGACTCTGAGTATGGATGTCCATACCACCGATCTTGCAGGCAAGGGCATCTACCACATCAACGACTTTGTTGGCATTACCACCAAAGACTTCAAGGAGATTGGTGCTCAGATTAAGTCTGAGCACTGGGATCGCAGCAACTGGAACACTTCCCAGTACACCAGCCTATTTGGCAACAGCGTCAACTCTGGCGAGACCATGGTTTCTCTCTCCGAGCGCCCTGGTATCAACATTGCACAGGCATCTGCTATTGCCGCTGCATCTACCCTTTCTGTAAAGGATGCCGTCTCTGGAACCGTAACTGATTACACTTACGACTCCGCAAATCCAGGCGCAACTACCCCTGTTATGCAGCGCGGAGACACCGCAACTGTTCACATTGCTGTCCGCAATAACACCGGTAACACTGCAAATACCACGCAGCTGTTTGTTCCACTGCTTTCCAAGTCTACAAACCGCGGCTCTGGCATTAATCCAGAGGGCGCAACCCAGCTTCCTCTTGCACTTGAGGGTGTAAGCTCTTCTTCCAACTTCTCTTACCAATACATCAAGCTGAACCCTGGTGTTACCTACACTGCAAACCATGCTCCTCAGCCTGGCGACTACACCGTAGTCAACGATCCAGCTGAGGCTGACATGGTGCTCTTTACTTCAACGCACGCACTTGCTGCAAATAGCGGCGGCTTTGTTGACGTCACTTATAAGGTTCCCGATAACGTTGATGCTTCCTACGACGGCACGCGCAGCGTATTCAGCAGCGTTCTTGACTACGACATTGCAGGTAACCACTCCACTCGTAGCCTCTCCACCCACGCTCTGAGCTATGCTGGCATTGACCTCAAGATCAATAAGGTCTGGGACGATAACAACAACGCTGGTGGTAAGCGCCCATCCACAACTGATTTTGGTGCCAACAACCTGGTTCTCTCTAACGATAAGAACCTCGATACCAGCACCATCACTCCAACAGTTACCGATAACGGCAACAACACCTACACCATCGTCTACACGGGCCTTCGTAAGTACGTAGACAACACCGCAACCGATACTGTTTCGTACACCATCACCGAGAACGTCCCTAATTCCTACGTTTCTACCAGAAGCAGCATTTCTCGCGTTGAGCAGTACACCACCACTCAGTCGCTGGTAAATATCTACAACGTCAGGCCTGCCATTGTGACGCCATCCGTTACCAAGATCGTTGAGGGCGATTACCCAATTGTTCCTATACCTGGACAGCCTTCACCTGCATCTCTGATTAATTCTTACCTGAGTGCGAGCGACATTAGCGCAGCGGATACTGCAAGCGCCGACGGCGTCATAAGTGACAGTCTTGCCGAGAGCCTCATCAACAACTTCCTGGCAAATGGCTCAGAAGACGAGAGCGATGCTCCTAACGTCTTTATCTTTGAGATGACACGCCTCGATCCATCCAGCCCAATGCCTGAGGGAACCACCGGCAACACCGCTCGTACCCGCAGACTTCTTGGTGGCGACGCCGTATTCCACAACATCACTTTCACTCAGCCTGGTACCTACGTGTACACCATCAAAGAGGTCACCGGCACCCAGAACATCCAGTACGATCAGAGCGTCTACACCGTTACCTACCACGTTGCCGACGACGGTACTGGTCAGCTTGAGGCAACGCGCACTATGACCAAGACTGACGAGAATGGAAACGTTACCACCGTTGACCTTGGCGAGTATAACGATGCACCAGGAGCTGTCTTTACTAACGTCTACCCTGATCCACTGCCAGCTAGGGACTATCCAGTTATCCATAAGGTTGTTACTGGTGATGCTCCAGATACTCCAACCGACTATCCATCAGTTCTCCCTGATGACAACGGTGGCAATCCACGCACCGCAACAACCCAGGATATTTTCAAGTTCACGCTCACCCGCAACGATCCTTCCTACCCAATGCCAAACAACGCAACAACAGATACCGTTGAGACTTCTGTTGCAGTTTCTGGCGATAATAACTTCGGTGAGCTAGTCTTTACTCAGCCTGGCACCTATGTCTACACCATCAAAGAGGTCACCGGTACTAATCAGAGGGTGACTTATGACAAGTCTGTCTATACCCTCACCTACACTGTCTTCAAGAATGATGATGGCGAGCTTGATTTCACCTATCACATTACTAAGACTGCCGAAGATGGAACTGTCACTGAGGTTGACCAGTGTGAGTGCAACAGCACACCTCCTCTGGTCTTCACCAACGACTATCCAGAGCCTGAGCCTCAGCCAACACCTGAGCCTGAACCAACCCCAGAGCCTGAGCCAACACCTAGCCCTGATCCACACAAGCCTTCTAAGACCAAGAAGAAGCGCGTTTTGCCAGACACCGGCGATGTCGCTGAGCTTGTGATTGCTTCTGTTGGAATGGTTGCTTCTGGCATCACCGCTCTCGGCTTTGCGCTAAGGGCCCGCAAGCAGAAGTAAGACCCAACTGCTAGAGCGATCTTCTCGCACACAAAGCATTAATGTTCTACGAAATAACCCCGGATTTCCCCGGGGTTATTTTTTGTGCAAATTCTTCTGCAAATTCATCTTTGAGGATTTATCCATTAACGAAAAATATACGACCTTTTACAGAAATGCTTTTATCTCTCGTCTGCATCGAAATCATAATTTCTAATAACTATTGAAGAAATCTACGTAGTTCCATCCTTCTGTCCGTTCTGTTGTACAGATGTTCTTTTCTAACTGGAAATACTAATCACATAGATTTCTCTTACAGAAAGGACTTCTTATGAAGCCTACTATTGACTTGGATGCTGCTCGTAACAAATTAGTTGGTGGTAAAGATCAACTTCTTAAGAAAATTGATGAAGTACATATTCCCGCTAATGCACAAAGCATTATATCTGCTGCAGGAGATGCTATATCTGCAACTGCTAAAGGAGTAGCTGACAACGCAGTAGAAACTGCATCAAATGTCTCAAAAGTTGTTTCTGACGGAGTTAATGTTATTAAGGAAAACACGCCTGCAGCACGTCGTAAACAAGCTCGAATGAGTGGCTTTGGAGATGGTATCAAGCAGGGAGCTTATCTTGCTGGAACAAAACGTTTTAACTTCTTCTATGCCTACGTTGCTACAATGTGCTATTTCCTCCGAGCCGATGGAGAGTTTTCATCACAGGAACAACTTTGGGTCGAAGAACAACTCGATAATCTACAGCTAGGTCTCACGATTCCAGAGGCCGTTAAAGATAAGTTGCTTTCTATCATTGCTGATGACTCTTTAACTTTTGATGCTGTTAAGGAGTTTCTTGAGCCTGTTGAAATTTCTCAACTAGAATCAATCTCTCAAAGGGTACAGATTGCTATCGAAATTGATGAGGAAATTACCGAAGAAGAACTAGCAGCAAATGAGCTCTTTAATGCATACATTACAGAGAGAGTTGCAAATGACATTGTCAATGACCAGCGAGTCAAAGAGATTATTAGTTCCGCTGTAAAGGAATATGGTGAAAATCTCGACCGCATTGATTATGAGTTTAAGCAGCTTACTAAACTCCAGGATTCAGATGCGGCGTTCCTTATTGGTGCAACCGCACTTCAAGTCATTAGAGTTCTTCTTATTAATAAACTCACCGAGGTTGAACCTGCAGGATCAAACAATCTTAAAGAAGTTAGACTTCATGATGCTCAGCGTAAGATTTTCGAACAATTTAATGCTACTGAAGAAGCTAGTGGGCCTCTTTATGCCTCCAAGAGTCATATCTTATCTGCTCGTGGAGTTCCTTATGACGCCACCCGTTTTGCTGACGGCAATTTTGGAATATTTAGGGGCGCCAATCATCGCTTTGGAACATTTGGTCATGATCCAATTCTTGGACTGATTTTTGGAACAGCCAATATCATGACAAATACTCTTACTGCACCTAATCCAAATCCTCTTATTGGAAAATTTGGCTACCTACCCACCTCCTTTAACGTAGAGTACGATCCATTTGGAAAGAATCCTCATATCACCACTCCTACGTCTACATTGTTGCTTTTGGGCGCTGCGGCAAAGAGAATTCCTTCTGAACCTGATGCAGCTGCTGCCGCATTAATTAAACAAATCATCCATATTGGTACAGATTTATATACGCCAGTAGGAATCCAGCTACCTGTCGAAAACCTGATTCTTAACAAGGCAACCACCGAAAAGCTGACTAGCTATGTCAATATGGGAGACATTGTTAAAGTTGGTGGCCAGGCAGCAGCTGCGATTGCAATCAATTGGCTTGTTGCCGCTCTTCATGGATGCTCTCTCTTTAATAAAGATGATGGAACTGAATTCTGTTCCGAAATGCATCAAGTCAGAACCAAAAAGATCCTTCTTATCTCAAACTCTATTGCCACATCAAGTAGTGTTATTCAGGCTGCTATTACAAAGAATCCTAGAAACCTTGATATTGGTGGAGCTGCGGTTTTAATTTATAGACTCTTCACAGATATGAAATTCATATCCAAGCTCAAGCAGGAGTTTATGACGTCTGAACTGGCAAAAGTATATGACCAAAGAGTTCAAGGGCTTCTATAGTCCATCTATTACTTAAAGGAAACAGCCGCCTTTGACTAAGAAGGCGGCTGTTTTTTGGACAAGACGTTATTCTCGCCAGAGGTTACTCCCCTAGCATGGTTTGAAGGTCGTAACCAAAGGACTTAACAAACTCGTAAGCGTCCTTCTGCCAATTCTCTTTAAAGACGCCAGGGGCAGTCTCGAAGAAGCTAGAGTCCAAATAACGAATAATAATGAAGTTGCTGTTTGGCTGGTCGAAGCCATTGCCCCTACTGAAATCGATACCGTGACCAGTATTTCTTCTCATTGCTGCCTCAAGAATGGGTACTGTGAGCTCATTAACAGGAACTACAATATCTGCCCTATCAAAGAAGCCGCCCTTTTCTTTAGTGAATACAAAGAGGTTATTGAGTGCACCACCTGCGACACACTGAACTCGGCGAATGTCAGAAAGCTTGACCTGATGCTTTGCGCCAGAAATCACGCCGTTTGCGATAGTGATTTTTTTCTCCTTGAGGCTGAACCCAAGCTTAGTGTTTAACGTATCAAGGTTATTAGGGAACTCAGTAGTAAGCTTATTGGCTGCAAAAGCGAGGATGATAGTCTTTGTATCTAGGATGTTGTGTCCAAATTCACGAAGCTTAAGGTCTGTGTCAATGCTAACGAGATTATGGCCGTCGTTATCCTTAAAGGTAATCTCGTAAGGACCGTTTGAGCTGCAATAATTCAGTAAGAAGGTTGAACCGACCTCTGAAAACAAAACCTTGACCTCTGGCTTTCCATTACCTGGAACATAAGCCAGACCATCTTTTGTAACGGTATAAGAATACTTATCGTCGCACTTAATTGATACCTGTCGATCCTCAAAGATGCTTCTCATAGGCCTTTTACCTCCACGTTTTGCAGTACAAGAAATAACTAGGAACTACCTAAAATTATATCGTGTTGCTGGATAATTCTTTGCTGCACGCTAAGTTTTCGGCGGATGAAGATAACTTGATACCACCAGAGTCGTCAAAATTGTTAGGGTAATTTGATTCCTGCATAATGGAGTCTGTTTATTCATAATCGTGAATACCGCAATTTTAGGGTACTGATTTTAGTGCCCAAAAAGGTAAAAAAGCCGTTTAGTTGGGGATGAAAATTGAAATTTCGTTATTTGATGCCCAACTAAACGCATTTTTTACCATAGTTAAAAGTTTTTCCTGGGCAAACGCGTATGCAGAAAAATGTAACCCCCAACTAAACGGATTTTTTACCACTTGGCGCAGAGGTGGAAACAAGAGCCAGACAAAACTCCAGGAAAGCGGTGTGGCTGTATGGTTCTGCTTTCCACATACGGCGGCCATAACGGGTTTGGTAGCCTTGCTGCGCTACACAAAAACAGGCTCCTGGTTTTACCAGGAGCCTGTTTTAATCGCAATCAGCGAGTGTGGAGCTCTAGCTATTAGCTGTTCTTCCTTCTAAGAGCAATACCGAGACCACTCAGGGATAGAGCTGTAGCTCCAACAATTGAAGCAATGCCTGAAGCGTCGCCTGTGTAAGGAAGGCCTGGCTTCTTTGGCTCTGGGGTGGTAGGAGGCGTGGTTGGAGGAACAACAGGAGCAGTGTTGGTTACTGTGAAACCATCATCCTGATTACCAGTAATCTGAGTTGTGTAACCAGAGATAGGAGTTTCGGAGATGGTGTAAGCATACTCGTGACCATCAGTCTTGTCGTAGAACTCCAGGTTGCTGAAGGTGTGCTTCCAGTCGTCAGCCTTGGTGATGGTTACCCTATCAACCTCAACACCGTCACGATACAGGACAATCTCAGCAGAATCGCCTTCCTGGTTCTCCCAAACCTTGGTGACAGGAATGTCGCGAGTCTTCATGTTGGTGTTGGTTACCACGTAGTTGGTAGCGTCGCCAGTAATCTGGGTGGTGTAGCCGTCAACTGCATCCTCAGTAATGGTGTAGTTGATCAGCGCACCATTGTTGTACTGGTTAAGGTTGCTGAAAGTGAGCTGCCAATTATCTGCAGCAGTCAGAGTTGCGCTCTGAACCTCAACACCATCAGCGAGCAGGTGAATAGTTACGCTATCAGCAGGTGCACCAATCCACTTCTTTGTTACTGGAACAGAAACCTTACCTTCAATGGTGTTGGTAACTGTAAGCTCAGTAGCTGAAGAGCCGGAATAGGAAGATGTGTAGTGAGCAATTGGGTCTTCCTTGACGGTGTACTCAATCTCGTGACCAGCGGTGTAACGTGGCAGGCCGTTGAAGATATGAGACCAGTTGTTACCTGCATTCAGGTCAAACTCATCTACCTGAGTGCCGTCCGCATAGAGTCTGACGTGGACACTAGCAGGACGCAGGCCCTGAGCGTTCTCATCGTCAACCCAAACCTTCTTGACTGGGATGCTTAAAGCCTCAGGAGCGTGCTGGTTTGTAATCTCATAGCCGTTGATGCTGGTGGTGTAGTCAGGTACTGCGTCCTCAGAAACGGTGTAGGTAATCTCTGCATTGCCATTGAACTTAGGCAGGTCAGAGAAGGTGTACTCCCAGTTATCTGCAGCGGTAACAGTCTTGTGCTGAACCTCAACACCATCTGCAAGAAGTCTGACAACAATGGAAGCTGGACGCTTACCGTCGTTGTTGTTAGAGTCGTCCCAGAGCTTCTTACCAGAGACGGAGACCTTCTCCTGCTGCAGCTGGTTGGTAACACTCAGTGCAACGGAATCGTTTGGTGAATTCTCATCTGCCTGACCAGAAGTGGCAGTTACCTTGTACTTCTTGCCATTGTAAGTGACCATACCATTGGCGTCTGTACCAACCTCTTCAAGAGTGTAAACGATAGGAGTCTTTGTGACGGTACCGTCGTTGTCAGTCTCAACGGTGTACTTACGAAGGTGCGTAAACGAAGCAGTCCAGTTATTAGCTGCCGTCAGATCAAGCGTCTTACCAGTATCAACACCGTCAGCAAGAAGCTTTACGGTAATGGAGGTAGCGTCTGGCTGAGCAATTGCATTGCCGTCAGCATCAAGCCACTTCTTCTCTACCTTGACGTCCATGATGTCAACAAGCTGGTTTGCGACCTTCTCGGTACGGCGCATAGCTGCTTCGTTGTTGTAGATAACGCTCATGTCGTTGTATGCAAGAGCCTCGGAGAGGTTTGGATCATACAGTGGTGCCTTCATGGTAAGAACCGCAGACAGAACGGTGTATGGAGGCAAAATAGTGCCATCCTTACCAACAATCTTGATTGCCGTTACCTTGGTGTAGTCAGCTGGAGTCTTAGTCCATTCTGGGCTGTTAATCTCGTTGATATCGTTCTGAGCTGGGTGTTCATCGGTGCGATAGTAAATCTCGTACTGGGAGCTGACATCAGTTGAACCAATCCTCAGATCAATAGGACCCTGAAGTGTATTGCTAAAAGCAGAGTTTCTGCCGTCGCCCACATATGGCAACACGTCGTACATAAGAATCTTATTCATTGGCGTGTTGTAGTAGTTACGAATGCTCAGACGATACTGGAAGAGTCCGCTGGTATCAGTGACGCCAGCAAAGTCAGTCATGATAGTAGCCGAGGTAAATGCCCTACCGTAGAATGTACCGCCGCCAGCGATGTTTGGCTCAAGACTACGGATGTGCTTGTCGGACTGGATACTCTCAACGTTGTTGCCAAGAACCTTTGCGGTTGCCTTCAGAATAGTCTCGTCAGTGACACCATTCATATTGATGTCAAGGTCATCCTTGACAAAGTTACTGGCGTTATACATACCAGAGAAGTCATCTGGTGTGCCGTGAGTCCAGTTTGTGGCGTAGAAGTAGACGTCATTATTGTTGTTCAGAACGTCATTCTCGGCCTTAGAAGGAATGATGTCGTCGTTGATTACCAGGTTCCTAATCTCATAACCCATGGTTCCATACTGATACACGTATCCAGACGGAAGGGTAATCTTGATTGCATTGCGTCCAGTCTCGTTGTAGTTCCTGATGTACTCAACCTTCTCAGGCTGCAGCGAGTCAGCAATTGGTGAAACCGAAGTGTTCTCGTCATAAGAAACGCCAGCAGGGAGAAGATCGACGAAGGTTGGATTCTTCAAATAACGGGCAGGTGAAAGCTCTGTCAGCGCAAAGCCCACGCGAGCACTAAAGCGCTCGTTAGGCATACCAACGCGCTGGTACCAAGAGGACTTGGACAGCCAGACCTTCTCGCTAAATGGAGTAAAGCGAGTATCCCAATTTGCGGAGAAGTTCATTGGGGTCTTGGTGCCGTCGGTATTAACTTTATTGGCGTTGACCTTGATGATGTTGGTAAGAGGTCTGTCGCTGTAAACCTCGCCAAATGGATTCATGAACATCATCTGGATGTTGAAATCAATGTTACTGGTTGGCTGCAGGGTTACGTTCTTGAAGTAAATACCAATCTTCCTGTACTGAGGAGACACAGCGGAAGCGTTGGATGGATCAAGTGTGCCCTGGTTGATCTGGTCCAGATAGGACTGCAGCTGCTGCTGGCTTGCCGAGTTCATGTCAGCACGGTAAAGCCAGTTTGCACCGTTCTTTCTGGTAGGAATGATGTCGTAGCTGCCGTCTGCCTTGTAGCCGCGGACCTCAATCTGGTCCATGGAGAGTCCAACTCGCTGGCCAACTGCAACAAGATTGCCGGTCAGTGCGGTCATAAAGAGACGGTTGTCAGTGTTGGCAACATCCTCGATGAACTCGATGTCGGTGAGTGGGGTGTCCAGCTTGTTGACCAGCTTGATAGTGTAATCAAGCTTCCTAACAGCAAGGCCGTTTTTGTCAAACTGAATGGTTACTGGACCACGCTTGCTGAGCATACCGTTGCCGCTGAAATCATTACCAGCAAGACGGAATTGCTTAGAGTCGTCATCAAAGTTGTGCTCGTTGCCAGGAACCTGACCCACGGTTTCTTCTGCTGCACTTGGGTTGTAAGGAATACCCTGAACTGTTGCAGTGTTGTTGAAGATCACGCGATTAGTGCCGTTGAGGTAGCGAGCGCCCGGGAAGGAAAGCTTGAGCTGGGAATATGCAGGAAGGTTATCTCTGATGTAGTCGTTAAGAATGGTGGTTCCTGCAGGAATATCAAATTTGAGGGTTACGGTACGTCCATCTGGACTGAGCGTCCAGTTAGGGTTCTTAGCTGGGTCAAAGTGAGCGGTAACGGTTTGACCTGCTGCATTTACGTACGTAGGAAGGGTATCGGTGATGATGATGGAGCGATAAGCGCGATAGTACTGGTAAAGCCTAAAGTTGAAGATAACGTCTGCGGTTTTATCGTTGGAAAGAGCGGACGAATCACCTGGAGCGTTAATACCACCGTACAGGAGCTGGTCGTTGGTCTCTTCACCTGCAACCTGCTTCATGAGCCAAGGCTTGTCGTAGGTGATGGAGTATGTCTGATCAGGCATGTTGGCAAGCTCGGTGCCGTCTGCATTGTACACACGAACAACTGGCTTGAGCTGGAAATCTGCTGGGGTAACCATGTCTCTGAAGCTCATAACGTAAGGGAGCTCCAACTTAACGGTAGTATCGATAGTATTGAGGTACAGACGCTTAATGGTCTTGCCATCAGGGGTAACGATGGTCTCCTCGCGCTTGATAATAGGCTGTGTAGCTGCTGCTGGAGTAGCAAAGTTATCAAGATAGGTATCAGGAGTAATGTTGTTGGTATTGTTGATATCCGTAGCGGACTGCTTGGTGTTTACCTCAATCTCCAGGTAAAGACCGTCGATTGGCTTATGAAGGCCAGTTGCGTCAATCTCGATACCTGTGGAGATATTTGCATTGCCCTTAACGGTTGTGGGTGAAGTGGGCTTAAGGTTAACAGTAAGTTCTCCGTCAGCGCCAAAATCAATGTTTTGTGTTAACGGATAGGTCACTGCCTTTGCAACAGTGCTTGTACCTAAAATAATGATACCGGTAAGCATCATTAAGGCTGCAAACATAGTTGCAAACGTCTTCTTAAAGTTGCTCATATCAACCCCATCTTTCCTATCGAACGTACCCCTGGAGATACATAAAGCTCCACTAAACATACTAATGGTTTTTGACAAAATATTTAAAGAAATATCGTGTTCAAATAAATTTTTTTTATTTCAATCTTGGACAAAGACTTTGAAATCAGACTCTATTGCACACAATTAATGCTACTAAGTGCGTAGATTTAACTTCATTTCTGCTAGCGAGAAAAATCAGAAATATCCCGCCATCTTATTTTCCATTTCCTTCATACTCCTTCAAAAAAATTGGCTGGCGTATACGCGTCAGCCAAGAATCAATCATCGGTCAGTACTTTCTGCAAAAAATGATACTGGAATAAGTACATATCAACAATAAACAGACATCCCTATGCATAAATAATCAAATTAACTCCACAGTTTTCTTCACGTTTGGAGCTGAGAGCGGGCTTTAGCGAGCAACCAAAGCTGTAGAGTTTCTCGTCAAAATGTTGTCGATACAACAAATGACCGTAACAAACAAACGTAAAATAGAGTTACAGCCAAGCAATCTGCAGGTAAAATTGAACAAACTGCTGTTGGACACTATGGGAGAGTCGTGCCAGAACGAGCCTACATTTCCAGATCAACTCACCTGATGGGCGCGACTATCACCATTTCTTTATTGCCACCCTCCAATGATTCGCAGGAAGAGCGCACTGCAGAGCAGCTACTTGATAACGTCTTTGAACTCCTTAACATCTATAACCAGCGGTTTAGCGCAAACGACGACAATTCCGAGCTTATGCAGGTCAATCATACAGCAGGCAAACATCCTGTCCTCGTTGACCCAGAACTGTTTGAGCTCATTCAGATTGGCAAAGAACAAAGCCTTCTACCTGCAAGTCATTTAAACATTGCTATTGGCCCTTTGGTACAAGCCTGGCGAATCGGCTTTTCTGACTCTCGCATTCCAAATAACGCCGAGGTCGCGCACGCGCTGTCGCTTACTGATCCACAACTCATTGAATTGGATCCTCTGAGCTGCACCGTGTTTCTCGCCAAAGAGGGCATGAAGCTGGACCTGGGGTGCTTGGCCAAAGGCTACATCGCCGACAAAATTGCAGATTATCTGGAAAGTCAGCACGTTATGTCCGCACTTATCAACCTTGGCGGTAACATTAAGACAATTGGCGCTAATGTGCTCGCGAACAGGCCGTGGCAGATTGGCATCCAGGATCCGCGACAACCGCGAGGCACCAACCTTGCTGTGCTGCCTATTTGCAACCAGTCCGTGGTGACCTCCGGTACCTACGAAAGGAAACTGCAGGTAAACGAGCACACCTATCACCACATTCTTGACCGCAAGACGGGCTATCCAGTTGACACGCAACTTGCGAGCATCACGATTATCTCGGACAACTCGCTTGACGGAGAAATTTGGACCACGCGCCTTTATGGCGAGAAACCCCGTCAGCTCCTTGCCCGTGTAGAACAAGAAAAAGACATCGAAGCGCTCATAGTAACCACTGATAATCGCGTATATTATTCGTCGGGGATCTCTCCTGAGCTCCTTGCGTAATTTAGAAAGGAAGTTTGATGCTTAACTTTGTTGGCCTTATTGGCACCAATTCAAAAGAGTCAAATAACCGAAGACTCCTGCAGTTTATGCAGAAGCACTTTGCCGACAAGGCCTCCATTGAGCTGGTGGAAATCGACAACATTCCCCTGTTCAACAAGCCCGCAAAGATGAAGGTCCCCGAGGTTGTCTCAGAGCTTGCAAAGAAAATTGAGGCCGCCGACGGCGTCATCATCGCAACACCAGAGTACGACCACTCCATTCCAGCGGTCCTACAAAACGCGCTTGCTTGGCTGTCCTACGGCATCTTCCCTATGGTCAACAAGCCAGTCATGATTGTCGGCGCATCCCTGGGCACGCTCGGATCTTCTCGCGCACAACTTCAGCTCCGTCAAATTCTGGATGCTCCCGAGCTCAAGGCCGCAATCATGCCAGGTTCCGAGTTCCTTCTTGGCCGCGCTCCGCAGGCATTTGACGAGAAGGGCAACTTGAAGGACAAAGCTACCGTCAAGAAGCTTGACCTGCTCTTTGACGATTTCCGTCTGTTTGTGAAACTCAACGAGAAAATGGCCGCATCGCGCGAACTTCTCCGCAAAGAGGCCGAGAACTTTGACTGGGAAAACCTGTAGGCCTGGAAGGAACTACTACTATGAAATTTGTCGGAATCGTCGGTTCAAATGCGGAGATTTCCTATAACCGAAAGCTTCTGCACTTCATCAAAAAACACTTTGCCAAGCAGTTTGAGCTTGAAATCCTTGAGATTGATAACATTCCTCTATTCAACCAGGACCTCAAGTGGGACGAGAACTTCCAGCTCCGCCTGCTGTACAACAAGATTACCCGCGCTGACGGCGTCATTATTTCTACGCCCGAGCACAACCACACCATCTCACCTGCGCTGAAGAGCGTCATCGAGTGGCTCTCCTACGACGTGCATCCATTTGAGAACAAGCCTGTCATGATTGTCGGAGCTTCTTACTACGACCAAGGAACTTCTCGCGCGCAGGTACATCTGCGCAAGATTTTGGACGCTCCAGGCGTAAACGCATACGTTTTGCCTGGTAACGAGTTCCTTCTTGGAAAGGCCAAGCAGGCTTTTGACGAGGACGGCAACATTATCGACGAGCGCACCGTCGGCTTCCTGGGCCTTTGCCTGGATAACTTTGTCAAATACGTAGAGGTGATCTCCAAGTTGAAGAAGCCAAAGCCAATCGCGCCAGAGGATCTGGACGTAACCAACTCAATTTCCACCACTATCCAGGGCATTGATCCCGACGATCCTGATTGGGTCGAGAAGGCCGCCGAGCTTGTGGGCGCGGTCTCGGGCGACACATACGTTAAGCTTGACCACGGCATTTTGACGGTCAACCAGATTGACATGTTCCTGAAGGCAATGCCATTTGAGCTGACCTACGCGGACGACAACAACCAATTCCTCTACTACAACAACGCTCATGACAACCCAGACACTATGCTGGCAAAACGCGTGCCAGCGCAGTCGGGCAACCGTCTTTCCACAGTTCACAACTCTCTTCCCGAGGGTCGCATGAAAAACGTTGAGTTTGTCATTGGAGTGCTTCGTAACGGCGACAAAGAATACGTACGCACCATTGTCCCAGGTACACCAGCCGACATCATCAACACCCACAACTACCAGGCAATGTACTATCCCGATGGCTCGTATGCAGGCATCAACGAGATTGTCTTCAACTTCAAGCCATGGTTGGATTGGTACTTACAAACCACAGGTCAGCGTCTTGTAAGCGCAAACGGCGCAGTTGTTCCACCAGCTGGTGCCCCAGCTCCTGCTGCTGGTGCCTCCACACCAAGTGCAGGTGTAGACGCAACCTCAGGCGCAAGCGCTTAACGTGCAGCTACGCGCCGTGAAGCGCCGCGATGCGAATGACGCGCCTACCTGCACTTGACACGATTACGTGTGCCTACATGCGACCAAGCGCAATGATGCACAACTGAAGTGATACACTTCCCTCGCCTTCCAGAAACAGACCTCTGGAAGGCGAGTTTTTGTGTTAAGTTGCAAAATTTCTATTTAGGTTAAATATGTATTCATTTCTACGAATATCTATGCATAGATATTCAATTTTGTGTATCACTCAATTTTTTGACCAAAATTTTAGGGGCTAAAAAGGTAAAAAATCCGTTTAGTTGGAAATCAAAACTTTAAAAAGTCATTTTTATGCCCAACTAAGACGATTTTTTACCACCATTGCAATTTTTTATCTGCGAAAACATGCTATGCAGAAAAATGAAACTCCAACTAAACGCATTTTTTACCACTTTGGCGAAAATCAGCACTCGGTATTACTGGACACCGCTCAATCAACTGGGCATCTTTCACTCGACTGTTCATCGCTTAACTTGTCGGGTATCGTCGAGCGATACCCGCGTCATCCGACAGTCACTACCCGTTGAACTTGTTGATCTTTCGGTCATAAGTAAGCAGGCCGTTTACCTCTTCCTCAACATCAGATACCTGCGTGTAAACGTATCCCGCAAGACCCTCATCCTGCAGCGATTCCACCTCTGCAAGCAACTTTTTAACAGCAGCTCGCCAATCCTCGACTGTGGAAAAATCACCGTACCCATACGAGTGGTCAAGCGACGTGTGATCTTGCGTCATCTGTGCAAGCCCACCAAACTCGGAGATTATTGCAGCTCGATTCCCGCGCTGCTTTCCATGCCAACCTGCACGTAACGGCCTGAAGTAGTTATGGATGCTCAGGAAGTCACCACATCCCTGGTCGTACCAGCCACTTGTTGCGTCAATTGGTCGCGTTGTATCCAACGCACGAACAACCTCAGTAGCAGCTCGCGCATCAAACTGTCCCCAACCCTCGTTGAAGAGCGTCCAAATACCAATTGATGGATGTCCATCCAGAAGCTTAACCATTTCCTGACAGGTTTCTGTCCACTCCTTGCGATAACCCTCATTACCTGCGGATAAAGCCTGATAATGTTCTGGAGTTGTATCATTAAATCGGTTCCAAGTAAAACTGAACAGCGTCGGCTTCTGACTCGTGTGCCAGGGACTATACGCGCTACCTCCCGAAACACAATCCTGCCAAACCAGCATGCCGAGTCGGTCGCAGTGATAATACCAACGCTCGCTTTCAATCTTGATATGTTTACGCAGCGTATTAAAACCGGCCGATTTCATAGCCTCTATGTCATATACCAGCGCATCATCGGACGGCGCGGTCATCAATCCGTCAGGCCAGTAGCCCTGATCTAGCACGCCGCGCACAAAATATGGCGCCCCGTTCAAGTGCACCCTTGGCACGCCCGCCACGTCTTTCTTTACCTCAACAGTACGAAACGCGCAATAACTGTGAGCTGCATCAACGACCACGCCATCTCGCTGCAGCGTAGCCTCCACGGCATAGAGGTGCGGACTCTCCGGCGACCACAGTTGCACGTCGTCCACATGCTGCTCAGCGGATATCTCTCCTGCCTCGTCCACCGGAAGTGTGGCGAGAAGAACGTCTTGTCCAAACTCGTCTTTGAGCGCTAACTCCAGCTCACACGCGCCCGTTTGTACACCGGACAACCCGCTTACCTGCACGTTCGCTCTAACCTCAAGCGCGCCAAACATATCACCCTTCAGTGTTAGCGACTCAAGGTGAACCGCAGAAACAATCTCGTACCACACGCTTTGCCAAATGCCACTCTGAGCGGTGTACCAAATGTCGCCACGAGAAAGACGCTGCTTACCTCGCAGTTGAGAGCCGGCGTCACTTGGATCACAAACGCAAAGCACGAGCTCAGCGGTGGTCGCACTCTTCGCCGCGTCCGCCATCTCAGCTGTGCTTGTGCTCGGTACCGACTCAGCCGCGTCCGCCACCTCGTCCGCAGTCTCCCCCACCTCGGTCGAGCCAAGCAGATCCGTAATGTCAAACGAAAACGGCAGGTAGCCGCCAGTATGCGTGCCAACAAGCTTGCCGTTTACAAAACATGCGCACATCCAGTCGACCGCATCAAAATGTATAATGATCCGCTGGTTATCGGCCAGTTTTGGCAAGTCAATTTTGCGCCTATACCACAAAAACTCATTTGGACGCACCGTTCGACTAACTCCAGATAGTGGAGCTTCTGGCGAAAATGGCACCACAATCTGCCCATCCCAACGGGAAGGAATCTCCTGTTGCACGAGGATCTCTACGTCCACCTCGCCATTTACCGGCGCAATCGCATACTCCCACACGCCGTTCAGCGTCGCATACTCGTCGCGCTGCATACGAGGACGCGGATGCTCAGGCAACACGTTCGACGCATCAAGCGCCTCTCCCCAAACAGTCGTCAAAGGATTGAGCGTTTCCTCCGTATGCTTTTTAGGCGCGCTTGCCAAAACACGACGAATATCCAGCATCGCATCTCTCGTTTCTCATAAAGCAGCAGGTAGAGGCACTAACAAACTAGCGTGACGTATATAGAGCAGGCACGAAACAAGCATGCCTCGCGGACGTATGTATATCATAGCCGCTTCGTAAAAGTATTTATATAGCGAGAAAATCAAACAAGCCCCAGCTCAACTATGGGACTGAGGCTCGGCTAAAAGCAAATGTTCACGTTAAATAGTCACGTAAATATTCACGTTAATGGTCACGTTAAACGTTAGCGCTTGGGAAACCATGGAATGCAGCGATTGACTCGCTTGCAGTACTCTTTGTACTCATCGCCAAACTGCTCGAGAAGCCACTTCTCCTCCGTGGCTTGCATCATCACAGTTAAAAGCACCCAAAACACAAGCGGCAGCGGTAGCAGATAAAGGTTACTAGAAAGCAAAGCCGCGCCCGACATAACAAACGCAAATGCGGAGTAGATTGGGTTTCTGACCAGCGCATAAACACCAGTGGTTACCAGCTGATTTGCGATGATTTTCTCGCGAAGTTTTTCTTTGATAGCGGCGGAAACCCACAGCCAGATACCCACAATCAGAAAAGCCGTGCCCACGGTGTGCATCACGCCGACCGTAGCTCGAATGCGAAGGTACGGAAGAAATCCCAGCTTAGACAGGACAATGCATGCGACCGTCAGCACCGTAATGGCAATCACATAAGCGGGGCCGACGCCAAGCACCGGAAGGTGATCGTTCTTCTCATTCTGAGCAGACATTGGTTAAACTCCGTTCAGTTGGCACTTTGTTACCCTAAGTTAACTATGTCATACAGTTTACACCTATATCCACACTTTGACGTGCTGATTTTATCTAAACTTCTTATTGCCACTCGCTATATGAGTGTCCATCACACTGGACACCCAAAATCCTTTTTGAGCCTATGATTATTCAACAATGAGAAATAAATTACCTGTTCAAACAGCTAATTTTCTCTAACATCTCTGAAAGGAACGCACCATGGAACGAACAATTGACGTATCTACAAAATTTAGCACGCAAGTTCCGCCTGACACCATTAACGTTGATATCACAATTCGAGGAACTTCCAAGATCCGTGAAAACTGCACAGCAAAATATAACGTGCTACTTCAAACAATCAAGGATGCGCTAGAGAAAAATGGGTTACCTGCTTCAATTCTAAAAAACAACAACTATTCAGTATCTGGTCACGAGGAAAACCGGTACAAAAAAGATGATGAAGGCGACTATTATGTCGCCGAGAAAAAATTTCTGGGATATGATTTCCACGCTAAACTATCCATCAAACAGCACCTTGAAGAAGATCTCGTCGAGAAAATCTGGAAAGCACTCAGTTCATGTGGTGATGAAGTGACCTTTTCAGTTGAATTCTCGATAGCACATAACGACACCATTAAAGACAACCTTTCTGTAGATGCTATTGTTATCTGTCGTCAAAAAGCAAATCTTCTTGCTCATGCTGCCGGAGCAAAGGTGGTTGGGCTTAAGCATGCAGACTACGACTTTAACGGAAGAGAACTAGCGTATAAAGCCTGCGATCATATAGCTTTTTGTGAATCTGATTATGGAAACCAAGTTCCTACATTTGATTCATCAGACATAGACATCTGTTGCTACGTCAGCACCTCATGGGACATCGAGCTGCTCCCACCAGATGATCTACTGTAGCTGAACAAACCACCGCACTTAAAAGGGTTTCTCGCCAGGCGAGAAACCCTACTAGTAGCAGGCCGTTTGCTGACGAAGCGTCATATACTTGTAGCAAGCCGTTTACGCACGCAGGTCGTTTACTGGTAGCGGAGCGACTCAACAGGATTGAGCTTTGAGGCTCGACGAGCAGGCCAGTAGCCAAAGATGAGTCCGATGCCAATGCAGATTCCCGAGGTGATCATCACGATATTTGGGGTGATGATGGGCGTGATACCAGTTTCAAGCTGTATCATGCTGCCAAACGAGCCGGCCAGACCCCATGCCCCAGCGTAACCCAGGGCAATGCCAATCACGCCGCCCATAATGCAAATTAGGATGGACTCGCACAGGAACTGCTTGGTGATGTCGGACGCGCGAGCACCCAGAGCCTTACGCAGGCCAATCTCCCTAATGCGCTCCGTCACGTTGGTGAGCATCATGTTCATGATGCCAATACCGCCAACTAGCAGCGAGATACTTGCCGTAGCGGTAACCAGAACCTGGAACGACATCAGTGTGGCGTTCATCTGCTCAATGATGGACGAGAGCGTCATAACTGTCACACGATCTTCTGCCTGCGCAGAAGGAATGTTGAACCAGTCCAGTAACCAGGACTTTGTTTCATCTGCAAGCGCCTTCATGTCAACGTTTTCGCGAGCGTAACCAAAGACCTGGCTGATAGTTTTGGTGCCCGTCAGGCGCGCTGAATACGTGGAATACGGGATGTAGGCCAGCAGCGTATCGCCTTGCCCGCCCCCATTTGGGCCACTGTCAACCACACCCACGATGGTGTAGCTGTCGTTATTGATGCGGACAACCTGCCCAATGGACGCATCTGCACTGCCAAAGAGTTTTTCGGCAGACAATTTATCGAGAAGAACGTTTCTAGATGTGC
Source organism: uncultured Atopobiaceae bacterium (assembly GCA_963539685.1). Taxonomy (GTDB): domain Bacteria; phylum Actinomycetota; class Coriobacteriia; order Coriobacteriales; family Atopobiaceae; genus Lancefieldella. The sequence goes on along the minus strand of CAUTMX010000011.1, from coordinate 11,039 downwards.
CATCTACATCGGACTTTGTGAAGAGCGAGCCCGCGGATGCCTTGAGGCCCATGACGGTGAAGTAGTCGGGCGTGCAGCCGATGATTCGCGCGTCAAACTGCTTCTCGACCGAGTTGACGCGGGCCATGGTGGAGTCGATGCCGGTCACAAGCTCGTAGCCAGGTACACTGAGCTGCAGCATGTCAAGATCTTGCTGCGTGACCTCTCGGTCTGGCCACGCGTAAATCATGACCATACGCGACTGGTTGAGGCCCAGAGAGCTTACCAACGAATACTTGATGCCGTCAATAAGTGCCGTCATGGCAATAACCGCGCTGATGCCAATAACAATGCCCAGCACCGTCAACAAGCTGCGGCCGCGGTTGGCGTTGAGCGCCGACAGGGTTTCTCGCAGCAGATCCATCAGCCTCATAGCGCGCCACCTCCCGTTGCGGCATGTGCGCCCGCTGCAGTACGCATGCCCGATGCAGCGCCCTCAGCCGTCGTGGACTGTGCGGCGTGTTGCCTCACAAACTCCTTTTCCTGCTCGTCTGTGAGCAGGCGGCCGTCACGAATATGTACCACGCGGTCAGCCCAAAAGGCAGTCTCGGGGTCGTGTGTAATCAGCACGATTGTTTTGCCGCGCTCCTGCATGGACTTGAACGTGTTGAGGACCATTTCACTTGTTGCAGAGTCCAGGTTGCCTGTTGGCTCATCGGCAAAAATAACCGCCGGGTCGTTTACCAGCGCACGAGCAATGGCAACGCGCTGCACCTGACCGCCGGAAAGTTCGTTTGATTTGTGCTCGTAGTATTCTTCGGGCAAGCCAACAGAACGTAGCGCCTTCCAAGCACGCAACTCTCGCTCTTTTGCGGGAATGTCCGAGTAGATGAGCGGCAGCATAACGTTTCGTAGCACCGTAGTGCGCGGTAGCAGGTTAAACGACTGGAAAACAAAGCCCAGACGCGTGGCGCGAATCTCTGCTAAGTCATCGTCGGAAAGATCTGCAACCTCAAGCCCTTCGAGCTTGTACGAACCAGCAGTAGGCGTATCCAGGCAACCCAAAATGTTCATCAGGGTTGATTTGCCCGAGCCTGACGGACCCATGATGCAAAGAAACTCGCCCTTCTCTACAGTCAAGGAAATGCCTCGTAGAGCGTGCGTCAAACCTGCAGCTGTTTCGTAAATGCGATGCAGCTTATGTACCTCAATTACCTTGGACATACGCGTCGCCTACTTGGAATCTTTGGAGCCTGTCGCACCGGACGTTGCGTCATTCGCCGAGCCAGACGTTGCGCCTGCTGGAGCGTCCATAGCCGCTCCCTGAGATGGGCCGCCAGCTCCGCCACCAATCATCACTTCAGTGCCGTCGTTAATGCCAGCACCTTCAATGACGGCCGTCGTGGAACTTTGCGCTTTCACAGTTACTGGTACGCGCTCTACCTGTGGATAGCCCTTCTCGTCACGAGAAGTGACCACGTTGACGTAAGGGCCGTCGCCATCGTCCATGACAGCAACAAGAGGCACGGTCAACACGTTGTCCATATGCTGAATCATGATATCCACATTGGCGGTCATACCTGGTTTGATAGATGCGTCGGGACTACTAATAAGCAGGTCAACAGTGTAAGACACAATGGAGCGACCAGGACTATCATAATTTGCACCCGCCTCAGCTCCGTTGGACGAAACAGCGGAAACATGGGTGACAACCGCGTCACAATACAGATCTCTCAAGGCAGTAAAAGATACCTGCGCCTTCTGGTCAACGGCGATACGAGAAATATCCACCTCGTTTATCTGGACGTTTACTTTCATCTGGGAAAGGTCCGCGATAGTAATCAGAGGACCAGCGTTGCTAGTACCCGGCGCGGACGAACCAACAGAAGCGCCGTTTACCGCATTCATCACAATAACCGTGCCGTCGCATGGAGCGGTGACTACACGCTTATCTGCCTGGGCAATTGCGTCGTTGTAAGCAGATCGTGCCTCCTCGAGTGCAATCTGGGCGCTCTCCAGATTTGCCTCTGCCGCTTCAACAGCCGCAGCAACGGACGCTGCGTTTGCCTCCTGGCCCTCCACACCTGCCTCAGAGACACCATTGCGAGCGGACGCTAGGGCTGAACGAGCCTTACTGACCTCGTTCTCGGCAGCTTTTACCTGCTGAGACGCCTTACGAACAGCCTTGTCCAGCTCGTCATTCTTGATGGTAAAGAGCTTGTCACCTTTATGAACGTACGTGCCTTCAGAAACCTGAACATCCTGAATAATGCCATCTACCTCGGGAGTTACCACGGTTGACGACACGGGCTTGATGGATCCAGACGCGGAAACAGAATCGCTAAACTCGCCTCGCGTGACAAACGTGGTGCTTGGCATCACGGTGGTGTTCTGGTTCTGGCCGCCCTGACACATAGGCAAAATAAACAACGTGACGAGAAGAACAAAGACTCCGGCGGTTATTCCCGCCTTAATAAGCTTCTTTTTACGACGAGCTTTGCGGTGACGAGCCAAACTCTCGTATGCCTCACGAGCCTCAGCATCTTCTTCACTCTCGCTTGGAGAAATGACACCAATCTGGGAGCCTAAGTTAGCCGTCTGATCAGCAATTGTTGGCAACGTAGAGGCAAAGGCTGCCTGCTGATATCCTTCGGGTGGCGTGGGGATGTTAGGGGCTCCGGCGCCTGTAGCGCCTGTAGTGCCCGGCGCACCTGTGGAGCCCGCACCGCCTGCAGCACCCGTACCTGCGTTGCCCGCACCGGCCACATTTCCCTCGTTGGCTTCTTGCTTTGAATCGTGGTTGAAGTGAAGCATAGGCCCCTCCGAAATCCATGCTTAAACACACAAGCAATCTCAGAAGAAATCGATTTGACCTTTTAGTTTATATAAAATTTTTCAGCAGAAGTTAGCTTGCTTGAACAACTACGGCGAGCGGTATAAAAGCAGCGGTCTGTGTCAGCGAGCTGCTTATATCATGCCAAGGCAGTCGGCAAATACTTATCAGAAAGCGAATAGCAGCTATACGATACAAACGGGACATAATGATACAAATGGGCTATTGACTGAGTTTCTGTGTGTCTATCCTTTATAAGTTAGATAGAGCTAACCGAAAGGAGACGCATTATGCCTGAAACACCCTCAGTCAAGAAAAAAGGGCTGCAACCGAAGGACCTTATAAACATCGGTATTTTCACTGCTCTCTACTTCATAATCATCATGGCTGTGGCAATGCTGGGATACGTTCCCATATTCATTCCATTGCTCTCCGTCATCTGCCCACTTATCGGTGGTATTCCGTACATGCTCTACATTACAAAAGTAAGGCATTTCGGAATGGTCTTTATCATGGGAACCATCCTCGGCATCCTTATGGGTCTTGGCGGTATGGGCATATATGCCTTTATCACAGGACCAGTATGTGGTCTTCTCGCCGACCTTGTCCTCAAAAGCGGCAACTATAACAGTACAGGTCGCGCCATAATTTCACACGGAGTACTGAGCGTTTGGTTGATAGGCAACTATATTCCCATCGTCATGAATCGCGCGAGCTATTTCGCAGGTATCGCCTCTGGCTACGGACAGGAATATGCCGACGCGCTCTCTAGCTACATCCCTGACTGGAGTCTTCTGCCTCTTGCTCTTGCTGCATTTGTCGCAGGATGTATCGGAGCCGTCATTGGCAAGAAACTTCTCCAGAAGCACTTCGAACGAGCCGGCATCGCATAATGAAACAGGGGCTGTTCCTCTCAACTGCCAACAACCGAGGGCTGGTACTTGATCCACGCACCAAAGTGCTTGCCACACTTATCGTCTCAACAATTATGCTTGGGTCTTATAACGTGGGCCCTCTCCTCGTGGTTAAGCCGCTGCTTATTGCAACGCCTTTCATCATGATGGCCCTCTCTCACCGTTTTCGCACTGCGATCGTATATCTCACGTTATACGGGGCTGCAAGCGCTGTGGCAGCAATTGCGGAATCATGTCTCACTGGAGTTGCTCTCTTTGCCACGCTAGGCATCTCGGGAATCGTAAGGCAGTTCGCCCCTGGTATTGCCATGGGAACCTGGCTGGTCACAACCACCTCAGTGAGTGAGTTCATGGCAGCATGTGACCGCATGCACATGCCTCAGGCCGTAGAAATTCCTCTTGTCGTAATGCTTCGATACTTCCCGGCAATAGCTGAAGACTACCGTCAGATAGCTGCTGCAATGCGCATGCGCAGCAGCAAGACAACCAGAAACCCTGTCTCCACCATCGAGAGTTGCCTGGTACCGCTACTTGTCTCGGCGGTGCGAGGCGGAGAAGACCTCTCTGCTTCGGCGCTTGTCCGCGGGCTCGGTGGACCAACAGCTCGCACAAACATACATGAAGCGCGCATGCGTGTACGAGACTGGATAGTAATCGCCTTTCTCGCCATAGCCACTATCTGCGCGGTGGTCACGCCATTGCTCTACTACTAGGATCGAAATGATCGAGATAAAAAATGCATGCTACTGCTATCAGGCAAGCGAGAAAAACAGCCTCTCCGAGGTCAACCTTAATGTAGCTCCTGGTGAAGTAGTCTGTTTGACGGGTGCCTCAGGATCTGGAAAGACAACCCTAACAAGGCTCGTCAATGGCCTCATCCCCCATTATTATGAGGGGAAACTATTGGGGAAGATTGAGGTCTGTGGTCTTACACCTTCCAACCACGAGCTTTGGGAACTAGCGCCAAAGGTCGGATCAGTCTTCCAGAACCCTAAAACTCAATTCTTCTGTTTGGATACAACCGGTGAACTTGCATTTGCCTGTGAGAACCAAGGAATAGCACCTGACAAGATACGCGCACGACTAAAGAACGTCACCACCGCGCTTGAGCTCTCTGATCTTATCGACCGCAGCTGCCTCTCACTTTCTGGTGGAGAAAAACAACGCGTTGCCTGTGGCTCGGCCACTATGCTTAACCCAGATGTTCTTGTTCTTGACGAACCATCCTCCAACCTTGACTTCGCTTCCATAGGGCTTCTCCGAAAGATTGTTGCAAAATGGAAGGCTGAGGGCCGCACTGTGCTCATCTCCGAGCATCGACTCCATTGGTTGGAGGGCATCGCCGATCGCATTATTGTGATGCGCTCAGGCAGCGTGGAACGCGAGATTGACTCCAAACAATTCTATGCATCCACTGCTGACGAGGCGCGAGCGCTTGGTCTGCGTGCACCAACCTTTGCGGCCATTGCAGCTGAACAGTGCTGTGCACGGAGCGAGAAAAACGAGTTTGTAGAAATACGGGATATGAGCTATCACTACCCGCAGTCAAACCGTGGCATCAGCGTTTCTCGTATCTCTTTTAGAAAAGGCGGCGTCACCGCTATCATCGGAAGCAATGGTGCCGGAAAATCCACCTTCGCGCGCTGTCTCTGCGGTCTTGTTCGCAATTGCAAGGGAACCATAGACGTCGGAGAAGGTCCTGCCCCACTCTCAAGCAGATCAAGAAACGGCTACTTGGTTATGCAGGACGTAAGCCATCAACTCTTCCGAGAAAGCGTATTTGATGAGGTACTTGCCTCCACGAGACATGCTGACGAGCACCTTACCCGTACTATACTTGCATCGTTAGACTTAACTGACCTGGCACAACGCCATCCGCTGTCGCTTTCAGGCGGACAGATGCAACGCGTTGCGCTTGCTGCGGCGCTTGCATCAGAGCGTGATCTACTTGTGCTTGACGAACCCACAAGCGGACTCGACCTTGCTCATATGGAGCAGGTTGCCGCAAGCGTTATCGCCGCAGCAGCAGAAGGCCGAGCTGTTGTGGTTGTAACACACGATCCTGAGTTCATCAGAGCATGTTGCACCGACTTTGCTCGCATGGAAGACGGATTGCTTGTAGACCAAGGTGTGCTCGACGATACGGGCTGGTCAAAGGTTCTGTCATTTTTTGAGAACGCTCTTCAGAGAAGCGAAGGGAATTGGAGACACGATGGACATTGCTAACTATGCTGACATGGGTGGTAATGTCCGTCGTGTGACGCACGATACAGATCATTCTGTATGGAGGGCAGAAGGTACTGACGGACAGGGCATCATGACAATGCACGACATCATGCCTGGAATTACCCTCATGTTCAATGACTTCACAAGCGTATGGAACCTTGAGTCGGGTTTTAAACTTACCCCAGGATCACGCATGCTCTGCCTGAACTATTGTCGAGAAGGAAGAATTGAATGGGAGTCCGGAACTGACTCATGCCTGTACCTTGACGTAGGTGATCTTGGCATTGACGATCACGCAAGACATGAAAGTCTCTTTCGGTTTCCGTTTGGACACTACCGTGGTGTCACCGTCTGTCTTGATCCCGACATAGCAGATAAATCGCTGCAATCAATGTTTCCCGAGGGCTTTCCTGTGAGTGTTAAGCAGCTCTACGAGAGGTTCTGTTCAGGCGATGAACCAAGCGTGCTCCGTAGCGGACCGTCGGTCGAGCATATTTTCTGCGAGATATATAACGCTCATGACCGCTTTAGAGATGCCTACCTAAAACTCAAGATTATGGAGCTTCTCTTGTTTCTCGGCAGTAATATTCCTGAAGGCGGACGCATTGGACAGTACGGTCTCACACGCGCACAGGTTGATAAGGTAAAGGAAATAGAACGAGCTATAACCTCTGATCTTTCTTCTCATAAGACACTCAAAGAGCTCTCACAAGAGTTCGAGTTTCCCTATGCCAGCATGCAGCGGTGGTTCAAGGAGGTTTATGGTACCAGTGTGCACGCATACCTCACACGCTATCGCATGGCACAAGCTGCGACGCTCCTTCGTACAACCTCCAAGCCAATTGGTGAGGTGGCATTTGAAGTCGGATATACCAATGCCTCAAAATTTGCTTCCACATTCCGTAGTGTCGTTGGCATGGCACCTGGCGATTACCGTGAAAGCGCTGGGCAAGAAAGATAATCTACCCGCATAGATACACTTGGAGCTTGCCGCGACAATCGGGCTTTTCTCATTCAACGAGCCATGAATACAATTTGCGTATACTCATCGTTTGGGAGGACCCATGGACCCTAGCAAAAAGAAAAAGAGCAGTTGGATACAGCGGCTTGCTTTATTTACACGCGGACAGCGTCTAAAACTTGGAGCCTCGCTGTTATGTGCTGTGGTAGGTGTTGTTGGAGGCATTGTCCCCTTTTTTGCTGCCTACAAGTTGATTGCGCTCTCAATATCAGGCGCCCTTACCATCAGTGAAGTTGAACACTGGTCACTCATTGCCCTTCTCGGAGTGGCAGTTCAGACAATAGGCTATTTAGCCTCAACATCGACATCACACAGCGTTGCCTACCATACGCTTGAGAACTTGCGAAACGCCGCTTGCAAGCATCTTGCTGCATGCTCCCTCGGCGATGTTCAATCAGCGCCCTCTGGAGCACTTAAGAAAATAATCATTGACGATATTGAGCAAATGGAGCTGCCCATTGCCCACGTTATCCCGGAATTTACCAGCAATGTGCTTCTTCTCATCTTGTGTTTTGCAATCGTGTTTTCAATTGATATCCAGCTGGCTCTCTCTATGCTCATCGCACCAGCCTTGTCAATTGTGCCCCTTTCGCTCCTTTTTAAAAACTTTGAACGAGACTATGCAGCGTACTGGACAGCAAGTGAGCGCGTTAACTCAACACTCGTCGAATACATCGATGGAATCGAAGTCATCAAGACTTTCAACCAAGCCGACTCCTCGTATGCTCGCTTTCGTAACGACATCTCTGAATTTGAGAAACTAACACTTGCCTGGTATAGGTCTGCTCGTGTCCCCATGAACGCCATGTTTGCAATACTGCCAACGCTTCTCCTGGGTGTTGTACCAGTTGGATGCATTCTTGTAGCTTCGGGCAGTATCGACGTAGCTCAGATGGCTCTTGCATGTATGTTGTCAATCGGCGTCATTGGTCCTCTCACTAAAATTACGCAATACACCAATATGTTCAAGGAAATCGAGAAGGTAATGGACAGCGTTAGTAAGCTGTTAGAGATGAAACCCTTGCCCGAAGTCTCCTCTCCCGCAATCATCACGTCCCACGATGTCTCATTCAAGAACGTCCGATTCTCATATTCCAACGAAGAAGTGCTCCACGGAATCTCTCTTGAAGTGCCTGAAGGTACCTCATGTGCTCTGGTGGGACCAAGTGGTTCTGGAAAGTCAACAATGGCCAAGCTCATTGCTCGATTCTGGGACGCGGGATCAGGGGCAATCCGCATCGGGGAAACTGACGTGCGCGATATACCACTTGATCAGCTAGCTGGTCTTGTGAGCTTTGTGACTCAAGACAATTTCCTCTTTGATCGAACAATCTTTGAGAACGTAAGGCTCGGACGTGAGGGCGCAACTGACGCCGAGGTAGAGCGCGCGCTTGCCGCTGCGCACTGTGAAGAGTTGGCAGATAAGCTTGCAAATGGATTTGAGACCCTTTCCGGAGAAGCCGGAGGAGCTCTTTCGGGTGGAGAACGCCAGCGCATCTCTATCGCACGCGCCTATCTGAAAGATGCACCGATTCTTGTGCTCGATGAGGCAACTGCGTTCATAGACCCCGAGAGTGAGGAGCTCATTCAACAGGCACTCTCAGAGCTTGCACGTGGAAAGACGCTGATTGTAATTGCACACAGAATCTCAACGGTACGTAATTTTGACAAGATAGTAGTCATGGATTCCGGAAACATCGTCGCTGAGGGAACACATACGGACCTCCTTGGTTCAAGTGATCTCTATCACCGCATGTGGGAAGCACATATCTCCAATGGAACCCATGAAGTGAGAAAGGAGCAGCGTAATGTTTAGTGCGCTTATAAAAGTGGTCCGTTGGACGGGCAACAAGAAAACGCGAATTCTCTTTGGCTTTGCATACTCTTTTCTTATCTCACTTGTTTCTGCAGCACCCATCGCTATTGCCGCTTGGGCCATGTGCGGGTTTCTCGGCTTATCAAATGGCGAGAAACCCGATCTTAAAATTGCACTTACGGCTGGACTGGCCATTCTTGCTTCGATTGCGCTACGCGCAGCACTTATGTGGTTGAGAGCACGAGCCGAGGAAACCGTAGCTGCAGAACGTTCCAACGAGGTGCGTATACGTATCGGAGAAGCGCTGAAACGCGTCCCTCTTGGTTACTTTGACAATCACCCATCAGGAGAAATTCTCTCGGCACTCACAACTGAGCTGTCATTCGTGGAAATCCACGGTATGCGCATGGTAGACATGCTTGGCAACGGATACATAACCGCAGCTGCAATGGTGGCGTTTCTCGCCTTCATGGATCTGCGGGCCTGCATCCTTGCATTGGCTGCGATTGCGGTAGCAACAGTGGTACTGGAGCTAATGTTCAAAAATTCCGCACGTTTGTCGCCCGCGCAAAATGATGCACGCGAGGATATGGCTCAAGCAACGTTGGAATACATCCACGGTATGCCCGTTGTTAAAAGTTACCGGCAGGTAGATGCTGCTGTTTCAGCAGTACGCTCCGCATACGCACGTTCTAGAAATGTAAATCTCAAAACCGAGCTTGCTTTCCAACCCTTCAACGCCTTGCTTCTCTTTGTGACACGCAGTGCTTCGATTGGCGTCATTGTTATCGTATGTATCTCTTTCCTGAACGGCACGATATCTCTTCTTAACTTCTGCACGCTGGTGATGTTCTCCTTTATGCTGTTCCAATCAATCGAGGCTTGTGGCGATGCTGCCTACGTAATTGGACACATCGGAGAAGTTATCGACCGTCTTGACGCTATCGAATCCGCACCCGCAATCGATGACACTTGTAAAGCTGTGAAACTTGAGCATCACAACCTTGAGATGTATGACGTCTCATTCGCGTACGGAGATGGACCTCTTGTGCTCAACGGAATCTCTCTGACTATTCCCGAGGGAACAACTGCAGCTCTTGTTGGGGGAAGTGGTTCAGGTAAGACGACTGTTGCCAAGCTGTTTGCACGCTTCTACGATGCAACAGGCGGCTCCGTTAGCATAGGAGGCCACGATGTACGCGAGCTTTCTTGCGACAGTATTCTTGAGGACTTTTCCATGGTTTTCCAAGATGTCTATCTTATGGATGACACGATTGAGCGTAATATTGCCCTAAGCAGGCCAGATGCACAGTTTGAAGAGATTGTAGAAGCAGCAAAGGCCGCATGCTGCGATGAGTTCATAAAAGCCCTACCTGAAGGTTATAAGACAAAAGTTGGAGAAGGTGGAGCACGACTTTCAGGAGGCGAGAGACAGCGAATCTCAATTGCTCGCGCAATTTTGAAAGATGCGCCTATTGTTGTTCTTGATGAGGCAACAGCAAGTGTTGATCCAGAAAACGAAGCAGAGATTCAAGCAGCCCTTGTTCAACTCTGTAAGGGAAAAACTGTGCTTGAAATTGCGCATCGCCTCTCAACAATTGAGAAAGCTGACCAAATTTTCTTCCTTAGGGATGGACGCGTTGCAGAGCATGGTACCCATGAGGAGCTTATTTCGCACAACGGTCCCTACCATGACTTTGTTGAAGCTCGCTCGCGTATTGAAGGCTGGCAGATTTCTAAAAAGAGCAGTTAAACCTACTTATCACCGTACGCAATTCGGAAGTAATCCAACGTTGCTTTGAATCTATCTTGAGCTGTAAGGCACGTATCAAGAAGATAGCCGTTCTCCTTGTCCCACTTAGAGAGTCCGCGATAGTAGAAAGACTTCATATCATCAGAAATGACAAACGGAACAACGTCGTGAGCGAGGCATTCTTTGAGCATGATCAACCTGCCGACACGCCCATTGCCGTCTTGGAATGGATGAATGCGCTCAAAGCGAACATGGTAATCAACAATGTCTTCAAAGGAATGGGAGCTGTTTGAGTTATAAGCCTTTAACAGCAACTTCATCTCTTTAGCAACATTTTCTGGAAGAGTGGTTTCTCGCCCACCAACCTCATTTGGTAGATGTTTGTAACCTCCAACAGCAAACCAGTCCTGTACAGAATCTGTAGTTCCCGTTTTTAGAATACGGTGAAGTTCTTTGATGATGACCTCTGTAAGAGGGTCTTTTGCATGGTCAATCAC
>CAUTMX010000010.1:0-49721 GCA_963539685.1 uncultured Atopobiaceae bacterium | reverse complement strand
AAAATACCGACCTCCTAATCGTTAGATTTTGGTCTAACTTTTGGGGGTCGGTACAAAATCGGAACTCCTTTTTTTATGCCAATTCTTTGTGAGTTTGAGTTGAGTTGAGTTATTTATCTATCAGGCTCTCCTTCAATGGAGTTGAGCATGTCAAAATAGACGTCGTCTTTCGTCATAATTCCTAGGTTCATCATGAAGTTCTTGGCAACACTAAAGAGCTCTGCATCAAGTGAGGCGCGGGTACCATCTAAGAAAATAGTAGAGACCTCATCTGTTGGAGCAACAGGAATTTGATTTTCTATGAGCGTGGCGTAAATCTCATCATCGCTCATTTCATCGCAGCTAAACTCAGGCTCTGTTTGCGCAAGAATAGCCGTCTCAGTGCCAATAATAAATGTAGCTCCTGGTAAGAACTTCAAGGCAAACTGATAACAAGCTTGGGCGGCTTTCAGATGCCTGAGTCTCCATTGGAAGAACGCCATGCGGTAATAACCAAATCCGATACTCTCTGGGTCATGGGCAAGCAGCAGGAGCTTCTTGAGTTCATCTGCCGCAGCTGTAATATCAAGCGACTCTTCAAGACAGTGAGAGAGGTGTAGCCTTGCACTCATGCTAAGAGGAGCAATCTCAACAGCCCTTCTCGCGTGCTGGAGAGCATTTTGAGTTTGTCCTTGGAGCGTCTGAGCAATAGATACCAAAAGGTGAGCCTCAAAGTAAGACATAGGAGCTAGACGAGTATTTTTCTCGGGATTAGAGAGAATTCTGTTGTAAAGTACGCGATCGACGTAGTTCATAAATACACGCCACTGAGTAGTGCTTGAGTCCGTGTAGGTGTTATTGCCATCAACGGAGTCCAGCGCTTCACGTAGGAGCAGTTCTGCGTCTTGATAGTTTTTCTCGCTAATAAGACGCTGGGCCTTGGTAACCGCCAAGGAAAGAACGCCTCCGTCAACAAACTCTTCTGAAATAGCCTCAAAGTCATCTTCTGCAAGCGTGCCCTTAATAAAGCGAGAAACCACGCGTTCTCCCGCTGCTCGCACCGTAGGATCGGTAGAGTTTGCGGTATACGACAAGATAGTGCGGACGTTTTCTTCTGTAGAAGAAGAGAGGTTGCGCAAAATTTTGGTGATAATTTCTTCTCGCGCCTGACCTTCATCAATAGAAAGCCCCGACACTTCATCGGTGCCTAGCGCGTGAGCTGCGACGCTATCAAGACGTTTTTGAGAAGACTCAACAAAATCGTATCTACTTGGTGGACAGAAAATCTCATCATCTAAGGTGAAGAGTGGATGGACTGAGCGTAGGATGCCATCTACCTCGTCGATTTGCGCGTTCCAGAGCTGATAGACAGAAAGCGGATTAGTCTCTTCTGTAATGTTTGTATCTTCAAATTGCTTGCGAGTAATGTGGAACGAGAAAAGACAGGCATGCAGCTTGTTTGTATTGCATATGCCAGAGAGCCATACCTCGTTAATCCTCTTCGAGCTTCTAAAAGCACTTGCGGTGATGAGCATACCAAGATGTAAGTTATAAGCGGTGGCTGCACGACAGAGATCATCAAAGGTTGCCTCTTTGATGCTTCCATCTGAGCTAAGAAAGCTTCTTGGGAATTGCTCAGGAAGGGCCAGATGCACTCTAAAGGCAGCAATACCTTTGTGTACGTTGGTCCTAAACTCAGTGACAAGACGCTGAGATAGACGCAGGCTTTCAATGTGTAGAGAGATGGCTTTGCGGACAACCCACTCGCCGTCTTCTTGGGTGCTTTGAGTAGTGGCACAACGGGGGCGAGATTGCTTCATCATGGTAGAGACAATCTTTTGCTCAAAAGCAAGTAAGTCAAGTTCAGATGCCATATTTGCATCAAGAAAGTATCGCTCTGCAAAGAGGGCAGTGTTCAGTGCGCTCTCAATAGTAAGGAGCTGAATCTTCTGTTCATAGGAAAGTGTTTTTTGATTAGCGCGCAGATAAAAGAGGCCATTGGTACGCAGGCGCACCACGCGGCAGGGGATAGTAATGTCTTGCGCATCGAGAACACCGGCATCTTTTAGTCGCTGGGCTAGATGCAGTTCAAAATCACTTGGCGGGATGGCAACAGATCCACCTTTTCGGTGAGAATCTTTTTCACGCAAAAATGCTGTAGTTACAAAATGTTTAAGCACTTCAAGAGGGGTTATGGACTCTGTAAGCGTAAGAGAAAGCGCTTCAATATTGAGCTTTGTATGCCAACCAGTCTGATCAATAGAACCAACATGTTGATTATTTTGGGCAGCGTCTAGAGACTCATCAGGCAGAACGTCTGTATTGACGAGAGACGGATAGAGTTTTCCAAGCCTGTTTCTTCCAGGTTGCTTAGCTTCTGGATTATTTTCCTGACGAGTCATCATACACCTCCCAAGTTAGGCATACTGATTCATCTATAGTTAACTATATACCTTTGCTGGTGTACGACATTTCAGCTGTCAATAGTTAATTCGGCAGGCGAGAAGAAAATGTCATTGACTGGTTAGTTTTGCGCCATGAACGGTATACTCACATACGTAGATGATTGGATTGACATGGCAATAATGCAAAACGCAACTGATACAAATAAAGCGCTGGTAACTTCTGAGGTAGTTTCAGATTTGCAGAATCGCTCACTTATTATTTTTGACTTTGATGGAACTATGGCAGACACACTGCCCACCATTGTTTCTACCGCAAAGATGGCAATGACAGACTGCGGCCACACAGACTTTATCGAATCAAATCTTAAAAAGCTTGTAGGGCCACCGTTTCCTTATGCGTTTGAGCTGGTCTTTGGCTTAAGTCACGAAGACGCTGTTGCGGTTACTAAGCGTTACCGCGAGCTCTATGTAACTACAGGAAAATGGCCGCTCTTTGAGGGTATGAGAGACCTTATTGATGACCTTCACGCCGCCGGTAAAAAGGTTGCGGTAGCAAGCTCAAAGAATCAACCTATGCTAGAGATGGGCCTTAGGGACAACAATCTTATTGGTGTTCTTGATACCTATGCTGGAAGAATAGATGAGGCAGCAACTGATAAAATCACTGCTATTGCTCACGTTATGCGCCAGCTTGGCTTTGAAGCTTCTGAAAGCGTCATGATTGGCGACCGTCGTTTTGATATGGAAGCAGCATTCCCAAATAAGATTCCGTGCATTGGCGTTTTGTATGGAAAAACGACCAATAAACAGGAGCTTATCGATGCGGATGCGGTTGCAATTGTAGATACGGTAGAAGATCTACATCACGTTCTTCTCGCCTAAGAACCGTTACATACACAAAAAACGCCTTGTCGCTAAGATGTGAACTACCTCCCATTTCTTGGACACGAGAAATAGGAGACAGTTCAAAACACACCTAAGTCAGATAATCTGTTAAAAAGACGTATACATGACGCTGAAAATACCTCAATCATGCAGATTATCTGACTTAGAAGTGTAATATGCCTGTAATTGAGCAGAATATCTGACTTAAGTGTGTTCCTTAGGTACGAAATTTACCTATAGTTAAATCTTTTATATGACGCTATTCATTTTCTAGCATATTAGGTTAAGTTTATGCATAGAAATGTATATCAAGCGGTGCAACCGCCTAGCTGCCCGGCTCTCTTGATTAGGAACATGTCGATTCTTCGGCAGAACCTACCAAAGCTGCGCTATTTTGTGCGCCAGGCCTAAAAGCCGACGCTAACACGCTGCAGAATCATAATCACCCGCATATGGACTGCCCCCCATTTCTTATGTCCAAGAAATGGGAGGCAGTTCGATGACAAGGCATTTTACATTACATAAGCTCAACGTTACTCAAGCTCAAAGGCTCCTGTGTAGAGCTGGTAGTACGTTCCTCGCTTGGCGAGAAGTTCGTCGTGCGTACCGCGCTCAATAATGCGACCGTGGTCAAGAACGACAATAACATCTGCATTTCTAACCGTAGAGAGACGGTGCGCAATAACAAAGGTGGTGCGGTCATACATAAGAGCGTCCATACCACGCTGGACAATTGCCTCAGTACGCGTATCAATGCTGGAGGTAGCCTCGTCCAGAATCATGACTGGTGGGTCTGCGACTGCTGCGCGGGCAATAGAGATGAGCTGACGCTGTCCCTGGGAGAGTGCGCTGCCGTTGTCCTTGAGCATGGTGTGGTAGCCGTCAGGAAGACGTCTGATGAAATCATCAGCACCAGCAAGCTTTGCAGCCTTTACGCAGTCCTCATCAGTAGCGTCAAGACGACCGTAGCGAATATTGTCCAAAACGGTACCTGTGAAGAGGTTAACGTCCTGAAGAACAATGCCAAGAGCGCGACGCAGAGAGCTCTTCTTAATCTTGTTGATGTTGATGCCGTCGTAGCGAATCTTACCGTCTTCAATGTCATAAAAGCGGTTAAGCAGGTTAGTGATGGTTGTTTTACCTGCACCTGTTGCACCAACAAAGGCAACCTTCTGACCAGGTTTTGCATAAAGAGAAATGTCATGCAGTACGGTGTGGCCTGGCTCGTATCCAAAGTCAACATCAAAGAGACGAACGTCACCCTTGATTGGAGTGTAGGTAACGGAGCCATCGCTGTGTGGATACTTCCAAGCCCAGTAACCGGTGCGGTACTCGGCTTCCTGTACCTGTCCATCAATTGTTTCTGAGCTAACCAGGGTAACGTAGCCTTCATCAGTTTCTGTAGGTTCGTCAAGCATCTCAAAGACACGATTAGCACCAGCAACACCCATAACAACGGAGTTAATCTGACCAGAAATCTGGTTAATCTGGGTGGAGAACTGACGTGTCATGTTGAGGAAAGGAACAGCTACTGCGATGGTAAAGGGCAGTCCAGAAATAGAAATGTTCTGAACATTCAGCGCAATAAAAACGCCGGAAACAATAGCAACAATAACGTACATGATGTTGCCCATGTTGTTCAGAATTGGCATGAGCGTATTGGCATAAAGGTTTGCATTTCTGGAAACAACCATGAGTTCGTCATTAATCTTGTCAAACGATTCAATGGTTTCTGGCTCATGGCTAAAGACCTTGACGACCTTCTCGCCATTCATAATCTCCTGGATGTGGCCCTCAACGTCTGCTGTTGTCTTCTGAGTTTTAACAAAGTTCTTTGCTGACTTGCCACCAAGATTTTTAGTAGCAAGAGCCATCAAAGAGGCGCCAAACAAAATGACCAAAGCCATCAAAGCGCTGTAGTAGAACATGATAAAGATGACTGAAATAATGACCACAGAGGTAAAAAGGAGCTGTGGAAGGCTCATACCAATCATCTGGCGCATAGCGTCAATATCGTTGGTGTAATAACTCATGATGTCGCCATTAAGGTGCGTGTCAAAGTACCTAATAGGCAAGTCCTGCATGTGCGAGAACATCTTTGAACGCCATTTTTGCAGTGCGCCCTGGGTAACAATAGCCATACCCTGGGTAGAGACGATGTTTGCAAGAAGTCCAAGGACATAGAAGGTGGCGAGAAGGGTCACGTTCTGGAAGACAAGACCTTCTGCAGAGCTCCAGTCACCGGAATCAATATAGTTGGAGATAATGGAGAGGATGCGCTCAAGGAAGACGCTTGGAAGCGACTGCATGATTGCCTGAACAACAGTAGCAAGAAGCGCCACAGGGAGAAGAACAGGGTAGAACTCCCAGAGCATTTTAATAGTACGGGTAAGAATTTTTCCCACGGGAAGTTTTGGTCTTTTACCGTTTGTTTCTGTTGCCTTACTCATGAGAAGTCACCTCACCTTCCTGGGACTGGTTTTCATCAACACTTTGTTTGTTCTGCGAGAAGTACACCTCGCGGTAGATTGGATTATCTTTCAGGAGCTCTTCATGTGTACCAATGGCGTTAATCCGGCCATTATCCAGAACAATGATCTTGTCAGACTCTTCAATACTGGATGTACGTTGAGCAATGATGATCTTAGTGGTATCGGGCAGATAATCTTTGAGGCCCGCACGAATCAAAGAATCAGTCTTTGTATCAACAGCGCTGGTAGAGTCATCAAGAATGAGTACTTTTGGGCGTCTTAGCAGTGCGCGTGCAATACAGAGACGCTGCTTTTGGCCACCAGAAACGTTATTGCCGCCCTGCTCAATATGAGTTTCATATTTATCAGGGAAGCTTTGAACAAAGCTGTCTGCCTGTGCAAGGCGCGCTGCTTCAAGAATCTCTTCATCAGTAGCATCAGGATTGCCCCAGAGAAGGTTCTCTTTAATAGTGCCGCTAAAGAGCACGTTCTTCTGAAGAACCATAGCAACAGCGCCACGAAGGGTGTCGATGTCATAATCTCTGACATCATGACCGCCAACAGAAACACTACCGCTAGTTACGTCATAAAGGCGAGGAATAAGCTGTACCAGAGTAGACTTAGCAGAGCCGGTACCGCCGATGATGCCAATGACCTCTCCAGATTTGATATGAAGGTTTACATCAGATAGGGCTTCTCGACCTTCTGGTCCAGAGTAGGAGAATCCAACGTTTTCAAAATCAATGGAGCCGTCAGCAACTTCAGTCAGAGGATTTTCTGGGCTGTTAATGGTGGAGGTCGCAAGCAGCACCTCGCAGATACGGCGGGCACCTTCTTCTGCGATGATGATCATGGCAAAGACAAAGGAAAGCATCATAAGCGACATGAGCATCATAAAGCCATAGGTGATAAGGGAAGAGAGCTGACCAACACCAAAGGCGGTTCCTTGAGAAGAAACAATAAGGTATGAGCCAAAGTAAAGAATCAAAACAAACAGCACGTAAATAGTAAAGTTCATGAATGGTGAGTTAAGAGCTATGAGCCTCTCGGCTGAAGTGAAGTCTTTACGCAACTCTTCTGAAGCGTTATCAAATTTCTGACGTTCAAAGTCTTCATTGACAAATGACTTAACAACGCGAATACCAGCAAGGTTTTCTTCTGCAGACTCGTTAAGTGCGTCGTACTTCTTAAAGATCTTTTTAAAGATAGGGATAACTCTAGAAATAATAAGATAGAGACCAAATCCCAGAAGCGGCATGATAGCAACAAAAATAATTGCAAGCCAGCCACCCATGATAAAGCCAGCAATAAATGCAGCAATAAACATGAATGGCGCGCGAACTGCCATACGGATAAGCATCATAAATGCCATCTGTACGTTTGAAATGTCAGTGGTCAAACGCGTTACCAGAGAAGATGACGAGAAAGCATCAATAGTGGTAAACGAGAATTTCTGAATATTTCGGAACATATCACGACGAAGGTTGCGGGCAAATCCTGTAGATGCCTTAGCAACTGAGATGCCAGAGAGTGCTCCAAACAGCAGTGACAACATTGCCATAGCAGCAAGAATGAGGCCCGACTGAAGAATGGCGTTGAGATCAGCGCCAGCTCGAAGGGTGTCAATAAGAGCTGCTGTTCTAAAGGGGATGAGAATCTCTAAGATGGTTTCTACCATAACAAAGACAGGTGTGAGAATAGTGTCTCTCTTAAACTCACCAATACTCTCTGAAAGGACCTTAGCAATCTCTCTAAAAGAAAGATTATTTACATCAACAATGCCGGTTAATGATGAAGGGGCCAGGGCTGTATCGGTTTCAGTTGATTCAACCATGTCTTCAAGTATTTCAGTTGATGCTACTTCTTCTGGCATGTTGTTTCTCCTTTCTCGTCTTTAATACAGGTGTCCCAGTGTTCAACTAGTCGATCTAGATATCCACAAAAGACATTTTTTTCTTCATCTGAAAGAACAGATAAAGCCTGCGCTTCAAATGACTCAATAGATTCTTGAGCTTCTTGTGCCTGTTTACGTCCTTCTTTTGTGAGTGAAAGAAGCGTTTGTCTGCGGTCTTTATCAACACGCGTGCGCTCAATGAGACCTTTTGCTTCAAGTTTGCTCACCATTTCTGAAAGTGACGCAGACGCATTTTTTGTCCTGGCGAGAAGATCTTTTTGTGTCATATCTCCATCACGATACAGTGCAGTCAAAATAAATTGTTGACCGCCACGGCATCCGCGTGTGATGTAAAGATAATGGCCCAAGTGGCCAAGATTGCGAATAATGCGCATCTCTTGAGTAGGTGAGGTAGGTGCTTGATGCATGAGTACCTCCCATAACAGAAATAATTCTTGTTAGGTATTATACTCAAAATTTTTGAGATAGCAAGGTACCTAACAATTAAGTACCGAAGTTTTATTTTCTTGAAATAAAAGCAGGTAAATTGTTTAAAGTTCCAGCGCTGCTCTTAAAGGTAGGCAAAATTTGCAAAAATTCTTCGCACTACTGCACCAGGAGACACTTTTGGAACATTGTGAGGACAACCTGGAATAAAGAGAAGTCGTGCGGTTGGAATTGCCTCAGCGATACGACGAGTTTCCTCTGGATAAATCTCGTCGTACTCACCAGCCATGACAACAACAGGAACAGAGATATGTCCCAGGGTTGCAGGATCAATATGTGGGTTGTCTACCATGAGTTCAAGATGCTCTGCAATACGAGCTGCTTCTGCAGGTGAAGGAACAGGATAGCCGTCTTCTAGAACGGCGCCTTCCCAGCCTTCAGCCGCCCAACGCTTATTGCCCTCAATGCTTTCATAGAGCCAAGTCATATCACCTAGCGTATCAGGCTCAAGATTTGCTCCAATAGACACGAGAGAAACAACAATATCTGAATAATCGCGGGCTAAAAGAAGTCCTAGGATAGCGCCATCAGAAAAGCCCACAATATGAGCAGATGAAACTCCAAGCTGCTTCAGGACAACATACGCATCTTCTGCCATCTGCTCGTAGGTAAAGGCAGCTGTTCCTCGGGTACTTTGTCCTTGATCTCTGGAGTCTATACCTATTGCGTTGTAGCCACGTTTGCATACTTCATCAATGACGGTTCCAAAGATGCCGTGTTCTTCTCCATTTCCGTGGAGAAAAACAATGGGTGTAGCAAAGCTATCGTTGGGAGCAGATGCTAAATAAGCCGCAGTTGAAGCAAGGTCTTCACGGGGTTTCTCGCCAGCAGAGGTGTGGGGAGTGTACACAAACGTTGCAATCTCTGCGCCATCATCAAGCAACACCTGAAGATGACTCTTCAGATGTGCTGTTGGTTTGTTATAGGGTTTTGGACGGTAGACGGGTGGAAACTCAACCACGTATGCTCCTAGCTGCGTGTTTTAGTTCTTTTGGCTTGGATGTGCCTTGAAGAAGTCAAAGCGAGGAGGAAGCTCTTCAAGCTGGTGCTCTTCTGCGCTTTGACCAAGCTGTGCCGCAAGCTCTTTTGGACCCATAAAGGCGTTCTCCCAAGAGAAGAACTCTTCATGTGGGAAGTTGAGAGCATCTGCAATGCGCTCGCAGCCTTCCGGAACAGCCGGGTGCATAAGCAGCGTGATGGTCTTGAGTGCATAGAATGCATCAGCAAGTGCCTGGTCGTAGGCCTCGTCATTGCCCTGAGCGGCTTTAGAAGCCTCGCCCCAACGCTTGTTTTCTGCGCGAGCGTACTCATCAACAGCGGCAAGTGCAGAGTGTGCGTCAAAGCCGTATGCAAGCTGCTCATACTTCAGCAGCACCTCTTGAGCAGCATCGATAACTTCCTGGTGAGGCTCACTGACAGGCAGATGGCCGCCACAGGCATTAGCTGCACCATACAGGCAGCTACGAGCCATGCGGTTAAAGATGTTAGTGAGGAATGCAGATTCTTTAAGCGCGGGGTCAACAACACGAGGGTCATCTTTTACCAGAAGGTCTGGCTCGCCGTCTTTGCCCTTCCTGGATACAGAGGTATCAAAAGCCTTTGGCGAGAAGGACACGGCGCGCTGATCAAGGCCAAGCGAGAGCCAGTGAGCGCGGAGCTGTTCTGGAGTGTAGAACTCAAGGAGTTCCTCGGCCATTGGAGGCTTGATAGCACCAGAGCTGGAGGCCTTCTTGTTCATAAAGAGAATGTGGTAGTTAGCAACGGGAGTATCGGTGATAAGACCCCAATCAAGTGCATCCCACAGTGGGTTCTGGACAATGCAATAGAAGAAGATGTTGTCCTGACCAATAAACTGGTAGACGGCAGCATCATCGCTGCACCACCAATCGCGCCACTCATCGGAAGAGTAGCGAGAGCCGCCATTGCTGGCGTCTTCAGAAAGAGCAGCACGCGTGAAGGTGATAGGAGCCCAGAGGGACTCAGTCCAAACCCAGATGGTAAGGTCTTTGAGATCTTCAATGTCTGGAGACTTAAGGCCCCAAGAAATATTGCCTGTCATGCGGTAAGGCAGGAGAGTCTTGCTTGTTCTAAAACGAATTCCAGCCTCTTTGAGTTTCTCGCGAGCTTCATCTCTGTCTTGCCAATTTTCAAAGACAACTGAGAAGGAAGATGCATTACCTTCTGGCTCAATGACACTATGAGCTGGGAGGGAAGAGGCAACGCCGTCAAAGTCTTGGCAGTAGGAATTTTGAATGTAGATAATAGGCTCAGTTAGAGTCTCTTGAACCGTTGAGGTAACAACTGAGCGAATCTGTGGATTGTTCTTCCACTTTTCTACCAGGTTGTTTAGAAACTCTTTGTATTGCGGTAGGTCAAAGTACCAGCTTGGTGCAGGACGAAGCTCTGGCGTGGTGCCGGTGAGCTGAGACACAGGAGCAATGAGCTCCTCTGGATTGAACTGATGACCCAGGTCGCATTCTTCTGCGTAAGCCTTCTCTGACTTGCAGCCCTTAATAGGGCAACGTCCATTGACCTGGCGACCATTAAGGAATGTGTGAGCCTCGGTATCGTAAAACTGTTTAGTTGAGAGCTTGGAAAGTTTACCGCGCTCGTAGAGGCGGTGCATGATGCTGTCAGCCATCTCTTCGTGGATCTTTGCGGCGGGTTCTAGCGCGGAACCGCCGTAGAAATCAAGCGAGATATTGTAGGCGTTAAGAGCGCTTTTCTGCAGGTTGTGATTATGATTTACGTAGTCAAGGATGGTGCCCTCGTAACCCTCTTCTTCAACCTTTTTGCGATAGCCCTCTGCGATAGGAGAGCCATAGCAATCAGTTCCCGAGATAAACAAAACGTTTTTCTGGCCAATACGATCTCTTAAGAAACGAGCAAAGAAATCTGCTGGGACAAAGACGCCCGCAATATGTCCAAAGTGGAGATTCTTGTTACCGTAGGGCATACCACCGGTAATGACAGCGCGCTTAGGAAAATGAGGGCGGTTGTTCATGTCGTAGCTTTCGGCCATGGATACCTCGCAGTTGGAATTAGTAGATTACGCAAATTATCTTCTTATTCTAATCTTTTTTGATTCACTACACGAATAGATTCAGAAGTCGATACTATAGTGAGTAGAAATTATGTAAGGAGAGTTTGTGGGAAGAAAAAAGCCAAAGACAAGCCTTGAGTTTGTTCTAAAGGATCCACCAAAGTCTGTGGTGACGCCCTTCCTTGTGGCTGACCTTGCACTTTTACTTATGTTTGTGTGTCATATTCCGCTGATGGTTATGGGAGAGCTCCCAGCCAATGACATCCTTCCAGCCGTGTTGGGTCTTCTAGGAAGCATGTTGGCAGGTGGTTTGATCCTTGTGTGGATTACCCGTGTCAATAAGCGAGATTTTAGGTCTTTGGGTCTTCGAGTAAGCTCCTGGCCAGGATTTATGCGCGGAGTTACCTTTGGCTTTTTGATGGTGCTGTTTACCTTTGGCTCTATCATGCTCATTGAAGGCTTTGATTTTAACTTCAACGCTTCCTATAACATTTTTGCTGCTCTCTTCTTACTTGTGGCAACCCTTATTGAGTCTGCTGCAGAAGAAATCTTGTTTAGAGGCTATCTACAAACTGGTGTTGCAGCAAAGAGTTCTTTCCCTGTAGCGCTTGTGCTTCAAGCAGTACTCTTTACCGCAACGTATGGACTAACGCCTAACATCTCTATTGCCGCAGCAATCTCAGTCTTTTTGATGGGCATTCTCTATGGCTTGGTGTTTTGGCTTACCGATAATCTGCTCATGACCATTGCTATGCACTTTATCTGGAACTTTGTAACCGGCCCTATTCTGGGCATCTCGGTTACCACTACGCTTCTTCCTACCACGCTCTTAACAGCGTATCCTGCAGCATCTGAGTTTATCTCGGGTGGCGCCTACGGTATCGAAGCAAGCGTTGTTACCATTTTTGTATGCCTTGCTGCCTGCGCTATAGTAGGTTGGAAATGTTATAAGGCACAAGGCGAGAAGAACTAATGGCTTCAAACATGCTTCAGTCAATTGAGACTCTTTCAGTAGAGCCGGGAACACCGCTGCTGCTCCATGCATGCTGTGGTCCATGCTCACTTGAACCTTTAAAACATCTGAGGGAAGAGGGCTTTGAGCCAACCATCTGCTGGACTAATCCTAATATTCAGCCAGTTGAAGAGCACGATAGGCGTCTGCAGACATTACTTACGTGGACTCAAGAAGAGGCTCATGTTGAGGTGATTGTGGCAGGAGATCCGCGAGAGCAGTGGGAGCGAGCCGTTGCCCCTCAGGGATTTGAGCGAGATCGTCGCTGTCGTGCTTGTTACGCAATCCGCTTGGCAGAGAGTTGTCGTGTGGCGGCTGAGCGCGGGTTTGAATACGTTTCTACAACACTGGCTGTCTCGCCCTATCAGCTCTTTGATGCGTGCGAGGATGAGCTGGTGTCCATTGCGCATGCTCATGGACTGACGCCTGTATGGAGAGATTTCCGTCCGTTTTACCCAGAGGCTACAAAAGAGTCTCGTGAGCTTGGTATGTATCGACAAAATTATTGCGGTTGCAGATATTCTGCGGCCGAGGCTCAGATAGAGCGTCATGAAGCTCGTGACGCAAGAAAGGCAGCACGTCATGCGAACTGACGATTTTGATTACAACCTTCCAGAAGAACGTATTGCACAAGCTCCTGCTGAGCCAAGGGACTCTTGTAGGCTTTTGGTGCTGCATAGAGAAGATGGCCGCATAGAGCACAAGCACTTCACCGATATTATGGAGTATCTTGAGCCGGGCGATTTGGTTGTAGTTAACCAGACGCGCGTTATGCCAGCTCGCCTTGTAGGAAAAAAGCAAAATACAGGCGGCGTATCAGAGACGCTGCTTCTCAAGCGCCGTGAGGACATTGATGCTCTTGGTGGTGTTTGGGAGTGTCTGGTAAATCCTGGTAAGCGTCTAAAGCCTGGCGCAGTAATTGAATACCGTGCAGGTGGCTTGCATGCTCCTGACTCAGCTCCTGTTGTGTTGACGGGCACCATTGTGGATTTTGTTGACGACAACAGGGGAGGTCGCCTGGTGCGTTTTGAAGCACAGGGAGATCGCACTCTTGATGAGGCTATTCATGAGGCTGGTCACGTTCCTCTACCTCCTTATATTACGCAGTATGAGGGTGATCCAGAGAAGTATCAGACGGTCTACGCCATGCAGGACGAGCATTCCGCCGCAGCTCCTACCGCGGGTCTTCACTTTACTCCTGAGCTCATTGAAACCATCAAAGCAAAGGGTGTCCAGTGGGCATCTGTTGAGCTAGAGGTGGGTATTGACACCTTTAGGTTGGTAACGGAGGATGATCCTACCAAGCATGTTATTCATACTGAGCGCTACCACGTAGCTCCTGAAGTTGTTGAGGCAGTAAAGGCCACCAAAGCCGCTGGTCATAAGGTTATTGCCATTGGTACTACCAGTGTTCGCTCGCTTGAAAGTGCTTGGGATAATCAGATTCCTGCAGCTGAGCCTCCTGTTGTTGCCCGTCGCTTTGAGGAGGCAGAAGACTCTGCTGCAGTGACTCATAAAGGCGATATGGTTGTCCGAGAAAACGCTACTACTAACTTATATCTGATGCCAGGATCTACATTCCACGTGGTAGACACCATGGTGACCAACTTCCACGTTCCTCGTTCAACTTTGATGATGCTTGTTTCTGCGTTTGCAACGCGCGAGCAGATTATGGACGCCTACCAAAGTGCCATTGACGAGAAGTACCGCTTCTTGTCATTTGGTGATGCCATGATCATCATCTAGCGAGCTTGGCTACGTGACCATGACCCTTACGTTTAACTTGAGAGTTTATATGTAGAAAAAGTGCCCACAGTATTGTGAGCACTTTTTTCATACGATGATTTGTCTGGGCAAAGACTAAATTACCAGTTAAAAATCAGCCATACAAAAGACGCAAGAATCGCTATCATGCCAAGAACAACAATGATGAAGCCAATGCGCTGACCACGAGTTGTCTCTCGAAGGATTTTCTCGCCAGTAATAAGCTCTTTAAGGGTGAGCTGCTTGGTATTGATGTTAATTACCTGCTCGTCAACAGACTTTCTGAGCTGCTCAGTAATTTCTGGTGTTGCATGAATTTCTTTAGCATCATCAATGACTGACTGTGCTTCATCATGTTTATCTGCTGCCTCGTTAAAGAGCTCCTTGGCTGTCTTAATTTTCTCTTCAAGACTCTCTATATCTTTGCTCAGAATCCTCTGACGAGCATTGGCCTCAGCTACTACGGCGTCATATTCTTGCTGTTTCTGCTCATAATCTTTGCGAGCCGCATCAATAGAAGACTCTGAGGACTCCAACGATTTGCCCTGGGTCCAGTAATGCGTTTGTGCCATCTCAAGTGAAGACTGGAAAGAGTTCTGTAGTTCCTCAACTTGCTTTTGGGCTTGCTCTGCACGAGCAAGCTCTGACTTAAGGTCTTCCTCAATGCGAACAATTGCATCGTGGTTAGCAGCAGGGTCTGTCTTAAGACCAGCAAGCTCTTCTCTCAGAGAAAGCTGTCTTACCTGGGAGTTTTCCAGTGCTTTATTTGCAGACGCTACAGCAGCATCGCGTTTCTCGGTAACTTCTTTGAGCTGAGCCTCGGCGTTTTTAACACCACGCTGTGCCTCAGAAATAGTCTTTGAGATATCATCCAGCCTGCCTTTTGCTGTGGCAGCAACTTCTTTGTAAGGCTTAATCTTTGCTTCGTCGTCAACTTTTTGCTGTTCAAGCTTCTGAATAAGCTGGTTTTTCTTAACCGTGAGAAGGTCCACTTGCGTAGATTGATCGCTCATGACCTGAGCGGTCTCTGCAAAGATTTTCTCTTGCTCAGCGATAATCTGATCAAATGAGCTCTGTACGTAGTCTCTGTGTTCTAGATCTTGTTTGTCTTGAGCAAGGTGTTCTTGCATTCGCTTAAGCTCTTGCTTTACAGAATTTGTCTCTTTAGCGGCGTTGTGGACTTCTTTGGTAGCCTGGAAACCTTCTGCAACAGCAGTTGTGGCGCTCTCAAACGCACTGCTTACACCCTTTGCTACAACCTGAGTAGTGTCTTTGGCAATCTTTTGAATGTCCTGGGACTTGCTGACTTCAGGTGTGTTCTCAGACTCATTCTGTTCATCAGAAGTTGTTGTTTGAGTATCTATTGTGTCCAAATCCTCGGTTTTAGAGTTTTGGATATCGTTTTCAGCCATGGTGAACCTCCTATAAGAGTTCCGACTTTTTATTTTTACCCTGTTTTTGAGCAAATCATAGTCTAATTTGGTTCTTTCTGGAAATAAGATTGGATATAATACGTTATGTTTTGTTACGATAGTAACGATTAATCGAGAATAACTCTCGAGTAGATTTTTGGTTTCCGGAAGGGGAGTCCACTTATGGTTTCAAAGCAGACTACAATCATCAATGCAACTGGTCTTCACGCTCGTCCTGCATCCGTCTTTGTTTCTGAGGCAAAGAAGTTTGAGAGCAACGTCACCATCAAGAATGTTGACAAGGACTCCGCACCAGTTAACGCTAAGTCCATCATGATGATTCTTGCTGCTGGCCTTGGTACTGGCACCAAGATTGAGATTGCATGCGACGGCGCTGACGAGCAGGCAGCTCTTGACGCTCTTGTTGCTCTTGTTGACAGCGGCTTCGGCGAGTAAGCTAACGGCTTACATACTGTGCATGTTAAGCCCGGCTTTTGCCGGGCTTTTTTCAAAGAGAGGTTAGTATGACATTTGTTGCAACATGGCTTGTAACTACTGTTGCTACGTTGGTGGCCTGCACCTTAATTCCAGGTCTAACTATTGTGGGAGGCTCGTGGGCAGGTCCTATTCTGTTCTCATTAGTACTCGCAGCAGTCAATACGGGCATTAAGCCTGTTGTTAAGCTACTCTCATTGCCTATTAATGTGCTAACCCTAGGTATTTTCTCGCTCTTTATTAATGCCTTTATGCTTGAGCTTTCAAGTTTTATTTCTAGGAATTTGCTGCATGCGGGCGTTGCTATTGATTCTTTAGGCACCGCTATCCTGGGATCAATAGTTATCTCAATTGTCTCTTCAATTGTGATTAGCCTTACTGGTCTGAAGAAGGAGAACCTTTCGTAAGTTCCTTCTGGGCTTTATCCAGTTTGGCAAAGCTTTCTGAGATAGCAGAAGTTAGCTGAGAAATCTGGGAAGACTCAGTAATGTTTTCAATCAAAGATGTTGCGGATGCATTGACAAGCGAACTAAGGAGGTCAAAGAAGACTTCTTTGGTTTGCTTTTCTGTTTTAGTGAGTGCTGCAACAACAGGCTGTAAGTTTGCGGGCGAGCTAATAATGTCGCTGAAATAGACTGCTCCGCCTGCCGAGAGAGCGTCAAAGAGCTCATTAGTAAAGTGCTCACGATCAGAGAGCGGGAGTTCTTTATACCAGTTGCTAAACGCCTCGTTAATCTTTTTACATTCCAGCTGGAAATCATCAGCAAATTCAAAGGTATTGCGCATGACCTGCCATGAAACACCGTCGTGAGCCATCATACCTGTCTCGGAGCTTTTTACGATGAGCTTTGGAACAGCAGGATCATCAAAAATCATGCCAACTACACTAAACTCAGGCAAAATTCTGATGTATTTATCTCCAAGCACCTTATGGGCTGTGGTGGGAAGAATTTCTGGACACATGTTAGGACCGTCGTTACTCCAGACGCGATCAATTGTGCCAAGCAGCTCGTCAGGGCAGACTGTTGCTGCATATGCCGCAAGGTTGCCGCCCTTAGAGTGGCCACCAACCATAACATTTGCGCAGGTAGTGCTATTGCCTGCTGCAAGGTGCTCGCGAATGCGCTTCTCAAGGTATAGTGCCGCTGATTTATCAGCGGATGTAACCTGGAAGCTAAGGTTAAGGTTTTCTCGCCAGCCAACGAGCGTGCCGTCAGTTCCTCTAAAAGAAACAAACATCTGCCCCGTAGGAAGATAAGCGGTAAACGCTGCAAACTGCAGGTTTTTCTCGACATTAATGCGGTCTACATAGCGACCAAGCTCAATGTTGGCAAAGCGGGGAGCGTTAACCAGTGCCTCAAGGAAGGTTCCATCAACGCGAGAAAATCCTGTGATAAGAGACGGGTCATCTTTAAGTTTCTCCAGCATTTTGGCGCAAGCATCACCAAGCTGAACGCGTTTCTCGCTACGCTCAGAAGGCACGACGCCGCCAAATCCCAGATATGAAAGGATTGAGAGAATCAGGTTATCGACGTTGTTAAAAGGGTCATTCTCAAACGTCAGATCGCCGCGCCAGTGTAGATAGTCAACGACATTTGCCATGATGCCTCTTTCCTGCTGGTACTTTTCGTATACTAAGCATAGATGAAGATTGATTGATTTGGGGAGAAGCCCGTGGAAAAAGCTACAGTTTCTTCAAAAGCAATTGCTACCAAGAAGCGCTTTGTTTTTGCAGATGTTCTTACCATTTTGGCAGGTATTGCTGTTGTTATGCTGCATACCTCGCTTAACGTTTTTTCTCTTGCGCACACTAAAACGTGGGCCTTCTCTTTAGCTTTGCAAGCTGCGTTTATTTACGCGGTTCCTATCTTTTTTATGCTGAGCGGTATGAATCTGCTTGGGTATAGAAGCAAATATTCCACTAAAACATTCTTTATGAAGCGTGCGAGAAAGACGCTGATGGCGCTCATTTTTGGCAGCGTAACAGTGTATTTGATGTACGTGCTTTTTCCTACAAAGTTTTGGGGTGCCGAAGAGGTTGCCGCAAGTGCTGGTGTTGTTGATTTTGTAAAGCGCTTTCTAACCAATAACGTTAACAGCACTCTTTGGTTCATCTATACCATTTTGTATCTATATCTTTTGACGCCTGTGCTTTCTTTGGTAGTTCAAAAGAAAGAAACCCTGCTCTATGTTATGGCACTTACGCTCTTTGTGAGCTTTGGTTTGCCTCTTCTTGAGTTTCTTGGTGTTCGTGGTGTTTACTTTGATCAGCTGTTTAGATGGGCTGCGTTTAACAGCGATGGCCTTTTCTACTATCTGCTGGGATATTACGTTAAGACGTATTACGATGAGCTTCCAATATTTACTAAAAACAATTTAGTACTTGCTGTAATTTTCTTACTTTCGTCTGCGGCTATGTTTGGCTGGGGACTTATTGCTAACAACTTTGGAACCCCATTGACTCCAGAAATGACGTATCAGAGTTATCCAGTTGCTATTAAAAACTTCCTTTGTGTAGTACAAGCGGCATCTTTGTTCCTGTTTGTGCTGAATCTTGAGCCAAGGCTGCAGGAGCTTTCCGATGGTGCCAAGAAATGCATCAGCACGGTATCTGCTGGTGTTTTAGGAGTCTATCTGTTCCAGATTCCTGTTATTAATTTCTTGGGACTAAGACTTGGTCGATTCCCATACAGCTTGCTTGGGAATGCTTTTGTACGAGGCATCTTTGTCTTTGTAGTCACAATTGTTGTAGTTATGGCGTTCCAGTGGCTGATGGGACAGGTCAAACAGAAATTTTCTGCTAAATAGCTTTTACTATGTCATCAGAGAAATTGAGTTGATATTAGAAATAATTTTAATATCATATAAAATATAGTTTATATAAACTGAAGGAGTACAGAGATGAGCTCTTTTACGTTTTTTAAACATAAAGATTTTTCTGTTAGCGCACCCGAAAATGCAATAAAAGTGCCACAGTATCATGCGTTCAATTCCACTAGAATACTGGGCTTTTGTTTGCTTAGTTTAATCTGTGGACTGCCTTTTCCTATGATCTTAATTACAGGTGATGATGTTTATTGCAATGTACCATTGGTGTCGTTTGTGATGTGCATTTTTGTTGCTTGTGTTTTTGATAAGGCTTATCGCATTCTTAATGATGGGACAGTTCAAAAGATAATTAAAAGCCTATGCTTATGCTTTGTTATTTGGTTGTTCTCAGCTCTATTTATTTACTGCTTAGCGTACATAGATTTGGGTTTAGACGGAAAAATTGTCAATACAGGTATAGGTCTTTTTGTATTTATCTGTCTTAGTCGGATTGTGATTCGTTAACAAATAAGCCTGCATAAAAATTTGAACTGCCTCCCATTTCTTATGTCCAAGAAATGGGAGGCAGTTCATATGCGGGTGATTATGATTCTGCAGCGTGTTAGCGTTGGCTTTTAGGCCTGGAGCACAAAATAGCGCAGTTTTGGTAGGTTCTGCCGAAGAATCGACATGTTCTTAATCAAGATAGCCAAGAAGCTAGGTGGTTGCACCGCCTGATATACATTTCTATGCATAAACTTAACCTAATATGCTAAAAAATGAATAGCGTCATATAAAAGATTTAACTATAGGTAAATTTCGTACCTAAGGAACACACCTAAGTCAGATAATCTGCTCAGATGCGGGCATTTTACACACCTAATGAAGATAATCTGCACGTTTGAGGTATTTTCAGCGTAATGTATACGTCTTTTTGACAGATTATCTGACTTAGGTGTGTTTTGAACTGCCTCCTATTTCTCGTGTCCAAGAAATGGGAGGCAGTTCAATTATGCAGGTCCATATTGAAGGTTTTGGCTTAGTTTTGACCAGTGACTAACGTAAGCGTTGCTTCTCCAGAAGCATTTGCCGCGCTCACGTCAACATCAATTACGCCTGGTAGATTGCTTGCAATTTCTACAATTTGAGACACGCTGACCTCTTCGGAAAGTTTCCCGCTTGCTCGCTGCGCAAAGAGGGCTCCTGCCAGTACACCGCGCATATGTTTTGCATTATGCGATACAACGCTACGTTTTCCCGTACCAGGATTTTCTCGCTGTACAACAACTTGCAGCAGCTCACAAGGGTGCTTTGCTGAAGGCGTCCACATCTTTCTGTATTCTCCCGAGCGACAATCCACAACTATCTGATCTTTTAGAGCGACGTTCAGCAGGGGATTGAGCTGCTTTTTCCAGTAAGTTGCAACGGTGCCTATGTTGGGCAGCTTGATTGAGGCAGAAAGCCTATAGTTGGGGAGAAGATCGTGTGGTCGCATAACGCCCCAGAGACCAGAGAAAATCATGATTTCCGAGTTGAGAATATCTGCTGGTAATGTGACTGTTTTCTGTGTGTTTTCTAACGTGACGTTTTTAAGTGTCTGGTTGAATTTTGCAGCCTCAAAAAGCACACCGGTATAAAGGCTGAGCGCGGTTGTGGTTGGAGCTTCATAGACGTCCAGGTTGTCGGCTATGTCTCCGACGGTGTTCGGACCAATTTTAAGCACCTGAGCTGCATCTGCATGAGAACAGACCTGTTGTAGATCTTTGATAAGTTCTTCTCGACAGCTACTTAGCTCGGAGCCAAACAAAAGCGATGAGAGATCAAGAGAAGGTCCAGAGGTGGGAGCGGTTTTTCCTGACGATGGTGGAAGCAAAATAATCATGAAAATCCTTTTGATACGGGATTTTTAGTTGTTGTTTAGTTTGATTCTAATTTATGTCCGATGTGCGTGGTAACTTTAGAGGTAAGAAAAAT
Source organism: uncultured Atopobiaceae bacterium (assembly GCA_963539685.1). Taxonomy (GTDB): domain Bacteria; phylum Actinomycetota; class Coriobacteriia; order Coriobacteriales; family Atopobiaceae; genus Lancefieldella. Next base: position 29,072 of record CAUTMX010000010.1, on the reverse strand, counting down.
CGGAGAGGTGACGTATGGGCTTGCTTCTGTACAAACAACAAACAGGTGCTTTCTTATCAAACTCTGTTCAAGAGCAGCTAGAGGCTTCGCTTGAGAGGTGGGGCTCTGCTCAGCTTATTGTGCCTTCTTCCGATACTGTGCTGTTGGTTAAGAGGCAGCTTGGTGCCATCCAAGAGCTCTCTATTGGTGTGAATGTTTCAACTTTTGATGAGTGGATGCGCGATCAATGGAAGTTGTACGGAAGCTCTGATCGTCTGCTTTCAACCACGCTTCGCAAGGTATTTTTCCAGCAGATTTTGGATGGAATGTCTGCTGATGAGCTGGGTTCTTTGAATGCTGGCAAGGGTACGGTGGAGCTTCTCTCTAAGCTTGCTCCGGAATATCTTACAGAGCTTGATCATATTATGGCCTCTGGTCAACTTTCTGTTGGTCAGATGAGTGCTTGTAAGGTGCTAGAGCGCTACAAGGCGCTGCTTGAAGAAAAGTCTTACGTTGAGGTGTGTCAGTGTCTGGATTACTTACTGCAGTCCATTCCAGCGCAAGGACCTGCACTGGTTTTCTCGCGAGTTGAAGATCTTTCGGAAGCGCGTCTTCAGTTTGTGCGCAAGTTGTCGCAGAAGCGTGACGTGACGTTTTCTCTCTACGTGCCCGAAGGACCTGCAGGTTATGCGGCAGAGCAGCAGCTGGTGTTGGTTGGCGGCCCGGGATGCAATTGTCGTGTGGATGCGGAGCTTGCGCCAGCCGCAAAAAGTCAGGAGCTCAACGATCTTCTCGCCAGGGTGTTTAGGGCCACGGAGGGCAATGAGGTTACGCCAAGCGGTGCGGTAACGTTTTTGTCGCCGCTGGGTCAGCTTGCCGAGGCTGAGTCTATCAGCAGGTATATCTCTCAGTGCGTAGAGTCTGGTAGTAAGAGCTTTGTGGTATACACCTCAAATCCGCAAAAGGTTTGGGATGTGCTTTCACAAAAGCTTGCAGCTAAGGGAATTGCTGCTCACTACAAGCGTTCGGTGCGTATTCAGGATTCGCTTGCAGGGCGTGCATTTGCCAGCCTGATTGATGCATACTCCACGCTCAGTGAACGTGCAGAGCTCGAGAAAAACATTGACTACCAGGCATCTGAGCACCAGATGGGTGATATGTCGTGGTGGCCTCCACGCACGCTCACGGACTATTTGATTTCTCCTATTTCTGGCATAAGTGTTGAGCGCGCATGGATGTTGGATAAGAGTTGGCGTGGTAACAGAACACTGTATGCCACCAGAGTGCTTGAGACGCTTTCTAAGGCAGCTATGAGCTCGCGCCTGTGCGCAGAGACTATCAAGAGTCTCGAGCTGGGCAGAATTGGTTCTGCAGCTCAACGCATAATCGAATATCTTTCTGCAGAAACATCTGATGAGCAGTCAGAGACCGCTCAATCTGAGGAGACACTTCTTCAAAACCAAGAGTCGCTTAAGGTAATGAGCAAGATTGTTTCTTCTGCACAGGAGCTTCATGAGGCAGGATTAAAGCTCACTCCTCAGACACTCAAATCGTTTATTGACCTGTGCAAAGACCAGGCGGTCATGATGCCTGTTTCTAATGGTGTCCAGTCTGATATTCAGGTGCTAATTGCTCCTGTAAGCCAAGCTCATTCTTTTGAGCCACATTCTTTTGATGCCGTCATTTTCCAGGGTATGGATACGCTGAATTTTGGTGTTAAAGCATCTGATGGTGCGCTTCAAGAGTTTGTTCGCCATGCAAGTAAAACGCTTAAGGTGTCAGAGTTTGCACGGTATCAAAGAGATTTTTATACGGCGCTTACAACTGCTTCTACCAGCGTTGCGTTTGAGAAGGTTGAACAAAAAGATGTCTTTAATGCAGTAGCTCTCAGTGAGGTTAAAGCATGCTATCCAAAAGACTATGCAAAGAAGACAGGGGTTGTACGCGGAGAAGAAGAGGTGCTGGTAAACCTGTTGCCTCAAGCTACTGTCCCAGAACGTGTTGCAGAACTTCCAACAATCGAATCTGGTGAGATTGACCCTAAACTCAAAAATATCGTGGTACTTCCACGTCATTTGACTAGGGAGACTCTTGAGCAGGAATTACAGGGTCTTATAGAGGTCTCGCGAGAAGGTCTACCGCTTCTTTCCGCTTCTCAGATTGAGACGTATCTTGAGTGTCCCTACAAATGGTTTACGCAACGTCGCATCAAGATTTCCCAGGTAGACACTGAGTTTGCTCCAATGCAGATAGGTACCTTTATCCATCGCGTTTTGGAGCTAACACACGCAACACTTTTAGCTGAAGCACTTGGTTGTGATGTGGCTGAAGTTGATTCAGTGGTTGAATCTGTGCTTTTACAAGACATTCCTGGATCTAGGATTACATCTGATAATCTAGATCATGCAAAACAAGTGTTAGACAGCTGTTTTGCCCAGGTCTGGGATGAGCAATTCAACAATATTAACCGAGCATCTTCAAATGAGCTTATTCCGCATAGCATTCAAGAAAGAAAACAGGTTGAGAATATTCGAGAAAATCTCAAGGATCTTCTCGAGTTTGAAGCTTCGCACTTTATTGGCTATCAGCCCAGGTTCTTTGAGCTTCGTTTTGGTAGAGAAGAAAATGTTGTTGAGTATGCAGGAGCTCAATTTACTGGCTCGATTGACCGCGTAGATGTAAACGCTCATGGTCAGGCACTTATTATTGACTATAAACACAAGGCCACAAAAGATCTGAAGGCTTATTCAGCAAAGCTAAGCCTGGATAGTGAGCTCTCAAAAGAGATCCTTCCAAGGCATGTACAGTCTGCAATATATGCTCAGATTATGAGGAAGCAGCTCACAAAGTATAAGCTTGAGCCAGTTGCTGCAATTTATCTGGGCACCAAAGAGCAAAAGGATAAGCCTTCATTTGCTCTTGCAGGCATGGCAACGGAAGCGGCAACAGAACATATTTGGAACATACATCCGGAAGATAAAAAGCTCAGGGACCAGGCAGTTATGGTTGTGTCTCAAAACTCAGCGGAGTTTGCAGACTACTTGGACGCTTGGGAGAGTTTAATTGCTCAGAAGGTTCAAGCCATGCTTTCTGGAGATGTCCGAGCCAATCCTTGCGATAAGGATGCATGTAAGTATTGTCCAGTAAAACTGTGCGACAAGAGGAGGTAAGCTACTATGGCTGACACACGTTATACGCCCGGTCAAGAGAAGACCATCAAGACGCTTGATAAACCTCTTTTTGTTGCAGCAGGTGCTGGTTCTGGAAAAACTTTTACGCTTACACAGAGAATTGTGTGGGCTTTAAAAGAAGGTTCGGGAGCTGACGGAAAGCCGTACCTGAGTAGTCTTGACCAGGCATTGATTATTACGTTTACCAATGCCGCGGCTACAGAAATTAAGGAACGCGTTAGGGAAGCTTTAGAAAAAGAAGGCCTTCATAGCGCTGCGTTGCAGGTCGATGATGCATGGATTAGTACCATCCACGGCATGTGCAGCAGAATCTTAAAGATTCATGCACTTGATTTGAATCTTGATCCTGAGTTTGAAATCATTGACGACATGACCAGAAATCAACTGGTCAACATATCTATTGAAGAAGTACTTAGGGAGCTTTCTCAAGATGAAAGCTATGCTGAATTCCTCTCTACTTACGCAGGGAACAGAGATGCGCTGAAGTCCCGTATTGAAATGCTGATTTCGTATGCTCAGTCATCTCCTGTAGGCATGGGTGCTATTTCGTTCGTAGGGGATAGCTCTGACCTGGAAGTTCTAAAAGCGGAGCTTGAGAATCTCTGCGGTGCACTTGAAGCGCTCAAGGGAGCAATCGCTGCCACAAAACCAGATGAAGCGGAGCAGCTACAAAGTGTTCAATCTGAACTTTCAAGTAAATTGCAGCAACACTTGGTTCTCTCGCTCACTGATTTTGATCAGGCATTTTGGGAGACTCTGGGAAAAGCCGTTAAGGCCGTCCGTTCCACAAAAGAAATAAAAAATGTAAAAGATGAAGCTGCGTACCAGCTTAAAGTTTGTAGCTCTTTATTTGGACTTATTCAGGACATGTCTGAGGGTCAGTGTCTAAAAGATGTTACAGGGCAGGTCTACAAGCTCTTTAACCAGAAGAAACGTGCTATTGGCGGTCTTGATAACGATGACCTTTTGCATCTAACAGCCAAAGTGTTTGAAGAGCATCCGGAGATTGCGGCTGTTTACACAGATAAATTCAAGCTTGTAATGGTTGACGAGTTCCAAGATACAGACCAGCAACAGGTGCAGATGATTAAGAGTCTCTCAGGTAAAGATGCTCAATATCTCACCACAGTTGGTGATGCGCAGCAGTCAATCTATCGATTCCGCGGTGCTGATGTTGATGTGTTCTTTAGACGTCAAGCAGAGGTTTCAGAAGATTTGCAACCCCGTCTTGTAGATAATTTCCGCAGTCACAACGAAATTTTGCGATTTGTTGCAAAGGTTTGCAGCGCTGAAGGCATGATACCTAACTTTATGGATTTGTCTGCTGGGCGAGAAGAACCTGCAACTCCGTTCGTTGCTCATTCGCCTCGCGTATATTTTGAAGTCACAAAATTTGAAAAGTCAGGAAATTCTAAGCCAGGCGATGACGTCACAAGAAGCCAGCTTGTTGCGTATCAGCTTGCAGACAGAATCAGCACGCTTATGCAGGATGAGAATATTCAAGCAAAAGATGTTGCAATTTTGATGAAATCAGTAAAAAAGGCGCAGCCCTATATTGAGGCACTTCGTACCTTTGGAATTGAAAGCGTGGTTTCTGGAGCTTCAACGTTTGGTGAGCAGCCTGAGGTAGAACTGATTGGTAGTCTTTTACAGGCACTCGCAAATATGTACGATTCATACGAGGGACTATTTCCTGTACTTTCGAGTGAGATTTTTAGTCTTGATGCGTCTGATCTGCTTCTCTTGGGTACTAATTTTGGAGAAAATGGTCAGAGGATTACCAATAGAGATATTGCAGAGTCAGTGGTAAATGACACGTGTAATCCACCTTTTGAGGTAAGTCCAAAGCTCAAAAATGCTTTAGAGGTGTTGAGTAATGCTCGTAACTCCCTTTCAAATAAGAGAGTTTCAGACGTTATTAAAAAGGTAGTTCTTGATGCCGGATGGATTTCTCGCCTTGAAAAGATGGGAAATGAGGGACAGTCAAAGATTGCAAATATCTTTGCCGCTCTTGAACAAATTGATAGCTTGCAAAAGGAACTAAGCATTGGTGTAGCTTCAGTCGCAAAAGCGTTTACTCAATGGTGTAACACGGCTAAAGAGTCGCCAAAGGTGCTTCACTGCAGTACTCAAAATGCGGTCACCTTTATGACTATTCATGCTTCTAAGGGACTGGAATTTCCTGTTGTTGCTGTTGTAGGAGCTGTTTCTGGTCCTAAGGCAGGCGCTGGTAGTGAACCATTTTTGCATGTTAGAAAAGACGATTCGTATCAGATTGCATTCTCAAGCAGTTCTAAAAAGCTTCATGAATTGTATGACGGCTGTCATGAGGTTCCTACAAGTATTGATGAGTGCAAGGGTCTTCTTGAGTGGAGAATGTTCCTGGAAACTCAAGAGAATGAGTTTGAAGAGCAGGAGCAGAACCGCCGTCTGTATGTTGCTTTAACACGCGCTCGAGAAGCGGTCATTCTTACTTCAACCATCGATCTTACTAAAGAGGGAATTAGTCCTCGTTATACACGCAAGATTACAAACGCCTTGTTTAAAGAGCCGCCACTTTCTGCTGGTGAGCATCAGTTTGAATATGGTGGAGATCTTGCTGGTTGTATGCGTGTTGTTCAGGGTTCCGGCAAGAAGGATGAGCCAATTCAGGTTGAAGGTTTAGAGTTGGTTGAACCTTTTGATCGCAAGCCAAGTGAAAAGGAAAACTCTCAAGCTGTTGAAACGTTTGACCTCTATGAGAAGATAAGACTAAGTGTTACCTCAGAAACTACTTATGACCAGCGAAAAGGTTTCTTTAGTTACTCATCAGCTCACCAACAAATGGCAGAGAACTTTAAGGGAGAGAATGACCTTCAACCAGAAACTGAGGCTTCCGCAGTTTTGGCTGGTACATTAGCTGATGATGGAGTAGATCCAACCAGCCTTGGTTCAGCTTTCCATGAGCTGGCACAGATTATGGTTGAGACTCAGTCTAAGGTTGATGACAACACGATTGATAGATTGTGCCTGAAGAATAGTGTTCCTCAGCGCGTTGTATCTCGAGTTAAAAAAGCGCTTAAGTTGTGGAGCGGCTCTGAGATAAGACAGGAAGCTCTTGCTCATGATGTGGTTATTGCGGAGTCTCCCTTTACGCTGCAGGTTGATTCTGAATATGGGAACTATGTAGAAGGAGCCATCGATCTTCTTGCCTATAATAAGGGAAGTAAAGATGCGCTGGTAGTTGACTATAAAACAGGTGATAAAGGCCTCAGTGCTGCTCAGATTTACAAGCATCATCAGATGCAGGCAAACTTCTATGCCTACGTTTTGATGCAACGTGGATTTACCAAGGTTGAGTGTGCGTTTGTTTGTGTTGAGGTTGAAGAAGCTGGTCAGCCACACGTTGCTCGTTACACGTTTGATGTAAACCATCAACCACGGCTTTAAGGAGGCAAAAACGTGCCTTTTGCACATGTTGTTTTAGACATACCAACTCGTGCTCTTTCTGGCACGTTTGACTACGCCATTCCAGAATCTTTGGAAGAGACTGCGGTTGTGGGAACAACGGTCTTAGTGCCGTTTTCTCACAGGCAGGTTGTTGGCTACGTTGTTGGCGTCTCAGACCATGTGTCTTCAGGTTTGGATGTTTCACGCGTCCTCCCAATAACACAAGTTCTAGCAGATTCAGCGTTTGATGAGCAATCTGCTCAGGTAGCAGAATGGATGAGCAAAGAGTATGCCTGCAGTTATGCAGACGCCTTACATCCGTTTTTAGTGCCTGGTCAAAAGGTTAAAGTCACCAGAAAAGACGCGGATTCTCCCTGGCGGCTTGTTTGCGAGAAGTCCGGTCCTGTTGATGAGCGCTGGGTTGAGCTGACAGAAAAGGCGGCAGATTTTACGCCTGCAGCAAATGCAAGCAAGCAGCGTTCGGTGCTTGAGGCTCTCGCACAGGGCGCTATGAAGTTATCCGAGCTCTCAGCTACTATTCCAGGCGCTCGTAGTGCGGTTACTGCGCTGCAGAAAAAAGGGATTGTTGAGGTCCGTACTCAGCGACAAATTCGTGGAAGTCAGGAGGGTCTGGGAACCACGCTTTCAAGTGGCGTAGCTCCTCGTCCTCAACAGCTTACTGAGGGCCAAGAGTCTGCCCTTAAAGCAATCGAGGCTGCACAAGCTGCTGCTCAGGGCGATGTTGTGCTTATTGATGGCGTAACGGGCTCAGGTAAAACTGAGGTATATCTCTCTGCTATTGAGAATACTTTAGCGGCGGGCAAGGGTGCTGTAGTACTTGTCCCAGAAATTTCTCTTACGGCACAAACAGTCGGCCGGTTCCGCTCGCGTTTTGGCGAGCAGGTGGCCGTTCTCCACTCAAAGCTTTCCCTCGGTGAGCGTTTTGACCAGTGGGATTTGATTAGGCAGGGTACGGCTCGCGTGGTAGTAGGCGCACGTTCTGCCTTGTTTGCACCCATTCAGAACCCAGGGCTTTACATCATTGACGAGGAGCACGAGGCCTCGTACAAGCAGGATTCGCTTCCACGCTATCACGCAAGAGAAGTTGCTGTTCAGATGGCTCGCCTGCGTGGAGCCGCGCTGGTGCTTGGCTCTGCAACACCATCACTCGAGAGCCTTTATAGAACAGCTCAAGGAAGCTGGCGTGGCACTAACTGGACGCGCGTTGCCATGACTCAGAGGCCTGGCGTGGCGGTGCTCCCGCAGGTCCAGGTAGTTGATATGGCTTCCCAGTTCAAAAATGGAGGTAGATCGGTCTTCTCGGCAGCTCTTGCTCTTGCGCTGCAAGAAACAACAGAGCGTGGAGAGAAAAGCGTTCTGCTCCTTAATCGTCGCGGATTTGCAAACTTTTTGATGTGTCGCGAGTGTGGCTGTGTGCCCGAGTGTCCGCATTGCTCGACGTCTCTCACGTACCATGAGCGCACGCATTCTCTGGTCTGTCACAGTTGCGGTAGGCAATGGTCCCAGCACGCGTATCCTAACCCTTCCAGTAAATGCCCAAACTGCGGAAGTCGTTACATGGGGGCATATGGCGTGGGAACGCAGCGTGTAGAAGATGAGCTCAAGCTGCTGCTTGGCGCCGATGCACCAATTATTCGTATGGACGCTGATACCACGGCTAAAAAGGGCGAACACCAGCGACTCCTTGAGCTTTTTGACGCAACTCCTGGAGCGGTGCTCATTGGTACACAGATGATTGCAAAAGGACTGGATTTTCCAGACGTAACCTTAGTTGGCGTTATTAACGCTGATACCATGCTTAAACTGCCAGATTTTAGAGCGGCCGAGAGAACTTTTGACTTGCTTGAACAGGTTGCTGGTCGTGCGGGCAGAGGAGAAAAGCCTGGTAAGGTCATCATCCAGTCATACTGGTCAACACATCCTGCTATTGCTTCTGTAGTTACGCATGACAGACGTCCGTTTCTTGACGCAGAGCTTAAAGAAAGAAGAGAAGGAGCCTATCCGCCCTTCTCGCGCTTGTCCAACGTGCTTTTCTGGGGCGCATCAGAAAAAGAAGTTCGCTGCGTAGCGGATCAGATGGCGGAGGCGCTTCACGCAAAGTTAGATTTACAATCTGGATGGGAGATTTTGGGTCCTGCTGATTGTGTAAAAGCAAAGGTAAAAGATAAGTACCGCAGACACATTTTAGTAAAATCTCCCGTAGATGCTCAGGTGGGAGAAATTCTTTCTGAGTGTGCTGCTTCACTTGATAAAAGAGTGGGTATCAACATGACATTAGATGTTGATGCTTACGACATGATGTAAGGATTGTTATGAGTTCTGAAGTTGATGATATGGTGCTTTGGCCAGACCCTCGTCTGAGCCAAAAGTGTGAAGAAATTGACGATATTAACGACGATGTTCGTAAGATGGCCGAGCATATGCTCAAGGTTATGTATGCCACCGACGGCGTTGGTCTTGCTGGCCCTCAGGTTGGTTACATGAAACGCATGGTAGTCATCGATGTTGATTACCCTAACGGTCAAGAGAACCCTTTTGTGCTCATTAATCCAGAGATTAAAGTTGCAGATGGTGAGCCTCGTGTATATGAAGAGGGGTGCCTTTCGTTCCCAGGCATTACCGTTCCTGTTACGCGCCCAAGTCACGTTGTCGTTCACGCATATAACCTCGATGGTGATCTGATGCGCTACGAAGCAGAAGGAGACCTTCTCGCCGTCTGTCTACAGCATGAGATTGACCACATTAATGGCGTAACCATGCCTGACCATCTGGGACCAGGTGCTCGTATGGAGACATTGCAGGAGTACAAAGAGGCACTGGCTTCTGGCGCTCGCCCTGGTCAAACAGACTATTAGGAGTTGACATGCGCGTAGTCTTTATGGGAACTCCAGACTTTGCTGTTCCATCGCTCAAAAAACTTGCCCATGATCACCAGGTAGCTCTGGTTATTACAAGGCCAGATGCCGTTCGTGGTCGTGGTAAGACGCTTGAGCCGTCTCCTGTAAAGGAACGCGCACAAGAACTTGGTCTGCCTGTTCTTGAGGCAAATCGCATGACTCCAGAAGTAATTTCTGCTATGCGTGAAGCACAACCAGAAGCGCTCTGTGTAGTTGCTTTTGGCTGCATTTTGCCAGATGAGGTAATCTCTCTTGCGCCTTACGGTGCTCTGAACGTTCACGCATCACTGCTGCCTCGCTGGCGAGGAGCTGCTCCAATTCAGCGCGCCATCCTCGCAGGTGATGCGGTTGCTGGCGTTTCTATTATGAAAATTGCTCATGAACTTGATGCAGGAGATTGGTGCAAGCAAGCATCGTGTGAGGTTGGCTCTAAAAATACTGAGCAGCTTACTAACGCTCTAGCACAGCTAGGCGCTGATGCTCTGTCACAGGCTCTTTCTGAGCTTAAGGAAGGTTCTCTTGAGTGGCAGGTACAAGATGAGCGAGAAGTAACGTTTGCTCCTAAAGTTATTAAGCAAGAAATGAAGCTTGCTCCAGAAGATTCCGCTCAGGTAAACGCCCTGAGAGTGCAGGCTTCTTCTGATACCGCTCCAGCTCGTGTTTCTGTTGGAGGCAGGTCTCTTCGTGCTTTGTCCGCTCAACTGGCACCAAGTGAAGTTTCTGTTGCTCAAGGTCAGGTTGCAGTTCAAGATCATAGGCTGTTCCTTGGCTGTGCTGAAGGTGTCCTTGAGCTTCTTGAGGTGCGCCCAGATGGTAAACGCTCTATGGATGCTAAATCATTTGCGGCAGGACTTCAGAAGTCTCAGATGACCTGGCAGAAGCTGCAATAATGGCTACGCTTACTCCCGCTCGAAGAGTGGCTTATCAGGCATTTTTTGAGTGCAGACGCAACGATTTACGCATTCGCGATTACCTACGAGATTCAAAAGACTTCTCGGAGCTTTCTGTTCAAGATAAAGCTTTTGCTACTCGTCTGGCGCTTGGAGCAACGCTTACCAAAGGTAAGCTTGATGAGGCTTTAAAGAATCATCTTAAGTCAGGTATTCATCTAGAGCCGAAGGTACAGGACGCTCTTCGTATTGCTGTATTTGAGGTTTTATATTTAGAGACAAGACGTGACGCTGCCATCAGCCAAGGTGTTGAGCTGGTAAAGTCTATCTCAAAGCGTTCTTCTGGTCTTGCAAACGCGGTGCTCAGAAAAATTTCTGAAGATGAAGCTCAGCTGACGCGTGCAAAGAACCCAAAAACACCTTCAGAGCTTTCGTGGGCGTCAGGCATTCCTGAGTGGATTTGCTTGGAGATTATAGAATCGCTTGGAGAATCTGCTGCTCAAAAGCTTATTCTTAATTTAAAGAACCCTGCTCCTGTGTATGTTTTACAGAGAAACGTATCAGAACAACAATTGCAGAGCAGCTCTTTAGAGCTACAGCAAACAGTTCTTCCAGATGTATACGAGGTAAAAAATCCCGCGCAGCTTAACGTTGATGTGTATGTGAAGAAAGTCCAGCTAGTCCCTGCAGATTTAGCTTCTCAGCTTGTGGCACTTCTCGCGGCATCTTATGTAGACCAAGATATGCTTGAGGTTGGACAGGGTAGAGGGACCAAATCTTTGTTGCTCTCTCATGCATTTGAGGTGCTAGATAAAGAGAATACCCACATCACCGCTGTTGAGCTTGTAAAGGGAAAGTCTCACGTTTCAAAAAGAAGATTGAAGACCGCCGGACTTTCAGATCAGGTTACATCACTCACGTTTGATGCCACACAGCTTGCATTACCAGAGGTTCCAGAGGAGCTCAATCAAAGCTTTGACGTGGTGTTTATTGATGCTCCATGCTCTGGTTTGGGTACGCTTCGTCGTCACCCAGAGATCGCATGGAACCTGTCACCAGAAAGCCTGTATGACGGAGGAGAGCTTACTGTCTTACAGACCAAACTCTTGCAAAGCTGTAGCACTCGTGTAGAGGTGGGTGGCTTTTTAGTCTATGCAACGTGCTCACTCTCAAATTCAGAAAATCAGCAGGTTGTAGATGATTTTCTTGCAAGCCCAGAAGGCTCTCAGTTTGAGGTGCAAAGCCTTTTTGAGTGTCCTGCGCGTGCACGTTTAACACCAGAAGCGCAAGAGTTTCTCGACACGTGCATTACACCAGAGGGATTTTTGCAGACGGCTTTTGCCTCCGCCGATTGCGATGCCCATTTTATGGCGGTGCTCAAACGCAAATAAAAAGCTCTTGTTGTGTTGTCCAACAAGAGCTTCATAAGTGACGTTTAAAGAGCGTCTTCAGGCTCAAGGCACAGGATTACTTGCCTTTGCTATCGGTGTTGTAAAAACCGGTGCCCTTAAAGACGATGGTTGAGGTGTTGTACACGCGCTCGGTCTCATGTCCACATTTTGGGCACTGAGGAGCTTCAATCTTCAGGCTCATAGGGCGTTCAATTTCAAAGGTATTGTCGCAGTGTGTGCAGTGATAGCTATAACGTGCCATGCTTCCTCCATGAAAACAATTTATAAACGTGAGATACTTTACCCTACTTAGAGTAGATATTTCACGATTGCAACTAATAAGTTTGTTTACGGAGGCATTATGCAGGTAACCGGTGCAATTTTTGATTGCGATGGAACCCTTGTTGATTCAATGCGCGTTTGGCACAACGTTTTTGGCGCTGTTCTTCCTAAATACGGCAAGACCGTTGACTCAGAATTTTTTGAACGCGTCGAGGCTGTTTCGCTTATGGATGGTTGCAAATTATGCGTGGATTATCTAGAGCTGCCTATCACTGCAGAAGTTTTGTACGAAGAATTCTGTGCGTATGTAACAGAGCAATATCAGCATCACGTCTCTATTATTTCTGGTGCAAAGGAGTTCTTGCAGGAGCTTTACGATGCGGGTATTCCTATGGCTGTTGCATCATCAACTCCCGTGCGAGAAGTGCGCGCGGCTCTCGCGGCTCAAGGTATTGAGCACCTTTTTAAAACGGTGGTTTCTACAGAAGATGTGGGGGGAGTGGACAAGGTTGAGCCCGATGTTTACCTTGAGGCTCTTCGCCGTCTTGGCACCGATAAGGCAACTACCTGGGTTTTCGAGGATGCTCCGTTTGGCGCACAGACAGCACAAAATGCAGGCTTTCCTGTGGCTGTACTCTACAACGACCACGATGGCCGCGACCCCGTCTTTATGCGCGAGCACTCTAACATCTTTGCCCATACCTATGGCGAGCTGTCGCTTTTGCGTCTTCGTGACTACGAGCACCCTCTAGCTGCTGCGCCTTCTGGCGAGAAACCCCTTGAGGTCCTTGTTGTGGGCGGATCCCCAGAGGCTGTTTCGCACACGACGCTCTCTACCTGCGCCCAAAGCGCTGACTACCTGATAGCGGTTGACCACGGCGCAGATGCGTGTTTTGCCGCCGGTGTGGTTCCACAGCTTGCGCTTGGAGACTTTGACTCAGCTTCTGCCAAAACACTGTCTTGGCTCAAAGAGCAGCAGGTACCTTGCATGAAGTTTAATGCCGACAAGTACGATACTGACCTTGCTCTTGCTCTGAAGTCTGCTGAGTACGAGGCAATCCGTAGAGACAGCAAGCTTTCGCTTACGGTTGTCTCCACATCCGGAGGCCACTTGGATCACCAGCTTGTAGTGCTCGGTCTTCTCGCCACGTGGGCAAAGACGGGCAAGGCGGCGGTTCGAGTTGTCGAGAATGACTTTGAAATGCGCTTTTTAGCTGCGGGCCAAGTTGATTCGTGGCAGCTGAGTGCAACTGATGCGGGTAAAAAGATTTCTCTTGTAGCTCTGTCAGAGGAGTGCGAGGTTTCTGAGGTTGGCATGAAGTGGAATCTTAATCACGAGAAATTCACACTGCTTGGAGACGATGGCATTTCAAATATCGTTGAAGCCGACGATGCTTGTGTAAGGTGCGAGAAGGGCTGCCTTTTGGTGCAACTTTGGAACTAAGACGTTCATCGGGTCGCATTGGGGCCGCGTTTGAGTAACAAAGCCCCAACGAGCGACTATAAGTCCAGCAGGCAGTATTAGATATTGCCTCAGTTAATCAAGCTAAGAAAAAAGGTCGCCGTAGCGACCTTTTTAAATTTGAGGTAAGACGAGCTTAAGTTGCTTAGTTGCGAGCAATCTTGCCGGACTTGAGGCAACGGGAGCAAACATTCATCTTCTTGCGCTGGCCATCGACAACGACAGTAACACGCTGGATGTTTGGCTTAAAGGTGCGGGCCACAGTACGGTGAGAGTGGGAGATGGAGCGACCGGCAACGGCGTGCTTACCGCAGAAATCACAGACCTTCGACATGAGTAAGACCTCCATAGGATAGGCGCCCTCTGCGCCTAAAATTTCCAAATAGCCGAATTAATATAGCACAATATATTGTGTTGTCAAAGCATGAATATAACATTCACAATTAGATAGCTTTTTGACAGCTTTTGAATGTTTTTCATTTATTACACCAAGATTAAATAACAAGAAAAAGATTTGTCAATTGCAAGGTTATCAACTTGTATGTATAAGCCGCTTTAATAATAAATGTGTCCTGCGGTATACTAAATAACAATGACTAACCCTGGTTCTTGCGAGAGGAGTTATGTAATGACTACCGCTGTTCCTGGAACACTAAGAGTTTCTAATGATTGCCTTGCTGACCTGGCGGGCTATGCAGCTATGGAATGTTATGGCGTTGTTGGCATGGCAGAAATTGATGAGGCAGCAGGTGTTGCTCGTCTTCTTCCAACGTACCGACTTCGTAAGGGTATTGATGTGACCCCAACTCCTAAGGGAGTTCAGGTTGACCTTCACATTGTTGTTGAGCAGGGCGTTAACATGGCGTCTGTTGTCGACAATCTTGAGAGCTCAGTAAAGTTTTTGCTTAAGCAAATTGCAGAGCTTTCATGTGTTGATGTAACTGTACATATCGAGGCCATGCGTAATTCTCGCTAAGCTTTTTGCTTCAAATGAGTAGGAACTGAGGTCTAACGTGATTTCAAATGTCATTCGTACATGCTTCCCTGTAGCAGCCCTTGCCGTTGCAGACAAAGCAGAAGAGATCAACAAGCTCAACGTTTTCCCTGTACCTGATGGAGACACCGGTACTAACATGTCCCTTACCTTGGGCACCGTTGTTCGTGAGGTTCAAGATCTTCCTCAAGATGCAAGCATGCAGGATATTGCAAAGGCAATTACTCACGGTTCTCTGATGGGCGCTCGTGGTAACTCTGGTGTTATTACGTCTCAGATTCTTCGCGGTATTGCTGAGGGTCTGTGTGACGTTAAGAACCCTGAGGCAGTAACCCCAAAGGATATTGCCCACGCATTCCGTCGCGGTAAAGAGGTTGCTTTTAAGGCTGTTAGAAAGCCAGTTGAGGGCACTATTCTTACCGTTTTGAAGGACGTCTCTGCTAAGGCAGACTCCCTTGAGAAGTCTCAGCTCACCCCAGTTGAGGTTTTGGACGCTTTGGTTGTTGAGGCATATGAGTCTGTTGCCCGCACTCCTGAGCTTCTTCCTGTTCTCAAAGAGAATGGTGTTGTTGACTCCGGTGCATTTGGTTTTGCAACTTTCCTTGAGGGTTTTGTAAACGCTGTTACCGGTAAGACTGAAACAACTGACTTCCAGACCACTGTTTCTGTTTCTGATGCTAAGGCTGCTACCAGCGCAAAGGTTGAGATTGAGCTCAACGATGACTGGGAGGGTTCTGAGTACCGTTACTGCAACGAGTTCCTCTTCAAGGCAGATAGTCCAGACTTTGACGAGGAAGCAGCTCTGAACTTCCTGGCAACTATGGGTGATTGCGAGCTTCTTGTTGGCGCAAACCCAGACTACAAGATTCACGTTCACTCAAATACTCCTAACAAGGTTCTTGAGTACATGCTTCAGTACGGCCAGATTTTTGAGGTCTTCATTCACAACATGGACCTTGAGGCTAAGGAGCGTACCGAGAAGATCGCTGAAGATAAGAAGGCTGCAGCCGCACCTAGAAAAGAGCTTGGCTTTGTTGCAGTAACTGCTGGTTCTGGCGCTGAATCAATCTTGAAGTCTCTTGGTGTTGACGTTGTTGTTTCTGGTGGCCAAACCATGAACCCTTCAACCGCAGATATTCTTGCTGCAATTGAAGAGGCCAATGCAGACCAGGTTATTGTTATGCCAAATAACTCCAACATTCGTATGGCAGCAGAGGCTGCTGCAAGCGCATGTGAGGATGTTAAGGTTGCTGTTATTCCAACTAAGTCAGTTCTTCAGGCATTTGCTGCAATGTTTGTTGTTGCAGATGGCGTTCCATTTGAAGAGCTGGTAGAAGAGATGACTGACGCCATCTCTGGCGTTCGTTATGGTGAGGTTACTACCGCAGTCCGCGATTCTTCCGCAGCTGACGGCACTCCTATCCACGATGGCGATGTCATGGGTATTCAGGGCGGCTCCATTGATGTTGTCGGCTCTGATGTCATGAAGGTCACGCTTGACCTTATCGCTAAGATGCAAGAGGAGGAAGAGGGCGACAACCTCACCATTCTTGCAGGTGAGGACTTCTCTGACGAGCAGCTCGATCTTCTCGCCAGCAGAGTTGAGGACGCCTATCCAGACCTTGAGGTTGACGCTCAGCGCGGCGAGCAGCCACTCTATCCAGTCATCTTCTCTATTGAGTAGGAAATGTCTGAGTCTAAGGTAAGCATCGCTCCCGCATCAGAGCGAGTGGCTCATACCTGCTCGCTTATTGATAGCGTGACCAGGTTAAGGTATGTCAATGCAAATCGTGCCGAGGCGCTTGAGCGTCTCGGCATTCTGCGTGTTCGAGACCTTTTGCTCAACGTGCCTCATCGCTACCTCGATTTTTCCCATCGCGTGCAGATTGCTTTTGCGCAGATAGGCGAGGACGCTACTATTACCGGCCGCGTTGCTTCGGTAAAGACAAAACGCCCACGCCCTAAGATGGTCATTGTAGAGATTGAGGTTGTGGATGATACAGGCGTGCTTACGGCCTCGTTCTTTAGGCAGCCTTGGATAGCTGAGCAGATTCACGTTGATGACGAGGTGGCACTGAGTGGCAAGGTGCTTTTTGCCTACGGTTATCGTCAGATGAAGTCACCGTTCTACGAAGTTCTGAGCACGGCAAAATCTGATACAAGCGGCGAGGTTAGCTCCAAAGAGGCTCGCTCCAAAGAGGCTCCTTCAAAGGCAGCAATTCTTCCTGTTCACCCAGCTACTGAAGGTGTAAGCCCTGCATGGATGCGTCGCATTATGTCAGCGGCTCTGGCGGATACGGGAAGCGTATGTGACTGGCTGCCCTCAGAGCTTGTCTCCAAGCACCGCCTTATGTCACTCTCATCGGCGCTTCGTGAGGTTCATTTTCCAACTAGCCTTGACGCAGCTGAGCAGGCGCGCCGTCGTCTTGCTTTTGACGAGCTTCTTAGCTTGCAGCTTGCCCTTCTGGCCAGGAGAAACCTGGAGCTTGCGGGTCATAAGCCTTTTGAGCACGTTATAGATGGACCTAAAGTTAAGGCTCTGATTGAGGCTTTGCCTTTTGCGTTAACTGACGAGCAGAACCACGCTGCTCGAGAGATTCTTTCTGACATGGCTTCACCGCGCATTATGAATCGTTTGCTTTTGGGTGACGTTGGTACTGGTAAAACAGCCGTTGCCGCCGTTGCGTTAGCTGCATCAGCTGATTCTTCAACTCAAGCTGCCGTGATGGCTCCTACCTCGGTTCTTGCCCAGCAGTACGCTCAAAAGATTGGTCCCTTGCTTTCACGTGCTGGAATTACCTGGGCGCTTATTACTGGTTCTACCTCAGAAGAGGAGAGGCAGCAGATTGAGCTTTGCCTAGCTGACGGTTCTTTGTCCGTTGTCTTTGGCACCACGGCGCTTCTTTCTGACCGTATGGTATTTAAGCAGCTCACCCTTGCTGTTGTTGACGAGCAGCATCGTTTTGGCGTTGATCAAAGAACAGCGCTCCGCAAAAAGGGACAGGGCGTAGATCTTCTCGCCATGAGCGCAACACCTATCCCACGCACGTTGGCGCTTTCTTTGTACGGAGATGTTGATACGTCTCGCATTACCAAGAGACCAAAGGCGGGAGCAGGCGTTACCACTAAGCTGTGCGTCCCAGAAAATCTTGACCAAGCATACGCCGCCATTTCCGAAGCTGTTCAGGCTGGTCACCAGGCATATTTGGTTTGTCCTTTGATTGACCCAAGCGATTCTGAAGAAGAGCTTGAAGATGTTCCTGAGGCCGCTCGTACAAATGGCAAGCTCTACAGCGCCACCCGTGTTTATGAGGAGCTCTCAAAGACCGTTTTCAAAGACTTTACCTGCGATCTTTTGACGGGTAGATTGCCTGAGGCACAAAAAGATCAGGTTATGGAAAAGTTCCGCGCAAATAAGACGCAGATTTTGGCCTCCACAACCGTCATTGAGGTTGGTGTTGACGTTCCTAACGCTACGGTCATGGTTGTCTTTAATGCTGACCGTTTTGGTTTGGCAACGCTGCACCAGCTCAGAGGTCGTGTTGGTCGAGGAGACTTCCCAGGAACTGTCTATCTTGCCAGCAATGCCAAACGAGGCTCTACCGCAAGAAAGCGCTTGTCCGCCCTTGAGCAAACTTCTGACGGAGCGCGCTTGGCTGAGCTTGACCTGGAACTTAGGCATGAGGGCGAGACCTTGGGATACCGTCAGTCCGGTGGCACTACGCTCAAGATTTCTGACCTCTATGCAGACGCAGATCTTATTGAGGCAGCTCACATGGACGCCTTGGCAATTACTGCTCAAGACCCAAATCTTACAAGCGATGCTTATACTACTTTGGGAATTGAAGCAAAAGATCGCTTTGGCATCTACTTTGAAGAGCTTGGCTATAAGTAATAACCTGCAGGTAAACTACAGTACAAAATAGGTTTGGTGGCGAGAAACCCATGAGGATTGTTGGCGGAAAATGGAAAGGTCGTGCAATTGAGGCCCCTGATGGCAAGGGGACAACGCGACCAACCACTGATCGTACGCGCGAGGCTATTGCAAGCTCCATCTTGGCTTCTCGCGGTCTTGACCTCAGTGAGTCTAGAGTGCTTGACGCTTTTGCAGGCTCGGGTGCCATGGGCTTTGAGCTGCTTTCCAGAGGAGCGTTGTACGCTACTTTTGTTGATAAAGACAGAAAGACATGTGAGCGCATTAAGCGAACGGCTAAGTCACTTGGTGTAGCCACCTCTGAGATGAGTGTTATCTGTGGTGATACTGCGCGTCTTGCCGAGTCAGCCCAGTTGTTTGGAGCTCCTTTTGACGTGGTATTTTTGGACCCGCCATATGCCGTTGAGGCTGAAGTAGTGTTCAAGCTGCTTAGAGATTTAATCCAGCAGGGAAGTCTGACAGAAGATGCTGTGGTAGTGTACGAGCATAGCCACAAATCAGATTCAGTTTCTCTTGACAACTTTGAGCTTTCTAAGAGTAAGCGCTATGGTATTGCTCAAGTTGATGTACTTGTTCGTTGTGAGGGATAGGAGATACGTTGAACAGCATCACTCACGTAGTTGTACCAGGTACTTTTGATCCCGTCACAAACGGACACCTTGATGTAATTAGACGAGCTTCTCGCCTTTTTGAAAATGTCACGGTAGCCGTTGCAGCTTCCAAGCGCAAGCATGGCACAGGAACTACCTTTTCTCTTGAAGAGCGCGTACAGATGCTTAAAGATGCTCTTGTAGATGAAGGTCTTGTGGACGTTTCTGTAGAGCCTATGGAAGGTCTTCTCGTTGATTTCTGCAACGCTCGTGGAGCAGGCGGTGTGGTCAAAGGCCTGAGGGCTATGACAGACTTTGAGTATGAGCTTCAGCAGGCAGATCTTAACTCCCATATGGCTCCTGAGCTGGAGAGTATCTTTGTTATGTCCAGTCCTGAGTACGGCTACATTTCTTCTTCAATTGTTAGAGAAATTTCAGCCATGGGCGCAGACGTATCATTTTTGGTACCAAAGAACGTCATTAAAAAGCTTGAAGCTCTGCATAATTGCGGTAATTAAGTATATTTGCCCTGCATTTTCATTATATTCTGCTAACATTCTTAAAAAGGTGTTTTATGCGTCGTGCTCATAGGGGCTATAAGTGCATATAACACGGCTTATGTATTGGACTGAAAGGAGCCCTGGATGCAGCCAGGCGAGGAAATTGAGAGCCTTGTATCTGAGATTGAGCAGATCGTAACTGAGGCTAAGTCACCTTTTATGGATGGCGGTAACAAGAAGATTATTGATGCCCAGGACTTCTACGAGCTGCTTGACGAGATTCGTCGTGTCTTCCCAGAAGAGTTTGCAACCGCTCGTCGCATCATCAAGGAAGAGGATGAGACCCTTGAGCGCGCACGTGCTCAGGCAGAGTCCATCATTGCTGACGCACAGCAGCAGGCTATGATTCTTGCTGGTGACCAGGAGGTTGTCCGCCTTGCTCAGCAGCAGGCAGACGCCATTCGTGACCAGGCAGAGCAGTATGAGCGTGATACTCGCTACAACGCTGAGGAGTACGCAGATACCGTTCTTGCTCACCTTGAGGAGAACCTCAAGAGCCTGACAAATTCTGTCTCTCGTGTTCGTCAGACGCTTGATGAGAACTCTGGTCCTCGTAACACCAGCAATAACGTCGCCTGGTAGTTCCAATGCAACCAGTTCTTTATGCGCTAGATGATCGTCTTGCAAATGCAGGCGATACCGTTTCTTATGCGGGTCATCTTAATGAAGACTCGTATAAGTTGGGAGAGCATGAATTTTCTCTCCCTATGGGAATTGATTTTGATCTAGTGCTTACCAACGCGGGTGAGGGCATTTTGGTTACCGGAATGCTTCGTGCTGACGCAGTTGGTACGTGTGACCGTTGTCTTGAGGACGCACATCTCTCTTTAAACGCAGAGGTAGATGAGTATTATCTCTTTGAAGAGCCTGTAATTTCTGCAGACGATGAAGATGAGGCAGATTACGTTTTAGTAAATGCCGATAAAACCATCGATCTTGCAGAGGCTCTTTTGCCTTCGCTTGTTATGGAGACGCCTTATGTTGTACTGTGCAAGTCCGACTGCAAGGGACTTTGCCCAGTATGCGGTTGCAATCTGAACGAAGAAGATTGCGGTCACGCAGCTCAGATTGAGCAGAAGCAAGAAGAAGAAAAACTTGCTTCAAACCCGTTTGCGGCTCTTAAAAATCTTGTGATTGAGTCGGATTCGGAAGAGTAAAATAAAATTTCTTCTCCTAAATGGTGAAGAAATGCTGTATCTACGTACAAAATGTGTCAGTACGTGGTATAGTATCCAACGCATTATGTGAATGGGTCGCGCCCTCATGTGTTTTAGGGGCGCTAGCAAGAGCAAAAGAGGTTTAAGATGGCAGTACCTAAACAAAAGAAGGGCCGCGGCGCAACCCACACCCGTCGTTCGGCAAACAGCAAGCTTAACGCAGCAGCTCGCTCTGTATGCCCACAGTGCGGCGCTCCAAAGCTTCCTCACCACGTATGCCCTAATTGTGGCTTCTACAAGGACCGTGAGGTTGTTGTTACTGAGTAACACTCATACATCGTATGGCCAAGAAGGCCGGTTCTTTAGGGGGCCGGCCTTCTTTTTTATAGCACTAAGGAGTTAACATGCCCGTTATTTGTGTAGACGTTATGGGATCTGACCAAAGTCCTGAGGTTGTTCTTGAGGGAGTTCGTATGGCTCTTGAGAAGGACCAAGAGCTAGAGGTTCTTCTCGCCGGAGCTGATGAGTTTGTTACTCCTTTTGCAAACAAGCATAACCGTGCAAAGGCTTTGGTAACTACTGAAGTTATTGCAATGAGCGAGCATCCTGCTAATGCGGTTAGACAGAAGAAAGACGCCAGTATTGTAAGGGCTGCTCAGGCAGTTAAGGCAGGAGAGGCCGATGGTCTTTTCTCGGCAGGCTCCACAGGAGCAGTGCTCACCGCTGCTACCTTTGGAATTGGTCGCATTAAAGGCGTAAAGCGCCCAGCGCTCACTTTGATTCTTCCTGGACTTGGCGGTCACAAAACAGTCTTTTTGGATACTGGCGCCAACGCTGATGTGCGTCCAGAAGTTTTGGTGCAATTCGCACAAATGGGCAAGGCCTTTGCCAATGCTTCGCTTGGAATTGAAAATCCAACCATAGGTCTTCTCTGCAATGGATCTGAAGAGACCAAGGGTTCCGAGCTTGCTCTCTCATATCATGCAGCTCTTGCAGAGGCGGCTATTAATTTTGGCGGAAACGCTGAAGGAACTGATATTTTAGGAAGCCGTTTTGATGTCATTGTGACAGACGGCTTTACCGGAAATGTAGCTCTGAAATCTATTGAGAGCACGGGCAAATTTATTATGTCTAGTCTCAAGGATGCAATTAATTCTTCCAAGAAGGCTGCGTTTGGCGCACTTCTTTTGAAAGATGCTCTTAAGGCTACGGCAGCAGAGCTTTCAGGAGATTCTGTTGGCGGTGCCTTCTTGCTGGGCGTCTCGGCTCCTGTACTAAAAGGACATGGTGCTACCAGCTCTTCTGCAGTGTGCGCAGGAACACTCTCTGCAGCCAATGCAGTACGCGCTAACTTAATTGAGAAAATCTCTTCTTCAATTCAGCTGTAGAAAAAGCGCCTGTAGCGTAAAATTTTTATTAGATATGGTAGAGCCCATGGACAATTCTGTGGGCTTTACTTTTTTTAAGATTGTTTGTTTCAGCTTTAGTAATGTCATCATACAGATGCCCATCACGGGGTAAAATTACTAGCGTCATTGTTGTGTGCAAGGAGGATGTATGGATCGCACAGAAACACTTGAAAAGGTAATTGACGTTGTTAGAGAGACTCTTGACCTTGACGATTCCGTTGAGCTCACAGAGGGCACCTCATTTAAGGATCTTGGTGCAGACTCATTTGATCTTTTGCAGCTTGTCACAGACCTTGAGCAAGAGTTTGATATGACCTTTGATGCAGAGAACATCGATGAGATTGCTACCGTTGGTGACGCAGTAGACGCTATTCTTGCTGCTTAAGTAGGTTTTATACGTGAAATTGCACGAACGAGTAGCTGCTGCAGAAGCTATTTGCGGTCACACATTTACCAATAAAGAACTAATCGAGGCTGCCCTCACACACCCTTCGGCGGTGGAGGGCAAGCCTGTTTCTGCTTCGTATGAGCGCCTGGAGTTTTTGGGTGACTCAATTCTCGGTGCCATTATTGCAACAGAGTTGTTTGAGCGTTATCCAGATATGGACGAAGGCCAGCTAACTAGGCTGAAAATCTCTCTGGTATCTGGTCATACACTCTCAATTGTCTCTGATGCTCTAGGAATTTCTCCCTTAATTGTTATGGGAATTTCCGAGAAGGGCACGGGAAAGCGTGGCATGAAGTCTGCTTTGGAGAATGTTTACGAGTCCATTGTTGGCGCGCTCTACCTTGATGCGGGCTTTGATCCAACGCACGAGTTTGTTATTCGTACGCTTGGACCTCATATTTCTCCAGCGCTGGCAGTTCGTTCGGTAAGTCCTAAATCTCGTTTGCAGGAAGCGGTACAAGCTAAAGGTAAGGCTACCCCAGAGTACAAGCTTATTGGTGAGAGCGGCCCTGCTCATACACCTACGTTTACCGCTGTGGTATTTGTCGACGGCCTTAAGGTGGGTCGTGGACAGGGACCATCAAAGAAAGCTGCAGAGTCAGAAGCCGCTCAAGACGCGCTGGTACGTCTTGGTGTGGATGATGCTCCGCTTGATGCTGATGCAGAAATGCACCTAAGGTAGAAAGGTACCCTGTACCCGTGTATCTAAAATCGCTGACACTCAAGGGTTTTAAGTCATTCGCTGATAAAACTCAGATGGTTTTTGACCCCGGTCTTACCGTTGTCGTTGGTCCTAACGGCTCGGGTAAGTCCAACGTCTCTGACGCAATTCTTTGGGTATTGGGCGAGCAGAGCGCAAAGATGCTCCGTGGCCAGGCTATGGAAGACGTTATCTTCTCTGGCTCGTCAGCAAGGGGAGCGGTAGGTGTTGCTGAGGTAACACTGGTCTTGGACAACTCTGACCATACCATTCCTATTGATTTCTCTGAAATTGGTATTACCAGGCGCATGTATCGCTCCGGAGAGTCTGAGTACCTGATTAACGGGGCTCCTTCAAGGCTCATGGACATTCAGGACATCTTGCATGATTCTGGCCTGGGCAAAGATACGCACTCCATCATTTCCCAGGGCAAGCTTGACTCTATTCTGTCTAGCCGCCCTGAGCAGCGTCGTGAGCTCATTGAAGAGGCCGCAGATATCTCTAAGCATCGTCGCCGCAAAGAGCGTGCGGAGCGCAAAATCTCTTCTATGGACGAGAATCTCACGCGAGCCAAAGTGGTTTCTCGCGAGATTACTCGCCAGCTTAAACCGCTTGAGAGGCAGGTAGATAAGGCTTCTCGCGCAAAAGATTTGTCCTCCCAGCTCAAGGATTTGACGGTTCAGCTTGCAGTGGATGACCTTCGTCAGCTGCAGTTTACGCACGGCAAGTTGGAGGCTCGCGCTAAAGAGGCAGAGGCTTCCATTGAGCTTGCGCAGTATCGCGCGGGCGAGAAAAACCGTGAGCTTGAAAAGCTTCAGTCGCTTCTTGAGCAAAAGGGCCTTTTTGTTGGAGACCTGGGCGAGCAACGTCGTCGCATGCAAGAGATTCTTGGTCGTATGGGCTCTGACATGCGTCTTTTGGAGGAGAAGGGCAAGAACATGGTTTCTCGCCTTTCTGATACGCGCATGCAGCTTTCTGTGATGGATAAGCAGAAGGCAGACGCGGCAAAAGAGAATGAAGAGCTTTCTGGTCGGCTGGCAACAATTCGTGCAAAGGTTGCAGATCTGACAGAGAGCGTAAACGCGCTTCAAGAGGCGGCTAACCAGGCAATTGCCGAGCGTCGTGCTCTGGATGTAAAGATTTCTGATTGCACTGCGTCTGAGCGTAGTGCGCGCAATACTGCTGATAAAGAGACGCTTGCGTATGTAAAGCTTGAAGAGCAGATTGCTCATGCGCAGGTAGAAGACCAGATGTTTGAGTCCAGGTTGTCTCAAATTACTGAGGCCCTTGAGATTGCTCAAGCTGCCCTGGAAGATAGTGGCGCTAAAGAAGCAGAGCTTACCGCAGCTCTTGAGACGGCCCGTCAGGAGTCCGAGGCGTTTGTCGCTGAGATTTCTGAGCGCGCATCTGCACTTGAGGCGGCTCGTGAGGCAGAGCGCACTGCTCGCCAGGAGCTTTCAAGTAGTGAAGCTACACTTGAGGCGCTTCGTGCGCTTGATGTTGAGGTGCAAAAGGGAAGCCCTCTGGCAGAAAAGCTTGTTTCTGATACGGCAACCGCTTCTCTTGTTTCAGGCAGGCTTGCCGATTACCTTGAGGTTCAGCCAGAGTTTGAAGCTCTTGTTGAGCAGCTTTTGGGAGAAGATCTTTCCGCGCTTGTTGTAGATAAGCAGCAAAACGTTCATGCGCTATTCGAGCGCGTTCAGGCGCTTTCTGAGGACGGTAAGGCTACGCTGGTTGCTCTTTCTGACGCAACTCCAGCTCTTGCTGTTCCAGCCCATACAACGTCTCTACTTGAGCACGTTTCTGCTCAGAAGGGTGCCGAAGCCCTTGTACAGGCGCTCTTTGGTCACGTTTTTGTTGCTCAGAGCCTTGATGATGCCTACGCTGCTCACAAAAATGAGCCTCACGGGCTTTATGTGCTTCCTGACGGTACGCTGCTCTATCCAGACGGTCGTCTGGTCCTGGGACATGCATCTCAGGCTGAGGACGGCTCTCTTGAGCGTAAGCGTCGCATTCGTGAGCTTGAGGGTGCGCTTCCTTCCCTCAAGCGCCATCTGGAGGCTGCTCGCTCCGCAGTTACCAACTGCGAGAATGAGCTGGCTTCAGTGCGCGAGAAAAGCGCGCAGTCCAAGGGTGAGGTTGCTCGCCTCAACGGTGAGCTTACATCCATCGCTGCTGAAAGAGGCCGTCTTGAGGGACAGGTTGCTTCTTCTCAGGCAGAGCTGAAGCAGGTCAGCGCTTCTCGAGAGCAGGCAAAAGAGCGTGCTCAAGAGGCTCGCGCGCACATTGATGAGCACAGGCGCGCCGCGGAAGAGGCAAAGGCTCGCATGGAGTCGCTTGCATCTGAGCTCAAAGAGCTGCAGGACCAGCATGAGGATGCCATTCGCGCTCAGGGTAGAGCCAACCGAGAGCTTTCGGATGCAAAGACGGACCTGACTGTTGCAAAAGAGCGCGCAACGAGTATGGCTTCTCGCCAGGCAGAGCTAGAGAGACGCCTGTCTCAGCTGGATGAGCAGGTTGCTGCCGCTAAGCAGGCAACGCACGCGCTTGAGGTGATTAGACTGCGCGTTGACCCGCTGTACAAGCGCTATGATGCTCTGCACCAGAAGGCGCTTGAGTGGGCGTCTAGGCTCAAGGATCGTGCGTCGCTGGCTGAGGCTGACTCCGAGACGCTGCGAGAGACCATCTCTGAGGCAAAAGACGCAGCTTCTGAAGCTGCGCTTGCAGTAGAAAAAGAGAAAGACGCTGCTAACCAGATTAGCGTTGAGATTGGCAAGCTTGAGGTTCAGGTTCAAAACGCCATCGAGGCCATTCTTGCCACGGGCGCCTCGCTGGACGAGGCTTTGACGCTGCCTGAGCCAGAAGATAGAGAGCAGGCAGAGCGCCTTGCCGCGTCTCTTAAGAGCCAACTTGAGGCGTTGGGTCCTGTCAATGCCGTTGCCATGGATGAGTACGAGCGCCTCAAAGAGCGCGCTGATTACATTAACGAGCAGGTAGCTGACTTAGAGGCCGCACGAACTTCTCTGAAGAAAATCATCTCGGCGATTGACCGCAAGATGCGTAGCCGCTTTCTTGTTGTCTTTGACCGCGTCAATCAGAACTTCTCCGAGATCTTCTCGATGCTGTTCCCTGGAGGCCATGCTCACATTGAGCTTACTGACCCTGACCATCTCTCCGAGACAGGCATTGAGATTGTGGCTCAGCCGCGCGGTAAGCGCATTACCAAGATGATGCTCATGTCAGGTGGCGAGAAGAGCCTTACCGCCCTGGCATTGCTCTTTGCTGTATACAGAACGCGTACTGTTCCGTTCTACGTCTTTGATGAGGTTGAGGCTGCGCTCGACGACGCCAACCTCTCCAAGCTGCTTGATGCCATTGAGCAGCTCAAAGAGACCACTCAGCTGATTGTCATTTCTCACCAGAGGCGCACCATGGAGCAGGCTGATGTTCTGTACGGTGTATCTATGCAGGCAGATGGTGTCAGCCACGTTGTCTCTCAGAGGCTTGATAAGACAACCGGAAAGGTAGTTGATATCTAATGGGCTTTATGGACAATCTTCGCCGCGGTCTTGAGCGTTCTCGTGAGACTTTAAGCGAAATCTTTTATATGGGCGGAGAGGTCACCGAAGATTTTTGGGATGACCTTGAGGACACGCTTGTTATGGGAGACATGGGCACTGAGGTGGCTATGCGCGTCACCGATGACCTGCGTGAGCGTGCAGCGCGAGAAAACCTTATGCGCTCCGATCAGCTACGCCGCGCCCTTGTGGAGCGCCTTACGGCAGAGTTTCCTGTTGCACAAAGAGATCCTTTTACGGATACGCCCTCTATTGTCTTGTTCGTAGGCATTAACGGTGCTGGTAAAACTACCACCGTTGGCAAGATTGCTGGTCGTGCACATGCTAGTGGCGTCAAGACTTTGATTGGTGGTGCTGACACTTTCCGCGCAGCTGCAATTGAGCAGCTACAGGTATGGGGAGAGCGTTCTGGTATAGAGGTAGTAACCAGAGAGCGTGGCGCTGATCCTGCAAGCGTTTGTTTTGAGGTTGTTGAAACGGCAGAAAAACAAGGCACTGAGCTGGTGCTTATTGATACTGCCGGACGTCTGCATACCTCATCGGATCTGATGCGTGAGCTTGCTAAGGTTGTTTCGGTTACCAGAAAGCGCGCAGGGGATATTCCCGTGAGCGTTGTCTTGGTTATTGATGCAACTACCGGTCAAAACGGCCTTAATCAGGCAAAAGAGTTCAATGATGCCCTGTCTTTGGATGGTCTTATTGTTACCAAGCTTGACGGCACCGCAAAGGGAGGAATTGCTCTGGCAATTTCTAACCAGCTTAACCTGCCTATTTATCGTATTGGTGTGGGCGAGTCAATTGATGATCTTCAGACATTTGATGCTCGTTCATTCTGTGAAGCACTTGTTGGTGAGGGAGTTCAGTAATGTTTAACAGCCTGCAAGATAGACTGCAAAATACATTTTCCGCTCTGCGCGGAAAGGGCCGTCTCACTGAGGATGATATTAATTCAGCAATGCGAGAAATTCGCATGGCTCTTCTCGAGGCTGACGTTAACTACAAGGTAGTTAAGGAGTTTGTCGGCCGCTGCAAAGAGCAGTGTATGACCGCTGACGTGCTGGAATCTCTGTCTCCAGCTCAGAACGTTGTCCGCATTGTTCTGGATGAGCTCACGGCACTGCTTGGTTCAACCGAGTCCAAGCTTACGCTGGCACAGAACCGCATTCCAAACGTCATTATGCTCGTTGGTCTTCAGGGCTCCGGTAAGACAACCGCAGCTGCAAAGCTTGCCTACTTGCTTAAGTCCCAGGGAAAGAATCCTCTGCTTGCCGCCTGCGACGTTCACCGTCCCGCAGCAGCGGATCAGCTTGAAACACTTGGTTCAGAGATTGGCGTGCCAGTCTATCGTGGTGATGGCAAAGACGCTGTTGCTATTGCGTCTCAGGCTATCCAGGAAGCTGTTGACCACCTCAACGACCTGGTAATTGTCGATACCGCTGGTCGTCTTCAAATTGACGAAGAAATGATGGAAGAGGCCGTTGCTATCAAGCGTGCCGTCAAGCCAGACCAGATTCTTATGGTTGTCGACGCTATGACCGGCCAGGATATTGTCAATGTTGTCAGCACCTTCGCCGAGCGCGTAGACTTTGACGGCGTTATCATGTCCAAGCTTGATGGCGATGCTCGTGGTGGTGGCGCACTTTCCGTACGTGAGGTTACCGGTAAGCCTATCAAGTTTGTTTCCATGGGCGAGAAACCCGATTCACTTGAGGTTTTCCATCCAGACCGTATGGCCAAGCGCATCCTTGGCATGGGTGACGTTATCTCTATTGTCGAGAAGGCCCAGCAGGCAGCAGACGAGAAGCAGGTTGAAGATGCTGAGCGCATGTTGCGCGAAGGCTTTACTATGGATGACCTGCTTAATCAGATGAATCAGATCCGCAAGATGGGTGGTCTTGCAAAGCTTATTGGCGCTCTACCTGGTGGTGACCGCATGATGGCCCAGCAAGGCGGTGTTGACGATAGTTCTATGGGAAAGATTGAAGCTATCATTCATTCCATGACTAAAGAAGAGCGCGCACGTCCAAAGATTATTAACGGTCAGCGCCGTCGTCGTATTTCTATGGGTTCTGGTCGTAGTGTTCAGGAGGTCAATCAGCTTATTCGCCAGTGGGGAGAGATGAATAAGATGATGGGCAAGATGAAGGCTATGACTCAGGG
>CAUTMX010000009.1:0-64995 GCA_963539685.1 uncultured Atopobiaceae bacterium | reverse complement strand
ACCCGCATATGAACTGCCTCCCATTTCTTATGTCCAAGAAATGGGAGGCAGTTCACATTAGTCGGGCGCTTTTTTATACCGTTTACGGGAGTACATTTGGAACGCGGCGTGTGTACTGGTAAAATATTAAAAAGTTGATGAAGGAGGTACTATGTCACTGTATCGTCATCTACGTGCTAGTTTAGGATCAGCCCATAAAATTGTGCTTGCTATCAGCACTTTTGTAATGGCAACCGTGATTTCTGTTATGGCAAAAGCTGATGTTATTGATGCGCCAAGAGTTGGTAATGCGCCAAGAGTTGGTCTAACCACTTCTCATGCAAGTTTGATCGCAGTCGTTGTTCTTGTGGCTGTAGTCGGATTTATCATGATTAAAAGGCGTAACAGGTAATAATTTGCCTACAACACAGCAGATTCTTCCCAAAAAAGAAGTCACTACCTTTGCATTTGCGTTATGTCACTTTGTAGTTGACTTTGCATGCGTATCTACCATGCTCTGCGCGGTAAGCCGAGTGTTGGGAGAGTCTGGCCAGGGTTCGATGGAAGTTGTTGCGCTCAGTATTTTACTGTATGACATAGTTGCCTTTACCCTGCAGCTCCCTATAGGCATTGCGCTGGATCAGCTGGATAAGAACTCCTATGCCGCCTTACTTTCGTATGCTTTAGTGGGCGCTGGAGTTATTCTTTCGCTGGTCCCTATAGCCCTTCTTGAGTGGCCTGCAATTCTTTTGCTTGCGATTGGAAACGCGCTCTTCCATAGTGCAGGCGGACTGAGCGTCCTTAATATCTCGCAAAAACATGCAGGACCTTCGGGAATCTTTATTGCAACTGGTGCAATTGGAGTCTTTTTAGGTACACAAAGTGCCCAAATGGGAAGATTTCAGATTGCGTTTTCCCTGCTTGTGCTGTTGTTCTTATGCGCGCTTATCACGCTTGTAGTGCAAAAGGTTAACAAGAAGTACTGGAACGTGCATAACGCTTCGTTTGATATTCCTAGGCTTTCGTCCAATACATTGCTTGCGATTGCACTGCTGAGCCTTGTGGTGGCGCTGAGAGGCTATGCCGGCATGGTTATGGCATTTCCTTGGAAGAGCGAGATGTTCTTACTGGTATTAAGCATCCTTGGCGTATTTGCAGGTAAAGCGCTTGGTGGAATGGTTGCTGATCGTATTGGCTTTAGGACTACAGCTATCTTTTCGCTCATTGTTGCAGCCACCTTGTTTGTGC
Source organism: uncultured Atopobiaceae bacterium (assembly GCA_963539685.1). Taxonomy (GTDB): domain Bacteria; phylum Actinomycetota; class Coriobacteriia; order Coriobacteriales; family Atopobiaceae; genus Lancefieldella. Next base: position 63,768 of record CAUTMX010000009.1, on the reverse strand, counting down.
CCTCATGGGAGATACCGGTTATGGGCCTTCTGGGTGTATTTTTCTTCAACTTTACTATGTCCATTACGTTGGCATCACTGGCAAATATCTTGCCTAACGCAAAAGGCACCGCGTTTGGACTGGCCAGTTTCTCACTAGCTGTAGGTGCGTTGCCTGCGCTCGCAGGATTCCGTATTGAACATCCTGCGATGCTCTCTGGTATCAGTTTGGTCTCGGCACTTGCGTTGGGCGTAGGTCTTACGTTAGTCAAAGATTCCGTGGCTACAGGGCCATTTGGACATGAGCGTATGTTCCAGGCAGCACAAGTTGTTGAGGCTGTAGAGGAAGATGTTCTAATTGCAGAGCTATCTGATCAGGTTGATGAGCTTGCGGTTGAAGATGAGTGTGCGGCTGAAGACTATCTTGTTGATGAAGACAAACAAGTAGAAGGCTAATGGCATGGACGACCAAATATTTTTATTGCCGTATTTGATAACCATTATTCCGATATTTGCGTTTTGTCTGATTCTGACTATTACTGTTGAGCTTATTGTCGCAAAATCGCTTGGCGTTAAAGACAATCACGCGCTGCTGATTGTTGTGGCTGCACAGGTGCTTACCAATCCAATCGCTGTTTTTATAACAAGTGTCCTTGTTAATGTGGTTGCTAACGACGCCCAATATTGGGCGTGTGTCATAGCGGTTGAACTGGCCGTCATTGCTGTTGAGGGTTTAATTTACAAGGTAAAAAGAGTAAGCGACGCTCCATGGACACTTTCAATCTTGTCTAACCTTGCGTCGGTTTCTGTGGGTATTCTCGTTCAAACACTTATATAAAAATTTAGCGAGAAACCCTGTGAATAGGAGGGGGTTTCTCGCCAAATCTGGGTGATTTATGAGATGAAGCCTTAATGGACAATTGCAATAAGAAGAGCTCCGACCATAAGACCAATGGATGTTCTTAATGCCGCCGATGCTTGCCTGCGCAAGAGTTTTTGCGCACGAGTTGTGTGAGTAAGCTGGGCTTTTGAAGCGCTCAGTGTAGTATGCATTGGTCCTCCTTTCTTAGTTCTTGTCTAGTATATACCCAAAAGTAAACCTTGGTAAACTCTTTAGTATAAAAATGATGCAAAAAACCACGCCGAGGGTAAGGCCAATCATGCCTCCAGAAGAGGCATCTAGGTAATAACTGCCTGTTATTCCAATTAAAACGCTGGCCGTAGCAATGAGCGGAGAAATCCAGAGCATATGGCGCATCTGATTAGTAAGAAGTCTTGCGCAAGCGCCTGGAACAATAAGGAGCGAAACGGACAAAATTACGCCAACTGCCTGGAGTGATATGACAATCGCGAGCGCTAGGGCAACAAGTAAGAATGAAGTGAGAGTTTTGGTAGAAAGGCCGATTGCTTGGACCTGTGTTGGATCAAATGAAAGCAAGGTCAGGTCCTTATTTTTAAGGATAAGCAGAATTGCAATTGGCAGACCGATGCAAATAACTTGCAGCATATCGGGAGTGGTGACTCCTAAAAGATTGCCAAAAAGTATGTGCGATAAGTTAATCTGGCTTGGAACTTTTGATATGAGAACTGTTCCAAGTGCAAAAAACGTAGTAAATACGATACCGATAGCAGTATCAGGTCGCACAATTTGACTCTTTTTAACTTGTCCAACCAACACCACGGTAATAAGGGCAAACACCAGCGCTCCCACCAGATAGGGGAGTCCCAACAGGTGAGCAATAACCACGCCCGGAAGAATAGAGTGGGAGATGGCGTCGCCCATGAGCGACCATCCCATATGAGTAATCCAACAGCTCAAAAGCCCGCAGACCACGGCAGTTGCAATACCGGTAATAAGGGCTCGCTGCATGAATGCGTATTGGAGAATATCTACCTCAGGCATGGAGCACCTCCTCAATATGGGTGTCTTCAGAAATTCCAAGGTTCTGCAGGAGAGCGTCTCCAGAAAGAATTTCTTTTGAAGGGCCCTGCGCGGTGATGGTTTTATTGATGACCAGGCAAAGCGGGAATTTTTGCTGGGCCAAATTGATGTCGTGAATTGAAACGAGCAATGTTTTGCCTTCGTTACTGAGGTTATTGAGCTGTTCGGTGATAATGGCCTCAGAGCGAGCGTCTACTCCCGCAAATGGTTCGTCAAGAAACATCAGTTCAGCGGCTTGTGCAATTCCGCGTGCTACAAAAACACGCTTTCTTTGTCCGCCCGAGAGTTGGGCAAGTGGACGATCTGCAAGGTCGGCCAGGTTGACGCGTTCAAGCGCTTGGGCAACAAGCTTTTTGTCTTGAGCGGAAGGTATACGCATCCAGCCTTGATGAACGTATCTACCCTGCATAACAACATCTTTTACAAGCAGCGGAAACGTTGCATCAATTGCCTCAGTTTGAGGGACATACGCGATTTTTCCCTGCTTACGCGCTTGTGAAAGAGGTTGCTGACCCCAAGTGATGGATCCCTCGCATTCGATGGTGTCCATCAGGGCCTTGAAGAGCGTAGACTTGCCGGCACCATTAACGCCTACAAGTGCGCAAAGATCTCCTGTTGAGAGCGAAAAATTCACGTCGTGAATGATGGGTTTCTCGTGGTCTTTTTTCTCGTACCAGGCACAAAGTTGTGAAACGCAAAGATTCATTGAGAACGCTACCTTCCCATAAGACCGGATACGATTGCGTCCGCGTCGTGTTGTAGCAGGTCAAGATAGGTGGGAACGGGACCATCGGCCTCCGAGAGGGAGTCTACGTACAAGATGTTTTTCTCGTCAGTTTTGAGGGTGGCGCCCGTCTCGTCGGCTACCTGCTGCATTGCCTTGGGGCTTACCGTAGACTCGCAGAATACTGCAGGAATTTGCTGGGCTTTTACGGTTTCGACAACCTTGGCAATCTGCTGCGGAGTACCTTCATCAGCGGCGTTAACGGCCCAAAGGTAGAGCTCCTTCATATTGGTGTCGCGGCACAGGTACGAGAACGCTCCCTCGCAGGTCACCAGTGTGCGCTGTTTTTCCGGCAGTGAGCTGAGCTCCTCGATCAGATGAGAGGAGATGTTGTCGAGTTCCTTTTTGTATGCGTCGCCGTTGGCCTCGAAGTCCTTGGCGTGGTCAGGGACAAGGTTGCTGAGCGCGCGGACGATATTCTCGACGTAGATCTTGCCGTTTGTGGGCGACATCCACGCGTGCGGATTGGCTTGGCCCTGGTAGTCGCCCTCGGCGATGGGGATGGCGGTGATGCCTTCGCTGAGGTCAGCGCGCTGAGCAGGTGAGTCATCGACAAAGCGCTCAAACCAGCGCTCAAGCCCCAGGCCATTGTTGAGGATGAGCTGGGCTTTTTGCGCGCGCTTGAGGTCGTCGGGCGTAGGCTCGTAGTCGTGGATCTCAGCGCCGGCCTTGGTGATGGACTCTACCTGGCAGAACTCTCCTGCAACGCGAGAAGCCATGTCTTGAATGACGGTAAAAGTGGTCAAGACAAGGGGAACCGACGAGTTTGGGTTTTGCGCGGTGCCTGCGCTGGTAGCGGAATCGCGTGGGCCACACGCGGCGAGAGAAGCGATGGCTGCCGCGGAGCTTGCACCGAGCAAGGCCAGCGCTGACCTGCGGGTTAGGAGAGGGTTGCGGGTGACGTTCGGGTGTGGGTCGGCGTGCGGGCCTGGATCGACGTGCGGGTACGAGTCGGCGCTCGAGTGCAAGTTTGCGACTGCCGGGTTATGCGTGCAGCAATGTTTCATAGTGACTTCCTTCAAAGAGATGAGAGCAGGTAGCTACGGGACTGAAAGCAAGAAACTGATAGCGTGAGGCCAAGAGTTAGGAGTTTGGAGCTACGAGCTCAACGGGTTTCTCGCCATATTGTATTCCTAAAAGTTAGCTATGTCTAACTTTTGAGATTTTTGAGGAAAGAAAAAGACTTCAGTTTGCAGACAAATGTCCAAAAGATTGAACGTGAAATTTAATGTGTCATTTATGTCACATTTTAAGCAAATTATTTTCTTTTAACGCATTGACCATAGGATTTGTGGTTAAAAAATATTTTTTGTATAGAAAATTATGTGAATATGGCTAGAATTTATTTGTTTTCCAATGGTTAGTGCTCATGAAAAAAGGAGAGAGAGCATGGCATTCGATTTTACAGGTAAGTTGGTTCTGGTTACAGGCGGAAGCGCTGGTATTGGCGCTGAGATCTCCAAGGGTATTGTTGCTGGAGGTGGACACGTAATCGTTTGCTCTCGTCACGAGGACACTGGTCGCAAGTTTGTCGAGGAGCTTGGCGAGGGTAACTTCTTCTACACAATGGACATTGCAGACGCAGAGGGCGTTAAGAAGACCGTTGCTCAGATTCTTGAGGAGTGCGGCGACGTCAACGTTCTTATCAACTGCGCTGGTCGCATCAGCTCCGTTCCTTTCACCGAGGTTGACGACAAAGAGTGGAACAACACTATCAACACTAACCTCACCGGTACCTACAACGTAACTCACGCTCTCTGGCAGCACTTCATTGATCGTGGTGGCGCTCGCATTGTCAACGTTTCTTCCGTTGCAGGCAAGATTGGCGGCGGCCTCCTTGGTACTGTTGCTTACGCATCTTCTAAGGCTGGTATGAACGGCTTTACCAAGGCTATCGCTAAAGAGGGCGGCAAGTACGGCATTTCTTGTAACGCTGTTTGCCCATCCTTCACCATTACAGATATGACCACTGCACTCTCCAACGATGAGGAGAAGTACAAGAAGGTCGTAGGCATTATTCCTCTCGGCCGTCCTGCACAGGCATCTGAGCCTGCACAGATGGTACTGTTCTTTGCTTCCGACGCTGCTAGCTTTGTCAACGGTGAGGTTGGCGACTGCGACGGCGGCATCGTAATGGATTAGGTGATTGTTGATGGCTACAAAAGAACCAATTTCTCTTCAGCACCCATTTAAGGCACTGGGTCGCATTCCAGGCGCAAACATCCTGGTACCACTGCTTCTTGGCGTTTTCATGAACACATTTTTCCCAGATGTATTCCCAACGCTTGGTAGCTTTACTGCTGCTATGACCGTTAAGGGTACTGCTGCTCTGGTTGGTGCTTTCATGTTGTGTGTTGGTGCAACTATTTCGTTTAAGAGTGCACCAAAGGCTGCTCTTCGTGGCGCTATCATCATCATCTCTAAGGTTGTGTTCTGCGTTGCTCTTGGTCTTGCAGTTCTATTCTTCCTGAACGACAACCTGCTTGGCCTTTCTTCCATGGTCATCCTTGCTGCTTGCTCTGGTGCAAACAACTCCATGTATGCAGGACTGATGGCTGATTATGGTAACGAGTATGAGCAGGGCGCAGTCGCAATTACTACGCTGGTCGTTGGCCCTCCAGTTACCATGCTTGCTCTTGGCGCAACTGGTCAGTCTCCAATTAACTGGTCTTTGCTTGGTGCAGTTCTCCCAATTATCCTGGGTATTCTGCTTGGCAACTGCTTCCCATCTATGAAGAAGATGCTTACAAGCGCTCTGCCAGCAATTATTGTCATGACCTTCTTTGCTATGGGCACAACCATGAAGTTTGATTCTCTCATTATGGCTGGTCCTGCAGGTATTCTGCTTGGCGTTATCTGCTCTGTTTGCGGTGGCTTTATCAACTACTTTGTTGATAAAGCAACTGGTGGAACCGGAATTGCAGGCGTTGCAATTTCTTCCTGCGCAGGCGCAAACGCACTTACACCTGCTGCTATGGCAGAGGCAAACCCAGCCCTGTATGGCGGCGCTGCTCTTGCAACAGCAAATGCACAGGTAGCAGCTGCAGTTATCGTTACTGCAATCCTGACTCCTTTGATTACTGGTTATGTTGCTGAGCACTTTGCTAAGAAGGACAACACTTCAGAGGAAGTTGTTGAGTCTGCTTAATTGCCCTTAAAGTTTCAAGTGTAAAATCCCAGCACCTAGCGGTGCTGGGATTTTTTGTGCTGCGAAACAGCACTGGCTCCGTGCAAGAGTTGCTCGAAGAATGGCAATAGACGGCTGATAGGGGGGGGCGGTGGATGCAGAGATCCTTCGCGAATCACTCGAATAAGTCTCCAAGTGGTAAAAAATGCGTTTAGTTGGAGATTTCATTTTTCTGCATACAACGTTTGCCCAGATAAAATTTTTTAAGGCGGTAAAAAATCGTCTTAGTTGGAGATAAAACGTCTAATTTTCAATTTTCATTTCCAACTAAACGCATTTTTTACCTTTTTCGGCACATAATTTTGAGCGCAAAAATTACGTATTCATGGAAATGAATATTACAACCGGATTATGCAAAAAAGGGTCAGAGCGGAACGTTCTAACCCTTTGATTTGCAATAAAACCTGCGACCAGCTTTGCCACAAGTAATTGGGCAAGTAATTTCTGCAAGTAGCAACAGGCAGTCTTAAACGACAGCTACTTAATCAGGACGTTTCCTTCATAGCTGTCATGAACATCCTGAGGCGTGACGCCCATGTGCTTCTTATATAGTCTGCTGAAATAGAACGGATCGCTATAGCCAACCGCCTCGGAAGTCTCTCGCACAGAAAGACCAGATTGAAGTAGCTGTTGAGCATGATCAAGACGCTTTGCAATAATGAATGTCATTGGGCGAACGCCAAATGTTTGGACAAAATTGTTGGAGAAACGTTGAGTGCTCATTCCGCAACGTTTAGCCAGGCCAGGGATGGTAATTGGATCTGCAAAGTGGAGCTCAATGTACGTGCGAGCCTCAGCCATGCTCTCCTGAACCTTTTGGCTGTTGGTGAGTAGGAACATAGACTTGATGAGCTCGGTGCCATTGACAATCTGAGCAACACGATTGTCCAGCGATGGGGTGGTGTTAAGTTTTTCCAGGTCAAGCACCTTATCAAGAATGCGGTCGAATCCCTGAGGATCAAATGCATAGGCATTGAAGATTGGGCTGGTGACATCGCCTTGAATGCCATCATAGTAGATGTTTACGTGGTCAAACGAGCGTCCATAAAGGGTTCGATACGTTACGGTCTGACCTGCAGGAACATGTACAACCGTGGTTCCTTCGCAGACAAATTCATTTCCACCAATAGTAATCTCGGCAGCTCCAAAAACAGGAATGATGAAAACAGAATGAGCAAGCGAAAAGGTAACTTGGGAGTCAGCAATCTTCTGTTGGCGGTTGATCGAAAACACACTATACGTCTGCCGCGAATAGGTCTCTTTTAGCTCCTGCAGATTAGTCTGCATAGAATCTCCTCATTTCACAAGCGCTCAATTGCGCCGAATATTAAAAATAACATGGAGAGTATTTTAGCCAGCAGAACCGCGATTGCAACCCCAAAATCAAATAAAATGCCATTTCAGGGGTTAATTTTTGATTAACGAGAAAGACAATTGCCTACGTAACTTTTATAGAATGATTTTAAAAAGAACAATTTATGAATAAATTTTATCCATTCAAATTAAAGATTTTACGTTTTGATTATTCGCTTTAAACTGCCGATAAATAGCGTTTTTTGATACCATGAATTAGTTATGCACAAATGGTTTCTTTAGGTTAACTTTAGATACTGCAAACTTCATTGAGATGTCGTAGCTTTCTTTTAGTTTGCCATGAATTCCATTGGTTTTGCAGGTTTTAGGTTTTAGGTTTAGGTTTTATTGGCTTCTGTTGAGTTTTCTCGTAGAAGGTTTGTATATGGAGCAGCTTGCACACGTTTTTTCACTTATCGTTCAGCCCGCATACGACTTGACCGGCAGTTGGTGGGCGGCAATCTTTCTTTTTACTCTTGCAACTAAAATCATCCTGATGCCTCTGGCACTTTGGACACAACAAAATTCTATTGTTATGGTGCGCCTTATGCCCGAGACCTTCCGCTTAAAGACTCGCTACTTCGGCGACAGGGAGACCATCGAGGAGCGCTCCAACGAGCTCAACAAAAAGGCAGGCTATCACCCGCTATTGAGTCTTATTCCTCTGGCAATCCAGGTAGTCATCCTGTTCGGCCTAGTTGACGTTATCCATGGCATCACCGATTCTGGTGCGCCTGGCACAGAGTTTTTGGGCATGACCCCAATCATCGATGGCGGTATCACCTGGATTATGCCATTGGCAGCAGCTTTGTCCTCGGTTGCTCTTGGCCTTGCTTCCAACAAGCTGAATCCGCTTCAGCGCGAGCAGTCTCGTGCAGAGAAGAACACCACAAACGGCCTTTCTATTGCAATGTCGCTGGTACTTGCAGTCTACGTCGTCTGTGGCATGGCATTCTACTGGGTTTGCTCAAACCTTCTCTCAATCCTGGTCCAAATTGTCTGCAACATCATCATCGACCCTCGTAAGCAGGTTGATTACGACGATCTCAATGCTGCTCGCGACGAGTTTGAGGCAATGGACGCAGCAACCAAGTCTACACACAAATGGTTCCAGCGCGATCCTCATGCTGCTCGAGAAAAAGAGGACTACAAGCGCTTCTTTGACACCATCGGCAAGCACCTGGTTTTCTATTCCGAGTCAAGCGGCTTCTACAAGTACTTCCAGGGCGCCATCGAGTGGCTGCTGGCAAACTCTGACATTCGTATCCACTATGTCACCTCTGACCCTAACGACCAGGTCTTTGAACTGGCAAAACAGCAGCCTCGCCTGATTCCGTATTACTTGGGTCAGCGTCGCCTTATCACGCTCTTTATGAAGCTGGATGCCGACGTTGTGGTTACGTCCCTCGGCGACCTGGAGAGCTCTTACATGAAGCGCTCCTACGTGCGCAAAGACGCTGAATACATGTACATGTGCCACCACATGACCTCCATGACGGTCACCTCAACGCGCAACGAGTACACCTACTACGACGACGTCCTTTGCGTCGGCCCTCATCAGCAGCACGATCTTGAGCTGGTCGAGAAGTACTACGACACCCCATCAAAGAGAAAGCCTGCTATTGGCTACGATCTTCTCGACAGGTCAATCAAGAACTACCAGAAGCAGAATCTGGGTCAGCGGAAACCTGGCGAGAAACCCCTGTTGCTGATTGGTCCTTCGTGGCAGTATGACAACTTGATGGACAGCTGCCTTGACGGCCTGCTTGAGCAGCTCATGGGCCGCGGTTGGCGAATTGTGGTCCGCCCGCACCCAGAGTATTTGAAGCGCTATCCTGCCCGTATGGAGGAGATTCTTGCTCGCTACGCTGATGCGGACCCAGAGGAGCTCTCCTTTGAGACCGACTTCAGCTCCAATACTTCGGTTCTCTCGGCTGACCTGCTGTTTACTGACTGGTCGAGTGTTGCTGAGGAGTTCTCGTTTACCACGCTCAAGCCGTCGGTCTTCATTGACACCGCAATGAAGGAGAACAACCCTGACTGGAGCAAGATTCATTCGGATCCATGTGACATTACGCTCAGAAACGAGATTGGCCGCAGCTTTGATCCTAAGGACCTCTCGGGCCTGGGCGACGCGGTTGCGCAGATGCTTGAAGAGACTGATAACTGGTCGCACAAGATTGAAGAGATTCGCAACAACATGATCTTTAATCTCGGCCACGGTGGGGAAGCCGCAGGAAAGTTCATTCTCGAGCGCGTTTTGGCGCACCAGGAAGAGGCTGCCGCTGAGGTTGCAGACAACGCTACTACCAAGAAGAACGCTGCTGCGGACGCTGCAGACGATGACGAGAAAAGCGACGACGTCAGCTCCACTAAAGACGCCACAAAGACAACTGATGAGGACGGTGTTTCTCGTGACTAAAACAACAACTTCTACCATGAGAAACTCTTGCAGCGCCGCTATTCAAAGCCGCGCGTCTTTCCTTCATGGAGCGTTTTTTGTCGCAGTACTGACGTTTGCGTGGTGGGCACTTCTACCAGCAACAGCGCAGGCTTACGTTGACCCATCTGTCATGACCTACACCATCCAGGCACTGGCAGCAGTTGTAGTTGCGCTCTCTGCGGTCCTTGGCGTTGCGTTTAGACGTTCTCGTAAGGTGCTCTTCCGTCTGCTTAAGATTGATGAGAACGCCAATAAGATTGTCGAAGGCAAAGTTCACAAGGTTGACGCCAAAGGTGCTGAAGCTGCAAACACTCAGATGAAAGAAATCCTTGCAGCAGAGACTGTTCGTCTCAAAGAACAAAAAGAAGGCACCCTCAAACCTAAGGGTCGCATTGGAGTTGCATTTCTTATTTCACTCTTTACTGTCTTTACTATCTTGGTCGTAGCCCCACTTGAGCTGGTGGCAAGCAATGCGCGAGACCTTTCTTTCAACCTCAACGATGTCGCAGGTCCCGTTATTATTGCGGGCCTTATCATTACGATCATTCTTACAGTGCTTCTATCGCTCCTGCGTAAGCGTGTGTTTAACGTTGCCATTGCGTTTATAGGAGCCATTGGTGTGGCATCGTACGTTCAGGCAGTATTCTTGAACGGTGGTATGCCACTTGCAGATGGTCACGAGGTTATTTGGTCCAACTTCACAACTCAAATGATTGTCTCCGGTGTCATCTGGCTCGCAATCATTGCAGCTGCAGTGACCTTCTCGCTCCTAAAAGCACGTCAGCTTAGAACAGGTCTTCTGGTAACCGCAACGGCGCTTATCATTGTCCAGACAGTGGGCGTTGCAAGTCTATGGGGACCAGCTGTAGCAGCGTCGATAGATGCTCACGCCGAAAACCAGCAGGTTATCGCAACGCGCGAGGGCCTCTACAGCGTTTCCTCCAAGAAGAACGTCGTGGTGTTTGTCCTTGATACTACCGACACTGCTTTTATTCAGAGACTCTACGATGAGCATCCAGAGACATTTGCCGGTTTAACAGGATTTACGTGGTATAGAAACTCTGTAGGTTCCATGATTCCAACGCGCTACGGTGTTCCATCGCTGCTCTTTGGCTCTCGTCCTCAGCCTGGCGAGAATTTCAACGATTTTGTCTACAACTGGGCACAAAGTGATCAGTACCTCAAGGATATTCAGAATGCTGGATATCAAGCAGGTTTGTATACGGATCAGTTGAACTACTCTCACTACAGAGACACTGCGCAGAAGTATTCCATCAACTACCACGAGCCTCGTGGTCGCGGTACAGATAACCAGTTAGACGTGCTAGGTGCACTGCGCATTCTCTATAAGACGGCGTTCTGCAGGGACATGCCTTGGGTGTTTAAGCCTCGATTCTGGTATTATACCGAGGATCTTAATATGCGCATGCGCAAGTCAGTCAACATGGACGAAGTTGATCTCTCTTCACAGCCATACACCGAGGATGACCTCAAGTATTACCAGGAGCTTCAACACTACGGACTCTCGATTGACGACAGCGCTGGTCAGAACGGTTCATTCCGATTCATTCATCTGTTTGGATCGCATCCACCTTACACGCTTGATCGCAACGTTGAGCGCACTGAAGATCCAAGCAAGCAAAACGTTGACGAGCAAACCATCGCTGCTTACAGAATTGTTGAAGCCTACATCGCTGAGCTCAAGCGTTTGGGAGTGTATGAGAATACGTCTTTCATCATTACCGCTGACCATGGTGATTGGTACTTGACGGGCGGCGATATTCAGACACCTTCTGCTCCAGTCATTATGTATAAACCAGCTGGTCAGACCGCTGAAGAGGCCGCTCAGCCTATGCAGATTTCTGACGCGCCTGTCTGGCACTACGACATCTTGGCGCAGACGCTGAAGGACATGGGCGTTGACCAGCAGACGCTTTCTAACTACACCACGCCGCTTGATGAGGTCCACGAGGGAGACGTTCGTCCTCGTTACTACATCGAGACCATTTCAAATGGCAAGCGAGACATCTTTGTCAGGGAGTTTGTCATCAATGGCAATGCTAATGACATGAAAGACTGGAGTCTTACGGGCAACGAATGGCCTGTTGAACCATGGCACGACTAAGTTAGGTGTCCGGCAACAGCCCACTGGCGAGAAACCCGGTGCGCTTGGCGAGAAACCCGGTGCGCTTGACGAGAAATCTGGTGTACCCGCCGTCGAGAAATCCAACTACAAGAAAAGCCGCGTCCACATGACGCGGCTTTTTTCGTGAGAATTTATGCGAACTGTCCTGCGAAGGAAGCTTGTCCGTGAGCTGAGGTTATTCCGGCAAAATCCATGCAGGTAGACCATCAGAGAAGATACGTGCGAGTGGGTACGCCTCTTCAATAGTCAGTGTTGCAACAACGCGATAAGGACCTTCTACTGAGACGTCAAATACGAGCGCAAGGGGTTTCTCGCTATCGGTGGTGGGAAGTGCAAGGTAGACGCAGTGCTTGGACGGATTGTAGAGCTCAACGGCCATGCGCCATCCGTGCTTTGCTGCTCGCAAGGCGTTTTGCACCAGAGGCGAGTTGTCATCAAATCCACGCTCGAGATCAAAGAGAAGGGGAGCGTGAGTTGAGACAGGTAGCGAGAAGTCGGCGTCGGTATGCATGAGCTGCTGCTCGTTCTTCCTGTAGACGTACGCCGCGGAAAGGCAAGCCTGTGCCGCTTGTAACGAAGGCGCGTCGCTCAGATAGGTGGTGCAAAGCGCGTTCCAGTCGGAGACAGGAGCCTCGTTCATGACCACGTCAACAGGGTTGATGGGCAGCTGCTTTGCTGCAGCAGGAAGTTTTTCCCACGAAGCGATGGCAGACTTTGGCAGTCCACGAAGCACGTCAACTGTCTGATCATGCAATTCATCTGCGGAAACGCTGAGCTCCAAAAGCGTCCAGGGACGCAGAGCCCCGCGCTTAGATTTGCGAATGGTAGCGGTAATAACCTCGTCTGTCTGCGGTTTCTTGTAACGCGTGTTAAACGTGAACGTGCGACCCTTAGAAATGAGTGCGCGAGAAGACTCTGCAAGTTTGAAGTCTTCTTCTAGCTGCTTGAGGACGTTGGCGTCGACGGGAGCCATCTGATACAAAATGCCGAGAAGCTCGTTGTTGACGTGGACATCTTCCTCAAAATCGGCGGGATAAGTTGGGATAGGAGCAGGAGTCTCATTCTGATTGATTGCCTGCGTAGAAGTTTGGGATTCAGAAACTGTAGTGCTAGAGGTGGAACTTGTTGTACTCAGCGCCTGTTGCAATACTGAAGGAGTGGCCTCGAGTGTCTTCTCTTCATCGGAGCCGTCGTAGGGGTTGTAAGTAACGGTAAGCGAGATGGTAGGTTCGGGCACTACAGGTTCGGGCACTGTCAGCTCGGCAGCTTTAGGCTCTGGAACTGGAGCTTCGGTTTCGGTAGCCTCTGGAGCTGACGCTTCAGCTTCAGCAGGCTCTGGAGCAGCGTCGTCGGCAGATTCTTGCTGGAGATCTTCTTCAGGCACCTCTGTAGTAGGCGTCGCTGCAACAGGTGCCTCAGCAGCAGGCGTCGCTGCACCAGACAGTTCTTCCGAGCTCTCTACGACAGGCACCTCCTCTGGCTCCGTCGGTTCTTCCTGGGCAGGAAGCTCCTCAACTTCAGGCTCCGCCTCAACTACTAGGTGCTTTGGCTTGAGAGCTCGAATGGACTTTGTCCCACGGCGGCGCTTCCAAGGTTTGCCGTTGTTTTGTGCCTCGACGTTTTTCTCGCCAGCAGCAAGGGCAACCTCAAAGGTATCAAAGGTCAGAAGCGTTGCGTAGACGTAGCCTTTTTTGAACGCAGTGATTTTGATGAAATCGGGGCACGCCTCCATGAGCGCGCGGATGTCGTCAAAGCCAAAATCCTGCGGTGCAAGGTCGTCTTCAATGAGCACGCCCTCAACGGCAGAGAGGGGAGTCTGCTTAGAGACGCCAATGGTTGCTTTGAGTAGTTTATACAGGTAGAGCGCGTGTTCTTGTTTTATAAAAGCCATGATGCTCCTGAAATAGTAGTTAGTGGACTACATACTACTCGATTATGAACAGACAAAGATACTGATTGCACATAGAAAGTCGCAATACGTAGCAAAAAAGCGAGAGCTGGACTGATAGAATAAGGCTAGATTGAAGGGAGCCCACATGATTGGTCGTTTTATTAAAAGAGCTGCAGTTAGAGCTGCAGGTTTAGCAATTACTCAGTATGCCGCAAAGGCAGCACTTCAATCCGAGGCTGGAAGAAAGCTGCTTGCTACAACGGCTTCTAAGGCTGCTAACTTAGCAGGCAATATCGCAAAAGAGCAGATTACAGCTGGGTTTAATGCTCATATTAGGCCAGCACTGCCAAGCGGCGATGCTATTCAGTCGTCGGTTGCTCGCGCCCAGTTTGCGCTCCGTTCGGCTCAGACTTCAGTTTTGACTGCTCAGGCACAGCTTCAGTCTAATCTAGAAAATCGTTTTTCTCGCCCAAAGAACAAGCTTTCAAAGCAGCTTGCAAGCACTGCAGAGTCGCTTGAAGAGATGGGGGAGACCCTGGCTGAGCATCAGGATGCTGCCGCAGATATCGCAGTTGATGAGGCAGCTGCACTTGTACAGAGCCAGGAGTCAGGCGCGCTGGTCACTCCCGCCAAGAAGAGCAAGACGCTCAGAAACGTTGCTATCGCAGGCGGCGTTGTTGCAGGTGCTGCTCTTGGTTTAGCTGCATACGGTGCTTATTCTATTGCTCCTCGCAAGCAAAATGATCGCCTGCTCCTGGAGCGTTGGCACGAGATTGCTCGTCATCGCTATGCTCACCGTGGCCTCTACAACAACGAGGCAGGCATTCCAGAGAATTCCCTGCTTGCTTTCCGCGCAGCTGTCGAGAAAGGCTTTGGCTCCGAGGTTGATGTTCACCTGACCGCAGACAACAAGCTGGTAGTTGTTCACGATTCAGCACTTGACCGTCTTTGTGGCGTACAGAAGATTGTTGAGGAGTCCACGCTGGAGGAGCTTCGTGGTTTGAGGCTTCTTGCTACCGATGAGCAGATTCCAACATTTGAGGAAGTCCTTGAGGTTTATGCATGGAGTGGCTCCGGTGAGCTACCTGCACCTTTGATTATTGAGGCTAAGACGCGCAACAATAACGCTGGGCAGCTGACAGAAAAGATTATGCAGGCTCTTGATCTTCGTCCCGTTCGTGCGTGCATTCAGAGCTTTGATCCTCGCGTTTTGCAGTGGTTGCGTCAGAACCGTCCTGAGATGCTTCGCGGTCAGCTCTCAGAGAATTTCCTGGTTGACCGTCAGACCAAGCACATGAACATTGCTACACGAGCTGGCGCTACAGCTCTCTTTGGTAATTCGGTTGGTCGTCCAGACTTCATTGCATACAAGTTTGAGGACCGCAAGAACCCCTTTGTTAAGCTGGCTTGCAATACCATGGGCGCACATCTCATTACCTGGACCGTCAGAAATGAGGAGGACATGATTGCCTCCGAGCTTGAAGGTGCGCCTGTCATTTTTGAGGGATTTGTTCCAACCCCGGCATCGCTGATCAACTAGTTTTTTAATTAGCGAGAAGAGCGTTTGGCTTAAACTACGACTAAAATTTATAGGTTTATCTGGGACTCCACGGGTTTCTCGCCCGTGGAGTTTTTCATAACAAAGCTCATAAATATTATTGTATGAATATATGTACATATATAGATTTATGTAGTAGACTAGGCGTAACAACCTATCCGAGGAGGAGCTATGAGCTCGAAGACAAAGGTTAAGATTGCTCGCATTGTCTGTTCTGCTGTTTTACTAGTAGTAGCTTATGTAATTGAACATACCTTTAATCTGCAGCTTTGGCAGGCGCTCTTGATCTATCTGTTGCCCTATGCCGTTGCTGGATACGACGTTGTCTTGGAAGCATGGGAGAGTATCACTGAGGGTGAGTGTTTTAACGAAGATCTGCTCATGACCATTGCAACTGTTGGTGCCCTGCTTATTGGCTTTGTTCCCAACGGCTCTCCTATGTTTGATGAAGCTGTTTTTGTCATGCTGTTCTTCCAGGTAGGCGAGGTGTTTGAGCACCTTGCTTCCGATAACAGCAAGAAATCAATTGCTAAGCTCATGGATATCCGTCCTGACAGCGCAACGGTTGAACGTGACGGACAGCTGCTTACTATCTCTCCAGAAGAAGTTGGGCTAGGAGAGATTATCGTGGTAAAGCCTGGCGACCGTGTCCCTGTTGACGCAGAAATCGTCGAGGGTTCTACCAGTCTTGATACCGTTGCTCTTACTGGTGAGAGCGTGCCTCGTGACGCAACGGTGGGGGATAACATTATTTCGGGCTGCGTAAACCTTTCTGGCGTGGTGCGTGCCCGCGTTACCCACCTCTTTGAAGACTCTACTGCTTCCCGCATTATTAAGCTGGTAGAGAGCTCAAACCAGAACAAGTCCAAGAGCGAGAGTTTTATTCGTCGTTTTTCTCGCGTGTATACTCCAGCAGTTGTTTACGGTGCTATTGCGCTGGCGTTTTTGCCACCACTGCTCTCGGGAGACTTTGTAGCTAACGCTTCTACCTGGGTTGTAAGGGCGCTCACCTTCCTTATTGCGTCTTGCCCATGCGCGCTGGTAGTTTCTGTGCCACTGTCCTTCTTCGGCGGCATTGGCGCCGCTTCAAAGGAAGGCATCCTGATCAAGGGTTCTGCATACATTGATACGCTTTCAACCCTTGATACTGTTGCATTTGACAAGACCGGAACCCTAACCGAGGGTGTCTTTGAGGTCATGGCTGTTCACCCTCAAACCATTGGCGAGAAGGACCTTCTGCACCTAGCCTCTCACGTTGAGATGCACTCCACACATCCAATTGCTGCAGCTCTTCGTGCCGCCTATCCAAGCAAGGACGATGGCTGTGTTATCACGGACATCAAAGAAATTGCTGGTCAGGGCATCTGCGCTAACGTGAATGGTAAGAACGTCGCCGTTGGTAACTGCGCACTTATGGAGAGCGTAGGAGCTTCTTGGAAAGCGTGCGAAAACCACGGAACCATCATTCACGTGGCTGTTGATGGAACCTACATGGGCCACATTGTTATTTCTGACCGCGAACGAGCTGATGCTCCAGCAGCAATCGCTTCCCTCAAAAACGTTGGTGTATCTAAGGTTGTTATGCTCACGGGCGATAAACGCGACGTTGCAGAAGAGATTGCAGCTCAGATGGGCATCACCGAGGTCCGCGCAGAGCTGCTTCCACAGGATAAGGTAGCTGCGGTCGAAGGTCTTCTCGCCCAGAAGACTGCTGGTAAATCCCTTGCCTTTGTCGGCGACGGCATCAATGATGCACCTGTTCTTGCTCGCGCCGATGTCGGCGTTGCTATGGGCGTTTTGGGATCTGATGCTGCTATTGAGGCTGCCGACGTAGTTCTTATGGATGACAAGCTCTCTAAGCTCTCAAAGGCCGTAAAAATTGCTCGTCATACCTTGGGCATTGCAAAGCAAAATATTGTGTTTGCCATTGGTGTTAAGGTTGCTATTTTGATTCTTGCAGCCTTTGGTTTAGCTCCCATGTGGCTGGCGGTCTTTGGAGACACGGGCGTTATGGTGCTTGCAGTTCTTAATTCCACCAGAGCCCTGAATATTAAGTCAATCAAGTAAAAGAGGCCAAGGTTGCTTGCCTAAAAAAGGAGCGCTCGCAAAGGAGCGCTCCTACAAAGGTTATTTTCACAAACGGTTGATTCTACACATAGCCGACTACAAATTACTGAGCCTTCTTACGAAGTCTACGAGCACGGTTTGCAAGATTGCGGACCGTGCTTTCCATGCCATGAGGAACGTAGGTTAGTGACTCTAAATCTTCTGGAAGGTAGTCAACAAGACTGACAGGCTCTGTGGGTGTGAAATCTGCTGGTACAGGACCCGGAGCAATCAGGTAGGCATGAACCTTAGCGCCCTGGGCGCCAAGTTTTTGTTCGTACTCACTAGGAACATCGTGAGGAAAATCGTCTTGAGCATCTCGCGTTTTCCAAATAAAGTTGTATCCAGCAACTTCAACTTGCTCAAGAGAAAAATCAAAAAGAGGCTGGCTATCCGTTTTAAGGCGAACAACGCCCTCTTTAGTTAGAACATTTCTGTACTGCATAAGACGTTCAGCATCAGTGAGGCGCAACTTTGCCTGCCTGATTCGAGGAAATGGTGCAGGGAAGTTGAGGTAAATAACAGAGACTTCTTCTGGCGAGAAGTACTCATCAATCTTCATACCGGTACCAGGGACTACGATGGCGTTAGGCACTCCTGCTTCATAAATTGTTTTAGCAGCATATGAAATACAGATAGGTTCTGTATCAATGGCTACAAAAAGCACATTAGGATTTGCCTTAGCCTGGGCGGCAGTAAAAGATCCCTTGCCGCAGCCAAGGTCTACACGGACCTCAGAGAAGGGAACGTGCCCCTCAGCAGTAATTGGCGCACACGCAGAAGCCCACGTACCTCTCAAAGTCTCTGGATGAGGCTCAATAACGCTGGAATACGCCTCTAAACGCTCTTCCAGAACAAAGTTTTTAGGCAAACGAGCATGTAGTGCGCGCAAAACAACTCCTCAAAAGCAGGCAAAATCAGC
The DNA here is from genome assembly GCA_963539685.1 of uncultured Atopobiaceae bacterium. Taxonomy (GTDB): domain Bacteria; phylum Actinomycetota; class Coriobacteriia; order Coriobacteriales; family Atopobiaceae; genus Lancefieldella. The sequence continues at coordinate 45,458 of CAUTMX010000009.1, read as the reverse complement.
GTTTTTTTACAGAAGCTGATCAAGCGTTTCTCCGTACGAAGGTAGGAATTCTGTCATAAAATCGCGCACTTCTGGAAGAGAATCTGCTAAATCTTCAACAACTCCACGAGTTGAGGCTTCAGCGGTAATAAATTCTGAGTTTCCAGACTGAGCCTCCTCAATACACTTAATGAGTGCTGCAATCTTATCTGCAGCTTTAATAAGCTTTCTAAGATAAGCTTCACTCTCTGAAGCCTCAGCGCTGTGAGTAAGCACCTGAGCATAGGCATCTTGCAGGTCTTCTGGCAGTGTGGAGAGAATGGTTTTCTCGGCACGTGCTTCTACCTGATGATACGCATCTCTAATCTCTGAATTAGCATACTTTACAGGCGTGGGCATGTCTCCGGTGATAATCTCTGATGCATCGTGATACATACCAATAAGGGCCGCGCGATCTGCGTCAAGATTTCTGTGATAGCGCACGTTTGCAATAGTTGCTAAGCAGTGAGAAATAACGGCCACGTCAAGGGCGTGTTCAGCAAGACTTTCTGAGCGAGAATTGCGCATAAGCGACCAGCGCTCAATGTAGCGCATGCGAGAAATAAGTGCAAAAAAGCTGGACTGAGACGAAGAATTCTGAGACATTGCCCCTCCTTAATTTGTTTTCTCAACCTTACCACGGATACCGGACAAAAACTGTTTTGACACAACTATGCAATGTAGTCATAGCAAATATGAAGTAATCAAATACTTTATATGTTTATATGAAATTATTGATATCTGAACATCCGTTCATGGGTATTTTTGCTCCGCTTACCGGCAACCATGGCTAACTTATTCTAAAGGAGTTAACCCGGGCTTACTATGCAAGTAAACCTCGTCCGTTTAAAAGAAGTGAGCGGACAACAAAGGAAGGATGGGAAACATGAGTAAGTATGCTTTTGTAGGCGGCAAGCTCGTTGACGGTACTGGCGCTGCACCAGTTGAGGACTCCCTTGTCCTTATCGATGACGACAAGATTACCTATGCTGGTCCTCGTAAAGAGGTCCCAGAGGGATATGAGGTACGTGACGCATCTGACCATACCGTAATGCCTGGTCTTGTTGATACACACCTGCACTTCTCCGGCAACCTGACCGACAACGATAACGACTGGGTTATCGAGTCCGTTGCTCAGAAGCAGGCATGCGCAGTCAAGCAGGCTTATGATGCTCTTACCCACGGCCTCACCACTGTCGTTGAGATTGGCCGTAATGGTATTGCTATCCGCGACCTCGTTAACATGGGCATTATGCAGGGTCCTCGCATCTTTGCTACTGGCCTTGGCCTTTGCCGCGTTGCTGGTCATGGTGACTCTCACCACCTGCCACTGCAGATCTCCAAGGACGGACACCCTTGGGGTGACCAGGTAGACGGTCCATGGGAGCTTCGTAAGGCAATCCGTCGTCGTCTCCGTGAAGAGCCTGACGGCATCAAGATCTGGGCAACCGGTGGAGGCATTTGGCGCTGGGACTCCGACCGTCTGCAGCTCTTTTGCACCGAGGAGATCAAGGCAATTGCTGACGAGTGCGCACTGGTAGGCATTCCTCTGTACGCTCACTCCTACAATAACTTTGACGCTGCTTATGACTGCGTCCGCTTTGGTTGCAAGCAGCTCATTCACGGCTTTGAGCTTGACGAGCGCACTATGAAGCTTATGGCTGAGCAGGGAACATACTTCACCCCAACCATCGGCTTCCTGCCAACATGGTACGGAACTTATCCACCAGACTGGACTCCAGAGCTTGACGCATTCCCAGGTGAGACTGTTGTCGAGAAGGGCCTTGCCCGCACCTACGCTAACCTGCGTAAGGCTTATGATATGGGTATCACCATTACCATCGGCTCCGATTCCTTCAGCTTTGTTACTCCTTACGGCTATGTCACCATTGATGAGATGTATGACTTTGTCGAGAAGGTTGGCATCTCCATCCTTGATACTGTTGCAGCTGCTACCTACAACGGCGCAAAGATGCTGGGCAAGGAGAACGAGTTTGGTGCTGTCAAGGAAGGCCTCTCCGCTGATATCCTCGTAGTTAAGGGCGACGTTGCTAACAACATCCGCGACCTCACGCCTGAGAACATGGACGTCATCATGAAGGAAGGCAAGATTATTGATCGCGGTAGCTTCTAAGCTTCCAGCTCGATAATTTGTAACGCGAAGGTTGGGCCCTGACTCACTTAAGCGTCAGGACCCACTTTTACAAACAAGAAGTTTATTCTTTGATATAAAAGTTTGACATTTGAAGGAGCTCACTATGTCTGAACCAAAGCAGGTGAAAATTGTGCTGCTTACCGGCTATTTAGGCGCAGGTAAGACCACTATTTTGAACCACATTCTATCTAACACTGAAGGTATTCACGCAGCAGTTATCGTCAATGATATTGGCGAGATTAACGTTGATGCTGGTCTTATTAAAGACGGCGGCTACGCTAAAGAAGGCGACGTTATTCCTCTCACTAACGGTTGCCTCTGCTGCACCCTTTCTAATGACTTGGCACTTCAGTTGGGTGATTTGGCCGATACCGAGGAGTTTGACTACATCATTATTGAGGCTTCGGGCATCTGCGAGCCAATCCCCATTACCTATAACATTTCTGCATTCTGCAATCAGAGCCAGCATGCAACTAATCACTCTCACCTCAACCTTGATAACATTGTCGCAGTTGTTGACTGCGCTCGCATGTTTGAGGAGTTCCACAACGGCGCCGATCTTCTCGACCCAGACATTGAAGAGGATGACATCGAGAACCTGCTTATTCAGCAGATTGAGTTCTGCTCTACGCTGGTGCTCAACAAGACCGATCTGGTTACTCCAGAGCAGCTTCACGAGCTCAAGGCGCTTGTTCGCGGCCTGCAGAAAGACGCCGTTATTGTTGAGGCAGTTAACGGCAATATTCCAATGAGTGAGCTTATCAATACGGGCCGTTTTGACTTTGACAAAGCCTACGCCTCCGCTGCCTGGATGGATGCAATGGAGCACCCTGAGGAGCACGAGGACCCAGAGGTTTTGGAGTACGAAATTACCACCTTTGTGTATCGCCGTCGTCAGCCATTTGACCTGGACAAACTTAATCAGTTTGTGGCTAGTTGGCCAAAAAATATCATCCGCGTCAAGGGTAGCATCTGGATTTCGCAAGACCCCGAGATGAGCTACGTATTTGAGCAGGCCGGCAAGCAGGTCCAGTTCTACGAGAATGGCATGTTCTACGCCTCACTGCCAGAGGATGAGCGAGAAACCCTTCTTGACGAGAAACCCGAGCTACGCGCAGAATGGGATGATGAACTGGGCGATCGTCAAACTAAGCTTTGCTTCATTGGTCGTCATATGGACCATGAAGAAATTGAAGCCGGTCTGGATGCATGCTTGACCGAGTATGTTCCTGACGAGTTTGATTACTAGCGTTTTCAGCGCCAAGAGCTCCGGCGCTTGAGACGAGGGACCCAGTTTATCCGGGTCCCTTTTTTAGGTTAGAGGTGCCTAATGACCAAGATTGAGCAGCTTAAAGACTGGATTCAGTCGTCAGATAACATTGTTTTCTTTGGTGGCGCAGGCGTGTCAACAGAAAGCGGTATTCCAGATTTTAGGGGTACTAACGGTCTGTATCGCCAGGGCGGCATCAAGGTAGAAAACATGACCATTGGCCTGGGACAAGATGGCTATGACATGGGAAAAGAAGCCTATGACCTGGGAAATGGTGTAACGGTTGACCCCGACAACGAGGAGTCTTTTGCCTACAGCAAGGCGCCAGACTTTACGCTTGAAGAGATCTTCTCGCTTGATGTGTTTTTTGATTATCCCGCAGCGTATTACACGTATTTTAGAAACTCTCATCATTTGGGGGAGGCTCAGCCAAACATTGCTCACAAGTGGCTGGCAGACTTGGAAGCTGCGGGAAAGCTGCGCGCGGTGGTGACGCAAAACATCGACGGACTGCATCAAGCTGCTGGTAGCAAGCGTGTGTTTGAGCTCCACGGCAACGAGACGCGTTTTTACTGTCCCGAGTGCGGCCACACCTATACGCTTGATCAGATTGAAGAGCAGTCGTCTGTGGTGCCGCTCTGTCAATGCGGCGCAGTTATTAGGCCTGATATCGTCTTTTACGGAGAAGGCCTTGATATGGACACGGTTTATGGTGCTTTGAACGCCATCTCTCAAGCGGAGGTCCTTGTGGTTGCAGGAAGTTCGCTGGTAGTGCAGCCTGCCGCTGGTCTTCTCGATTACTACGAGGGCAACAAAATGGCTATCATCAACGACCAACCCACGCCGTACGATGGTCGCGCCAATCTGGTAATCAGAGACAGAATAGGTGCCGTCATAGAACAGCTCCTGTAGAAAAACGCCTACCCGCAAGTGCGCAGGTAGGCGTCATCATTTCAATCAATGGCGAGAATCACACGATGTGCGAGAAACCCGCGCAGAGAAAGCTCGCATAAGGCGCGACGCGCGATAAAACCGTGTTAGTTGGCAGTTTCCTCGGCGAGCGTCTGAAGCGTTGCCATGAGAGATGGAACAACCTGCTTCTTACGGCTGACGACACCCGGAAGAACAGCAATGTTGCCATCAACCTTTACGTTAAAGGCGCGCTCGATGACATTGGCAGCGTTTGCGCCGTAGAAGAGCATCTCGGTGACCTGGCTCTTAACGTCGGTGAACATGTAGAAGACCATTGGAAGCTCTTCGGACTTAGCAGCAGTCTCCAAGAATGGTCCAACAAGTTCCTCTGCAGCTTTGCGGCTGGACTCGGTCATGAAGGAGCCCTGGCCAACGCCAAACTTTACGCCGCCACGACTGAATACCTTGTAGTCACCGTGGAAGACTTCTTCTGCAGTACGACCAGTGAGGTCTGCGCCAGCGTCAAACATTTGCTCAGAGTAAGCGTCAATGTCTTCTCCGCAAATCTCTGCAAGTTTCTTACCAGCAACAATATCGCGCTCGGTGCAGGTAGGGGAGCGGAATGCAAGGGTGTCGGAAAGAATTGCAGAGAGCATAAGGCCAGCAATATTTTTTGGAATCTCGATGCCGTACTCGTGGTAGAGGCCATAGATGATGGTGCAGGTGCAGCCAACAGGGACGTTTCTAAAGGTAATTGGGTTAGAAGTCTCAATGGAGCCAATGCGGTGGTGGTCAACAATCTCCATAATCTCGGCCTGCTCAAGACCATCAACTGCCTGAGTGCGCTCGTTGTGGTCAACAAGAATGACATGCTTTTTGCGAGGGTTCAAAAGACCAGGACCGCTGATAAGACCGGCAAAAGTGCCGTTCTCGTTGATAACAGGGAAGAAGCGGTGCCTTGAGTTGGTCATTTCCTTACGAGCATCATCAATTGCGGTGTTGACGCTGAACTTAAGGATGTCGTCAGTGAGCATCTTCTCACGTACAGGCATAGACATGATAAGCAGGCGAGCCACCTCAAAGGTATCGCGTGGAGTGCTGATAATAGCGCAATCACGCTTTTTAGCCAGGTCAATGACGTCCTGAGCAATTGGAGCATCGCAAGAGACAATAAGGCAGGAAGCACCATGCTCAACTGCGATAGTCTGGTTTTCATGGTTACCAGCAACAACAATGATATCGCCAGCATCAACAATCTCTGAAAGAGCGGAAGCGCTTGTACCAACGCGAATATTGCCCTGCTTAACAACGCCCTGAGGATCACCAAGTACCATGGTGCCACCAAGCGTAGAAACGATATTTGCATAGCTTGTCTTAGCCTTAGAGAGCAGGTTTGGCTCGGAAAGGCTCATGTTTGCATTTGCAATATCTTTAACGGCAATCAGGCCGGTAAGCTCTTCTTCTTCATCAGTAACGCAGAGTGTATCAAGCTTGACGTCCTGCATGAGCTGCCAAGCAGCATAGAGGCTCATTCCAGCATTAACTTTTGGCTGAGCTTGAATTTCTGCATCTTTGATCTGAGGAGTAACCGTAGTAATAAGCTGTGGCTCTTCGAAGCCAAAGTGATTTAGGACAAACGCAGTCTCACGGTTGAGTGAGCCAGCGCGGCGAGCTTCATAGATAGGGTTATCAATCTGATTTTTGAGATACGCATAAGAAATTGCAGCACAAATGCTGTCTGTATCTGGGTTCAAATGGCCAATGATATTTACTTTACGAATTGCTTCTGCCATCTTCGCCTCCCTGATAATGTCGATGATGTAACTTTCTAATTAGAACACACTTTAGTAAGCACATTTTGTTTCTTTTTTAATACCACCATGTAGTGTACCCCTCTCTCTTTTTACTTAGAACAGAAAATCGCAGAAAAACAGCGGGCGTACCTGTGAATCTGGTAAATGTGTATAGGACAAATGACAATTCAAAAGTTGAAGGAAATTAGTACAATGAAATAGTTAACAAATCGATTGAATTGGAATACCTAGTGAGTTCTCCTACGCGTTTTTCTGCTAAAAAAAGAAACGCTCGTCATATGGTTAAAGCAGCGCACGTCCCTGAGCCTTCATCTGAGGCAAGGGAAGTTGCGCCTGTAGAAGCACGTCAGGCTCCCGTAGAGAAGGCTGATACTACGGCAAGCCCAGTGGCCTCTCTGCAGACCGCTTCTGAGCAGCTTTCGTCTGCTTTTGCGTTGTTTGCGCAGCGTAAGCCTGCAGAAAAACCTACTGCAGAGTCTGCAGAAAAGTCCGCTACACAGCCCGCAGAAAAACTTGCAGAAAACATGCGGTCTAAAGTTGCGTCAGAAAAAAAGAAGCGCAAGAAAACGCCTCTATCTGTACGCAAAAGTATTCGTGTGGAGAAGCATCCTCGCAATCAAGCAGATCCAGAACCAGAGCAGCGCCATTCTCGCCCGGTGAGTGCGGGCAGAAGAAAGCTTGAGCTGGTAAGTGTTGTTGCAATTTTGGTGCTTGCGGTGCTCTCGATTGTTCTGGTTAACCGACCAAGTCAAAAAACGCTGGTATTCGGCGACAATCAGGTAACATATACCGGCACTACCATTCAAGGAAAGATGAATGGTCAAGGCAAAATGACTTTTGAGAATGGCGATACCTACGAGGGAGAATTTGTCGACGGGTATTTCCAGGGCACGGGAACGTACACCTCAAAAGATGGCTGGACATACGAAGGTCAGTTTGTAAAAGGCCAGGCAGACGGCCAAGGAAAGCTCACTACGCAAGACAACATTGTGTACGAAGGAACTTTTAAGCAAGGGATTTATCAAAGTGCGAATTAAATGGTTTTCGCTTGTACGTATAACAGGACTTGTTTTAGTCCTCATATATCACTTTTTTAAGGACGCACTTCCAGGCGGTTTCATTGGTGTCGACGTATTCTTTACGTTCTCGGGCTATCTCATCACAGCTCTTTTGATTGACGAGTTTGCTCGCTTTAGATCCATCGACGTCATTGGATTCCTGCGCAGGCGTTTCTACAGAATTGTGCCGCCGCTTGTGTTTATGGTGCTTGTGTGCACGCCGTTTCTTCTGCTTGTGCGTACCGAGTTCATTTCCGGTATTAAGTATCAGATTGCCGCAGCTCTTGGCTTTGTGACCAACTACTTTGAGATAGTTCTGGGCAACAGCTATGAGAACCAATTTGCTCCTCATGTGTATCTGCACACCTGGAGTCTTGCCGTTGAAATGCACTTTTATGTGCTCTGGGGTTTGTGCGCTTGGCTGCTTGCTTGCATGAGCAAAACAATTAGAAGCTATAAGGTAAAGATTGCTGGAGCTTCTCTAGTGCTGTTGGTCGCTACTTACTTGGCGATGGCCACCGGCGCCCAAAGCTCCACAAATCTTTCTATCCAGTATTTTTCGACGCAAACGCACGTGTTCCCTTTCTTTATCGGCGCGCTTTTATCGTGTGTTACAGGAATTGCTCAGACAGGCGAGCTCTTTGACCAGCTTGAGCAGAAGCTTTCTACTCAGCTAACGCTTGTGGGCCTTGTGGCAAGCTGCGGCGTTCTCGTCTTTTTGAGCGTCTTCATGCACTTTGAGGACCTCTTTACATACACCTTTGGTTTCCTTTTTGCTTCCCTTGCAGCTGCAGCGATGATTTTCTTTGCTCGTATGTTGCATCAAAAAACCGAGGGCATCAAAGAGCCCGGAATTGTCTCGTTTGTGGCAGACACCAGCTACGGCGTGTATCTGTTTCACTGGCCTTTGTACATTATTTTTGCCGAGAAGGTCGATCCAGTCCTGGCTGCACTCCTAACCCTGGTGCTTTCGTTTGTATTTGCAAGCTGCTCGTTCTATGTACTTGAGCCAGCGTTGGCAGGGAAGTCTCCAGAGATCTTCTCGCGCATCAAGCTTGATGGTCAGAAGGTTTTGCGAGGTGCCGGCCTTGCGCTTATTCCTTTTGCTGCGGCCGTTGCCTTTATTGCGCTAACCGCTCCACAGCTGAGCGATTTCCAGAATGATTTGCTGCTCAACGCTTCGTTGCAGGAGCAGAGCGCCATGACCATGACTCGCAAGCATGCGGATACCTCGCAGGCAAGTAATTACAACGTTGTTGAGGGAGTCACCTACATTGGCGATTCTGTTTCGCTGCGTGCTCGTTCTTACCTTCAGGATGCGCTGCCCGATGCTCAAATTGACGCTTCTGTTAGTAGAAATGTGGCGATGGGCGTAGATTTGCTGCAGTCCGCAATCGATAACAACACCCTCTACCAGGACGTTGTTGTTGCCCTGGGCACCAACCCTGTTGGCGGCTCCGATGCGGTTGATAAGATTGTGGACATGCTGCCGCGCGGACATCGTCTGATTTTTGTCACTCCGTATGACGGTAGAAACTCCGATCCAAACGCTGGTGCAAATGCTATTCGCGCACACGAGCTTGAGCTCGCGCAACAGTACGACTTCATTACTGTTGCGGACTGGGCACAGGTTGCTCAGGATAATCCTGACATTTGGGCAGGTACTGACTACGTTCACTTTGGCTCTGATTCAGATTCCATTAATCGAGGCGGTACCCTGTACGCGCAGATGGTCAAAGATGCCGTAGATAAGGCAAATCAGGGCCACGTAAAACCATAAGCTCACTTAAACCATAAAAGGCCACGTTAACCAAATAGCCTACGTTAAAGCACAATTTAGTAGCCATTCTTCCTGCTCGTTTGTAACGACGCGGTTGAATGGCAATTTACAGTGCGATTATGCTATATAGCTTGGAGATTTGGTATCCCTTGCAACAAACTATCTGAAGGCGGTTATCTAACGCGAGCCATGATCACAATTAACGGGTTAATTCATTCTTATGTATAAATAAGGTTTAATATGCGTAATGATGAATAGTAATATATAAATAGTTTAACTACCGCTATTTTCGAGCCTCTAGCTACACACCTAAGTCAAATAATCTGCTAAATGCGAAGCAAAAAACACACCTAAGTCCAATAATCTGCACGATATAGAGGTTTTGAGTGCAATGTATATGCCTTTTTGACAGATTATCCGACATAGGTGTGTTTTTGCGCTCCACACCGCACTCTCGCGCACCGCAACATGCCCTCGCGTCCCGCATCGCGATTGCGCCTCCTGCAACGTAATCTCGCGTCTGCATTGCGCCCTCGCGCACCGGATCGCACATGCGTGCAGCGCAACGTGACTTCGCGTTTTGCAGACATATCCTCTTTCCAGCTTCTCTACTGTGGAGTCCTCGCAATATTTCATTAGAATGGACTATGTGAATATTTCATCTGACAGCCCCTTAAGGAGGAGCACATGGCAGAGTTTGTCTATCAGATGTACAAAGCCCGCAAAGCTGTCGGCGAGAAGGTCATCCTTGATGACGTCACCGTCGGCGTGTACCCTGGCGCAAAAATCGGCGTCGTGGGTCCAAACGGAATGGGAAAGTCCACCCTGCTCAAGGTCATTGCCGGCATAGAGGACGTCTCTAACGGCGAGGCTAAGCTTACCCCAGGTTACACCGTTGGCCTGCTCCAGCAGGAGCCGCCGCTAGATGAGACCAAAACGGTCAAGGAGAACATCGAGCTTGCCTTCGGTGACTTGCTTGCCAAGATTGCGCGCTTCAATGAGATTGGCGTTGAGATGGGCAATCCTGACGCCGATTTTGACGCGCTCATGGCAGAGATGGGCCAGCTCCAGACCGAGATCGACGCAGCAAACGGCTGGGATCTGGACAGTCAGCTCTCTCAGGCAATGGACGCTCTCCAGTGCCCAGACCCAGACTCTCCCGTCACTCATCTCTCTGGTGGCGAGAAACGCCGTGTAGCCCTGTGTCGTCTGCTTCTCGAGGCACCTGACCTGCTGCTTCTTGACGAGCCCACCAACCACCTTGATGCGGAGTCGGTGCTCTGGCTTGAGAAGTTCCTGCATGATTACCCCGGTGCTGTCATGGCCGTCACGCACGATCGCTACTTCCTCGACGACGTCGCTGAGTGGATCTGTGAGGTTGACCGCGGACAGCTCTATCCTTACGAGGGCAACTACTCAACTTACCTGGAGAACAAGGCCGCACGTCTCGAGGCTCAGAACCAGCAGGACGCCAAGCGCGCAAAGAAAATGCGTGCTGAGCTGGAGTGGGTTCGTTCGTCTCCTAAGGCTCGCCAGGCAAAAAACCGCGCGCGTCTTGACCGCTATGAGCAGATGGAAGCAGAGGCTCGTGCATCCAAGAAACTCGACTTCACCGAGATCCAGATTCCTGTGGGTCCGCGTCTGGGCCAGAAGGTCCTGGAGGCCGATCACATCCACAAGGCCTTTGGCGACCGCGTTCTTATCGACGACCTCTCGTTTAGCTTGCCAAGAAACGGCATTGTTGGCGTGATTGGTCCCAACGGTGTTGGTAAGTCTACGCTGTTCAAGGCCATTGTTGGCCAGGAGGAGCTCACTTCCGGCACGCTTGAGATTGGCGAGACGGTTCAAATTTCTTACGTTGACCAGCTCAGGCAGGGAATCGATCCAGATAAGACTATCTGGGAGGTTGTCTCCGACGGAAACGACTTTATCAAGGTGGGAGATACGGAAATTCCAAGCCGCGCCTATGTGGCCAGCTTCGGCTTTAAAGGACCTGACCAGCAGAAACGCGCTGGCGTCCTTTCTGGTGGCGAGAGGAACCGTCTAAACCTTGCCCTTACGCTTAAGCAGGGTGGAAACTTACTGCTTCTGGACGAGCCTACCAACGACCTCGATATTGAGACGCTGGAAAGCCTTGAGGATGCACTTGAGCGCTTCCCAGGATGCTCGGTGGTAACCAGCCACGACCGTTGGTTCTTGGACCGCATTGCTACGCACATCCTTGCGTGGGAGGGCGACGACGAGAACCCAGGTAAGTGGTTCTGGTTTGAGGGTAACTTTGAGGCTTACCAGGCTAATCGTATCGAAAGACTTGGTCAGGAGGCTGCTCGTCCTCATCGCATTCACCGCAAGCTCACCCGCGACTAACGTATAGGTGGCGCAAGCGCAGCGCATTCAAATAGAAGATAAAAATAGTAACTATTTTTATCATTGAGATTTCGTGCAATCTGTTTAAGAGACTAACAACTGGGTATCAAAAATGAGAAGCCAAAGAGCTTCTCATTTTTTTGATAAAAAAGTTATGAGGAAAGAGAAGAACATGGCACTTGACACAAACGTTGGTAACATCCTTAATCTGCAGATCAACAAAGAGTTCTATTCCGCTTATCTGTATCTAACCTTTGCAGATTTCTATGAGGAGCAGGGCCTGAAGGGCTTTGCAAACTGGTATGTCATCCAGTCTCAGGAAGAGCTTGCTCACGCACGTATTCTTCGTCGTTACCTGCTTGATAACGATTGGACTCCAACCATGGAGGCAATCGCAAAGCCAGACCTTACCTTCTCCAAGGTAGTTGAGCCAATCAAGGCAGCATACGAGCATGAGCAGTTCATTACCGCAAGCATTAACGAGTGCTATGCCGTTGCTCAGAAGGCAAACGATTTCCGTACCATGCAGCTGCTTGATTGGTACGTTAAGGAGCAGGGTGAGGAAGAGGCAAATGCTTCCGATCTTCTCAAGGCAGTAGAGATCTTTGGTGGAGATCCAAAGAACCTGTATGACCTTGACCGCGAGAACGCCGCTCGCGTCTTTGTCGCTCCAACTATGCCAATGTAAGCAGCAGCTTAAGCGCAGCTCGTTTGCGGTAGCAGCTTAAGTGCGACTCGCACGCGGCTGCGCGGCAGCTTGCGCGCAGCAGCTTAGACGCTAAAGTGGAGTTTCAATAGCCTCTGATTTGTTTGAAGAGGCACCTGATAGCTCAGCAAAGATGGCACCGCCTATGATGCAGGCGGTGCCTATTATTTTGAGAAGACCAAAAGGCTCGCCAAGAATAAGTGCTGAGAAAATAACTGCAGATAGTGGTTCAAGGTAGCCAAAGACTGCCACGCGCTGAACTGGAATCTTGGTAAGTTGTGGGAAATACAAAAATGATCCAAGGCCTGTGTTAAAGAGGCCGATGGTTAAAACGGCAAGCCAATTTACCGACGCTGGGTCCACGGGCAGCTCAATGCCATGGAATACAACAGTAACTAGAGCAACAATAGCGCAGCCAAGGCCCAGCTGAATGCTGGTGCCTTCAATACCAGAAACATCTTTGAGCTGCCTGTTACAAATAACCATAACGGCATAAAGAACAGCAGAGAGAGCGCCTAGAAGAAGGCCAACTGGCGAGAGGTTCAGTCCAACTCCATAGCCAATAATAAGGGCAGCTCCAATAACAACTACAAGAAAGCCTAGTATCTTTTTAGCAGTGAGTTTCTCGCCAAATAAAAGGGGAGAGAGCGCCATTACAATAACGGGACCGCAGTAATACTCAAGCGTTGCAATACCAACGCCTACCAGGCGATACGCCTCAAAAAGGAAGGTCCACTGAAGACCCAAGGCAATGCCTGATCCAACGAGTGCCTGGAAGTCCTTGGGGTAGTTTTGAATGGTAAAAGCTTCTTTGTGCACAAGCTTAACCGCGAGCAAAAAGAGCGTGCCCAAAAGCATACGGAAGAAGACAATTTGGTAGCTAGGAAGATTGATAAAGCTTGCAACGATTCCGTTAGAACCGCAGATGATAAGCGCAATTAGGTAGAGCACGGTAGGTTTAAATGTGGCGTCTCTCATCGGCTACTCGCAAATTTCTGTATCCACGGACTGTGGAATTCTGTCGTTACAAATTACCTGGTAGAACAGTTTTTCTTGCTCTCGTTGATCGGAGGTCTGACCAAGCATCCACATAGTTTTTGCAACCAGAGCTTCGGTGGTCATATCGTCTCCAGAGAGAACGCCGGGCATATCTTGATAGGTTCTACCGACCTCATATACACCCAGGTCAAGACCCTCTTCAGGAACTTGTGTGGTAATAACTACAGTGCGACCAGACGCAATCCAATCGGTGATAGCTTCCTCAAAAGAGCCGTCGTATGAGGGGATGCCGCCAATACCAAAGGTTTCAAGCACAATGGCGTCGTAGTCATTCTTCAGAAGATAGAAGATAGATGGATTAAGCTCGGGGGTCAGTTTAAGCACAATGACACGCGTATTGAGCGTTTTATAGGTAATAAGACCGCCATCTACCTGCTCTTCATTTGGTGCACTGCGAATAATCTTGTTGCCGCGGATGTGAGCAAGCGGTGGATAATTCATGCTCGTAAATGCATTGAAGCTCAGTGTGCGCTGTTTGTGGGCTCGGGTGCCGGCAATAACCTCGTTGCCAAAGACCACTACAACTCCAGCGCTTCTGTCGTCGAGCGCGTAAAGAACGGAGTGGTAGAGGTTGAGTTTGGCGTCAGTGAACGGATTTGCCATTGGCTGCTGAGAGCCTGTGAGCACAATGGGTTTCTCGCTATTTTGAATAAGATAAGAGAGAGCAGCAGCGGTATATGCCATGGTATCGGTGCCGTGAAGGATAATAAAGCCGTCGTAGGCGTCGTACGACTCAATAATGGCATCTCTAATCTGGAGCCAGTTTTGAGGACGCATATTAGTGCTGTCGATATTCATAACCTGCTTGAAATCAAACTCGCAGAGGTCATGAACAAGTGGGACGTTGGCTAAAAGTTCTTCTCCCGAAAGTGAGGGAGCCAAGCCCGATTCAGTGGAAACAGAAGCAATGGTGCCTCCTGTTGCCATCAGTAAAAGTTTCTTCACACGTCCCCCATGAGCTCCAATTGTGCAGACTTTACAGAAAATCAGTCTGTATAGCGCTTTATTGTAACGGGATAGATGCTTTTCAAGGCGAGAAAAGCAAAGTCGGTGTATTCTTTTTTCGGTAAACGAATCTTTTAGCAAGGATTGTTGATGGCAGAGAATAACCTCTTTGGTTTTGGTAAGAAGAAGCGCCCAGCTCAGGTTCCACCTACTATCTCTCGCAACGGGGAATCATCTACGTCTCCACGTGCAGTGCGAGGCCGTCACGCAGCTGTTGGAAGCCGTGCACAGGCGCAGCGTAGGATGACGCAAGATCGCCCAACTAATCCTGTTAACCATGCTCGCGCAGACGCTGCTCGTGCACGTGGTCGAGCAAGAACTGCTTACGGCAATCACTACGGAACGCTCAACCCAAGAGACGAAGCTCAGGCAGCGTATGCGGCTAGAAGACGTCGTTCTTCTCGCATGAGGTTGGGTCGTGTGGCGCTGGCGGTGCTGCTTGCAGCCATTATTCTGTGGGTAGTGTTTACGCTGGTAAGTTCATGCAGTCCAGGAGGCGCTTTCGCTCACGCTCAGGCGCTTGATCCTACCGTTACGCTGACTGGCTCTGTTAAGGTCGGATAGCTTTTTGAGCTGTGGCAGCTTCTGCGGGCGCGACTGGCGGCTGCGGTCGTGGCAGCTCCTGCGGACGCGACTAGCGGCTGCGGTCGTGGCAGCTCTACTTTGGACTCTTGCTTGTAGAGACGGCAGAGAAGTCCAGATTCAAATCAACCGAGCCGGTAATACCGTCAACTTGTCCCGTTGAGGTGTATTGCCATATCAAAAAGTTAAAGTTCACGTCTGGCTGATCAACGTATTGTGCCAGCCAAATGGGCTCGTCAAGTGAGACTAGGTCAAAGCGATTCAGATCCACTTTATTGCCATAGACAATAACGCGATATCCCGCTTCTTGAATGGTGGTACAAAACGCACGTGCAATAGCGTTAGTTTCTGCGGGGGAAAGGTTGTCGGCGCGACCGCTGTAATCGGGAGAAGGCTCCAGGTCAAACGCAACAGGAAGCGCAAGCTTTGTAACTCCTGCCTCTCTTAGCTGCTGCAAAACAAAAGCGGCCTCTTCACGAGCTTCTTCCACGTTAATAGCCTGCGAGAAGAAGTACACACCCACATCAAGGCCAGCGCTTTGCGCGCCCTTAAGGTTGGTTTCAAACAGCTCATCTGCGCGAATGCCACCTTCAGTGGAGCCTCGGTAACCAATGCGAAGCATGGCAAACTGAATGTTATCGGCAGCAACGGCCTCCCAGTCAATAAACCCCTGGTGAGAAGAGACATCAACGCCCGTGCGTGTGAGTTCTTCTCCATCCACCACATAATGCGCGCGACCCGTTGCATCGTAGATAAGGTTTTTCCATTCATACGGGACTTCGTTTTTGATAATCAGGTTGTTGTCAAAAGACAGGGAAAAAAGTCCCTGACACGATTGCAATAATGCCAGCACAAACACAATGGCCAGTACAATGAGGCCCCATTTGACAACAGGATTGTTCTGGGAATTTTTCTTAAGTGTATGCATCGCCCGCTGCTTACGTTTTGAAGCGTTTGCAGAAGCAGGTGCGTGTTTAGTTTTAGAACGAGACGTAGAGTTTCTCGTTTTCTTGCTTTTATGTGAGCTGTTAAAAATCACTGGTGAAAGAATTGTCCTTGTTCAAAAATTGGCTCGCAGCATACGTTAATGCCCAGCTTGTGATAGATGGACTCGTCGTCGCTTGGAATAATTGACGAGAAGTACGCGTCACATCCGCGGAGTAGTTGCGTGGCATCAACGGCTTTTCCGGCCAATGGGTTGGTAATTGAGCTGATAGAGAGCGCAATGAGCATCTCATCAGCGCAGAGGCTGGTGCGAGCCAGCTTAAAGTTGTCCTCTTTTAGCGTGCAAATGGGCCTTAGGACCTCATCCGAGACAATAAACGTCTTCTTCTCAATACCAACTACGTATTTGAGGGCGTTGAGCAAAAGCGACGCTGGCGCACCTAACAGCTCCGAAGTTTTGCCGGTAATAATGGTGCCGTCAGGCATAACCATAGCGCCCGCAAGCTTTCTTGTCTCTTCTGCTTTATGCAAACAAGCTGCATGAGCTGGCGAGAAGTTCTGGTCAACGTTAACGTCTTTCATCAAGAGATTAATCTTTGAAAGTTCGCGCTCACCCATGCCCGTACGCTCGAGTTTCTCGGCAGCCCTAAACCACCTGCGTACAATCTCTGCCTTGGAAGCTTCCTGGCAAACCTCATCATCAATAATGCAGTTGCCAACCATATTGACACCCATATCGGTTGGAGACTGATACGGGCTGGTACCTGCGATTTTTTCCATCATGGCCTTGAGCACAGGAAAAGCCTCAACGTCGCGGTTGTAGTTAACGGTAACCTTGCCGTGAGCCTCAAGGTGATATGGATCGATGATGTTGTTGTCGCCCAAGTCTGCTGTAGCTGCCTCGTAGGCAACGTTTACGGGGTGCTTGAGCGGAAGGTTCCAAACAGGGAACGTCTCAAACTTTGCATAACCTGCGCGGACTCCACGGGCGTTCTCGTTGTAGAGCTGCGAGAGGCAGACAGCAAGCTTGCCTGAGCCAGGACCAGGTGCTGTTACAACTACCAGAGGATGCGTAGTCTTTACGTACTCGTTTTTACCGTAGCCCTCCGCCGAGACAATAAGGTCAATATTGGAGGGGTAGCCCTCAATGGGGTAGTGGCGGTATACAGCAATACCCATGTTTTCTAGGCGCGCGCGATAGGCCTTTGCCTTTGGCTGGCCAGAGTACTGCGTAATGACAACGCCGCCAATGGCAAGGCCGCGAGCACGGAAGATGTCCATAAGCCTCAGCACGTCGTCGGCATAGGTAACGCCAATATCGCTTCTACGCTTACCGTTTTCAATGTCGTTTGCGTTGATGGCAAAAACCACTTCTGCCTCGTGAGCAAGCTGCTGAAGCATCTGAGCTTTTGCATCTGGAGCAAATCCAGGGAGGATGCGAGAAGCGTGGTTGTCGTCGAGCAGTTTACCGCCAAACTCAAGGTAGAGCTTGCCGCCAAATTCACTGATACGCTGGTGGATTCGATCCGCCTGCATAGTGATGTACTTCTCGTTATCAAAGCCGATACGCATGCGTCCTCCTGCCAAGATTTACTGTAGAAATTGTATCATCAAGCGCAGACTTCCTATACGCTATAAGCTATACAGAAAACAAATAAACAACCAAGGAGTTGTGTATGGATAGCAAGTTTTCACAAACACTTTCTCGTGGCGAGAAGTTCAAAGAGCTGGCACTGAGCGCTTTACGTGCATTTGGTTATGGTTGTCTTACTGCGGCTGGAATGAGTGCGATTATCTTTGCATTTGCGTACTTTACCAGCGGCATGGATATGTTTACCGGTATCGACTGGGTACGCCGTGTCATGTATGTTATTTCTTCGCTGGGAATTATTGCCTGTGGCGTTGGTCTGCTCTTTAGCGGAAAAGAGTACGAGGACCGTCAGATGGGCTTTACCCGCGATATTGATGATCCTGTTAGCCTCAAAGACGGAAAGCTTGATCCTAGAATTTCAAACATCGAGACCAATCATCTGTCTTGGCAGGCTGCAATCCTCTATGCCTCAATTGGTATGTTTGTAGTTACCACTATCTTTGACGAGGTCATGAGCCATACCTTTTTGATGTAGGCATTGTGTTAGTGCAGAGGTAATTAGCTAGTTCAGAGCGACTCGCTCGTACAGCGGCAAATCGCTAGTACAGTGGCAACTCGCCCGTCAACGGGTCAATATCTTCTGCAGCAAGTGGCTCAAAAGCCAGGCATGTAAACGTGGGTTCTCCATGGAACTCGGTAAATCCCGCGTCTCTAATGAGGGCTACAACAAAGCCGCGAGCTTTTCCTTCAGCGGCGAGCTCAAGCAGCGCTTCTTCAGAATCAACGTAGACACATACCTTTGCAACACCGGCATCAAACCAGTTGGTGATTGCGGAGGTATCTTCATCGGCATGGTCCAAATAGACCCAATTTTGATCGTCGGTGACGCGAACCTGATCAAGTCGATGCTCTTTTGCAAGCGCCATGAGCGTAGCTTCAACACACGCATGGCTTGCCTGAGCAGCAATTTTTCCTTTACGCATCTTAAGATCGCGACGAATAACAATCATTAGCTTTGATTTATATGAAGAGCTCGGCATGAGATACCTTTCTAGAAACTGAATGCTAAGTGTACCATTCACGGCTTTCCGATTTTTGTCGCAAGAAAATCCCGGGGATTCAAAAAGACCCTCTAAAACCAAGAACAGCGAGAAGAACTTTGAATACTTAACTGATTACATCAATAAGTTAAATAACACCGCCTACATGGAATGTTAATTCTTGTTCATGTTGCTAGGGTTGACTGAGGAGGTGTCTATGAAAGAGTTGGTTATTTTTGTCATGTATATCTGGGCTTCAATATCGGATATGCGAAATCGCACTATTCCAAATAGAATCCCTCTTTTGCTCGCTTTTTTATGGCCTATTTGGCTTGTGACAAATGAAAAGCCTGCCGAGTTACTGATGAATGCATTATGGAGTGAGCTCTTTGTTATATGTGTACTGATTACCGTAGGTATAGTTACAAAATTTATGGGTCATATGTCTTCTCTGGGAGGGGGAGATATTAAACTTATTCTCTCAACATGCCTTTATCTTGAAATAAAAGAGACATTTGTCTTTTTATTTTTAGCAAATATTTTAGGTGTTATGTTTTCTTTTCTGTTCTTTATTTGGCGTAAATTTTTAAAGAGAGAAGACAGAAATAAAGAAGAAATTACCAGTTCAGATAGTATATTTATGTATACATTTCCTTTTGCACCATTTCTTGGATTTGGTGTGGCACTTGCGCTATTTTTACGCTAAAATCGGGAAGTGTTATATGAATTTAAAAATTCTTCTAATTCCCGAATATATAAAAAGTTTTTTCTGCTATCAATAGTTTACACGTTGCGTTGAGAGATTGAGTTCCCCCAACACTCAATTTCATCGCTAAATGGCCCCGACCATTTAGTTTTCTCGATTTGCGAGGCAACGTATGCCATGGAGGCAGGACGACTATTAACGTGGTCGCACACATGTCGCCCTGCCTCATGGCAATCCCTTTAGAGCTATTTGCTCTATCTTTGATATACCCATTATTTCAAGTATTTAAAAGTAAAAATACAGCTACTAAGCTATTTTCCTGCGGTTTTATACGTGTCAGAAACCAGCTGCATGGATCATCCAAAATCTTAAAAGCCAGATGGCGTAGAGGCTCTTTGTTATTGCATAAAATCGCTGATACATTATTTTGCATAGAGTAATAGATTTTTGCATATCTTTTGTATAGCCAATTAATCACAGACGACAGTGTCGCTTATGATTTATTTACGTAACAGGTATGCAATCTTCTTCAAATTTCCGCTTGTAAAACAACATAACAAATTGTATCTGAAGATATTTTAGTGTAGTATGATACGGTAACAACATGGGACTATGCATAAAACATACGCATGTTTTTAAGGCATCGTTTGAGCAGATGGGGCTGTGAGATGGCTAAGGCAGGTGTTACCAAAAAGACCGACCCAGGTTTGGGTAGGACAGTAGCAAGGTTGTTACAAGAAAGTGGCAAGCGCCAGGTAGACCTGTGCGAATTCTCACATTGGTCACGTGCGTATGTCTCTTACATTTGCACTGAGCGTCGTAAGTGGCCTTCATTTGATAAAGCAAAGGTTATCGCTGACTTCTTCTCCTTAAGTCTTGATCAACTTTGGGTTGAGCATCTTAAAGATCTTGTTGATGCTGGCGTGGAGCTTACAGAGACGCAGAAGAAGAATTTAGCTGAGGGTGTTAATCTTCCAAATCCTACTGTTATGCATGACGGAAATGACAATAGAGAATACCTCCAACCTGTTGCTTCCTCGGGGAACGGCTCAGATTACACGCTCCCGGAAATTCTTGGCATCGAATAAGTATTTTTGACTATTTTTATTGTTTACAATGCCATACTTGCTGTATACGCGTATGATTCAGCGTTGTTCAGATTGCATGGGGCTATCTGAAGAGTAGGAGATGTGCAAGATGGCTGGACTACACTGTTCAGACTGCGCTTTTAGCTCGTTTAAATTTAACGAGGACGCCCAGATGTATCAGGCGTACTGCTCGCGCGGCTATTTGCTGGCTGATCCACATATCCATGAGCTTTTTGCCATGCACTTTGCTAAGTCTCCAGAGGATTTTGTTCCCGTTAAAGATCCGTTCAATCGCGAGTATCTGAGGAAGTCATATATCTGCGGAGAATTTATTAAGCGTAAGGACAATTTGGGTTAACGGTATGTCTTAAAACCCTGTTATGTAACATAGCAGGGTTTTATTATGCTTCTGACGTGTTTCTCGTTTAATCAATATCAAAGAATTAAGTAAATATCACAAAAGTTGTTATGTAACGCTTATAGATTTCTGCATAATTAGTTAACTTTCTGTTATATGTTCCCTCAAAACAAGGTAGTATTGATTTGGGGGAATCTCCTTATTACAAGGGGATTTAAAACATTTATAAAGGAGCGACAGCAATGTCGAGGCGACCACAAACAGAAAGTTGTGACACGCGTCACAGACTTCTTAAATCCGCAGAGCAAGAGTTTGCTTTACAGGGATACGATAAAGCTTCACTCAGACAGATTTGCGCACACGTAGGCGTTACTACAGGCGCTCTTTATTTCTTCTTTGAGAATAAAGAGGACCTCTTTAAGAATGTTTTGATTCCCGTTACTGAAGGCGCAATTCAGATCCTTGAAGACTACAAAGATCATCTGCTGCTCTCCGAGGAAAGAGATCTTGAAGACACTCCTTTGGGTAATAAAGAAACGCTCGAGAAATTCTTAGACCTTTTGTACGGTAATAGGTATGTGGTGCAGATTCTTGTGAATAACCGTGAAAATCCGCACGTTGTTCGCTTCTTTGAAGAATTGACTGAGGTTATCTCTTCAACAATTAGAGCTATTCTTTATCCTAACGTTGCGCAGGTTAAGCCCTATGATGAGTTTATTATTACCTGGCTTGCACAAACTGAGATGACCACTATTGTCAATATTCTTAAAAATGATGAGACTCGTGAAGAGGCTGATGGTCACATAAATTCAGCAGTAATGTTTACGCAAGGTGGCATTAAAGCCCTAGTTGAGGAACATTAGATGCTCATCTGTGCATAAAAATTGACAAAATCTACTTAAATCGGCTATTCTCAATAAAGGTAAACAAACCCCAAAGGAGACCTTTATGAAGTTTAATAAGCTCGGCCTCGTAGCAGCCTCCGCCTCCGCAGTTTTTGCTCTTGCGGGCTGCAATCTTATTCCAAATCTTGCTGATCCAGGAACCACTACTGGCGGTGGTCAGCAGCAGCAACAGCAGCAGACTGCACCTGATGCAAATACCGCAACCAAGCCTTCAGATACTCGTGCTGGTGACTCTGACTCTCAGCAGCTCTATCAAACTCTGATGGACAAGCACAACACTTCAGAGCAGGTTACCAACGTTCAGAAGTACGTTGATGATATTAAGAAGACTGGCGATAAGACTGAGGTTCTTATTGACACCGATAAGATTACCGTTACCGTTACCGGCATTGGTGTTGACTTTGAGAACTCCAACGGCTATCTGGTTGAGGTTGTTAACAAGACCGATACCAACATCTTCATTCAGACCACCGACACCGCTATTGGCAAGGATGAGCTGAGCTTGTTTGTTAACGCAGCTCCTAACGCAACTACCAAGGGCTTTGCATTCTTTGACCCAGGTGTAAAGATGGACGCATCCGCAACTGTTCGTGGTACCATCCTTGCTCTTTATGGTTCTGACTACAGCATGGATTCCTTTAACGTTATGTTCTAAGTTCACTTAGTTCGTTGACTGCAAAGGCTCAGCTTTTAGCTGAGCCTTTTTTGTTAGCGAGAAACCCCGTCAAAAGCAGCTAAATGAGTTAGTGTTGAGGTTATTAGAATCCGTTAGACTATAGAGTTGTTAGCTATTAGAAAAGCATGTATGCACTGCATATAAGGAGCTACGATGCTAGATTTAGATAAAAACACAGACGGGTCATATAACGACCTTATCTTTTTAAAGCCTCTTTTTCACAATAAGATTTGGGGCGGAAGAAGACTTGCTGAAGAGTATGGCTATGATATCCCCGAAGGCTCAGTAGGAGAGTGCTGGGCGATCAGTGCACATCCTAGCGGAGACTGTGAAGTTGCCTCTGGTACATATGCTGGCAAAACTCTTTCGGAGCTTTGGTCAACGCATCGAGAGCTTTTTGGTAATGCAGGAGGAGACCGTTTTCCGCTTCTTATTAAAATTCTTGATGCAAAAGATGATCTCTCTGTTCAGGTTCATCCAGATGATATGTACGCAGCAGAACACGAGAATGGTTCTCTGGGAAAGTCTGAGTGCTGGTATATTCTTGATGCAAAAGAGAATGGCGATATTGTTGTAGGACAAAATGCCTCCTCAAAAGAAGAGTTTGCAGCCATGGTTGAGCAGGGAAAGTGGACTGAACTGCTCAATTACGTTCCTATCAAGGCTGGAGATTTCTTTAGGATTGATCCTGGAACCGTTCACGCCATTAGAACGGGCACGCTTATTCTTGAAACTCAGCAGAGCTCCGATGTTACGTATCGCGTCTACGACTATGACCGTTTAGGTGATGACGGTAAACCTCGTGACTTGCATCTAGCACAGAGTCTTGAAGTCATCGATTATGCACAGGAAGCTCCAACATCTGGAGAAATCACAGCTCCAGAAATTGACGGCAAAACTGAGCTTATGAGTTGCAAGTATTTCTCGGTAGAAAAATATGAGATTCATGAGTCAAAAACTATTGCTCAGCCATGGCCGTTTATGTGCGTAAGTGTCATTGAGGGAGAAGGTACGGTTTGCGCTGACGGTGGCAACGGAGTAGAGCATAGGATTTGCAAGGGCTCGCATTTTATTGCACCTGCGTCTTCTGGTAGCCTGCGCTTTACGGGCACTATGACGTTGATTACCTCTCATCTTCCTCATATAAAATAGGACGATAAATGAGTCGAATGCAGCTTAATGTGTAACATTTGACTCGTTTCAAGTAGAATATAAAAAGTTGGGACTCCCATACGCTTATAGGAGGAACGTATGAATAAAGAGATGATTACTCGTCGCGCTTTTGCGGGATTGGCTGCAGGCGGTGCTGCTAGCACGCTTGCTGCATGTAATAGTGATGTCCTTCAGGCAATCTTAAACCCTGATTCTGTTCTTGGTGGAGCTGGTCAAGATCCTCAGAATGGCGGTCAAGACGGTACTGGGGATACGCCTTCTCAGTCAGAATTTGTGAAGCTTGAGGAGACTCCAGATAATCCAACGCTAACCGGAGATTTTTCTAAGATTATTACTGGCGTCTGGTGTGTTGACAATGGCGTTGGAACTAAAGGTGGATCAAAGGAAGGCAAAACCTTTGACCATGGTGGCATGCTTAATCAGGGCTATAACGATGGAACCGTTCTTTACTATTCATTCAAAGAAGACGGCACTTTCTTCATGCATAATTTTAAAGGTGTGAAGAATGATGGTAAGTGGGAAGCAAAAGGAACTATTGCCATTCAATGTACGTATGATGATGGCGATAGTGTGCCAATGCTTTTTGATAAGGACGACAACAACTATCTGAAGTACAGTGATGCCAAGAGTGAGATTACGTTTAATTTCAAAAAACTTTCTGACAATCCAGACGATACTTCACAGATAGCTTATATTGAAGGACAGGTAGTCAATTTTGCTGCCACCATTCCTGGTACGTATTATCTCTTTGGCTTGCACTATGCAGATGGTTCTAAAGAAGATTTGACCAGTGATCAGATTGAGTCTATGAATAAGGGTTCTGGCGGAGCGTACACCTTCTCTGCTCATAAGGATGGAGCTGCTGCACTGTTCTATCCAGACGGTAGCGTTTCTCCTATTCAGATTGTTGCAGAAGAGCCTTCGGCAGATGGTCTTTCTTTCCCCATTCTTGCTCAGGGCTTTTCAAAAGACGAACAGATATCTAAGTCTGTTCTATACACTACTGCGGAAAATAAAAAGCTTCTCAGTATTGATGCTCCTGGATTTACTCTTAAGTTTGCCCTCCTTAATCACCGTGAGGATGATTGGGCTAAATATGAGTATCCACCAAAGGCAGAGTTCCCTTGGCAGCCAGATGGTAAGGGCGGCTATAAGCTAGTAACGCCTACTTCTGGTTCTGGTAATGGTGGTAGCTCTTCAGGAAATGGCGGCAGCTCATCTGGAAATGGTGGCGGCGGCAAGGGCGGCTCAGGTAAGAAATAACCCAGCCTTTTCTGGTTTCTTTTACTAACAAAAAAGCAGGCATATCGTATGCCTGCTTTTTTTGCATGTACTCTAAGTACGTAAAGAGCGTGCTTACAGCTTAACGTTGATGTTACGCAGCGTGTGCGCCGCCCTCAATCTCACCAGTGCAGTGTGGGCAGCGAGTTGCGCCTTCCTTAACCTCTTCAAGGCAGTGTGGGCAGTGTGGAGCTGCAACTTCTTCAACAGCCTCTTCCTCGTCCTTCTTAAGCTTGGAAGCCTTCATGAACTTATTGAGGGCCTTAACCATGCAGAAGACAATGAATGCAATGATTAGGAAGTTGATGATTGCGCTGATGAATGCACCAAAGTCAATGCCGTTCTGGGTGCCAGGAACTGGAATAGAAAGACCAGAAACCTCGGTACCACCACCAGAGATCAGCTTAATAAATGGGTTGATGATGTCATTGACAAGGGAGGTAACAATAGCGGTAAATGCGCCGCCAATGATGATGCCAATAGCCATGTCCATAACATTGCCCTGCTGGATAAACTCTTTAAACTCCTCGACAAACTTTTTCATTTCATCCCTTTCGTTTAATTGGTAGAAGACAGATATTTCTACTCGCGTCTACGGTGTGCGCTTATGCGCTGATCAGACCATAGATGCGAGAGTATTTATCAGTTAGATACTTGGTGTAGTAGTGGACGTCAAAAGGCTCGCCGCATGCACCCATGATGAGCTCCTTGGAGTCTTTTGCACGGCCCCAGGTCCAAATACGGCTACCCAGCCACTCCCTAATAGGAGCAAGATCTCCAGATGCGCAGACGGCGTCAAAGTCCATACCCTCAGCAATCATGGCATGCTTGTACTGTGCACCATAAGCGCTACCAAGTGCATAAGTTGGGAAGTAGCCAAACTCACCCCATGACCAGTGAACATCCTGAAGAGCACCTTCGGTGTTGTTGGGAACCGTGACGCCTAGATACTGCTTGTACTTCTCGGCCCAAAGAGCTGGGACATCCTTTGCGGTAATCTCACCAGACAAAAGTGCCTGCTCCATCTCATAACGGATGAGAATGTGCAGCGGATACGTGAGCTCGTCTGCCTCGGTACGAATGAGGCTTGGCTGTACCTTGTTAGCTGCCGAGAAGAGCTGGAAGGCAGTAACGCGATTCAGCTGGCCAGGGAAGTGTTTGCGCATAAGCTGAATAAGAGGCTCAGCAAATGCCTCAGAAAGACCGACGTAGTTCTCAAAGAATCTGGACTGAGACTCGTGCATGCCCATAGAAGTGCCGGTGCTTAGAGAGGTAAAACGATACTCCCAGTTAATACCCTGCTCGTAGAGGGCGTGGCCGTTCTCATGCAGCATGGAATAGACATTGGAGAGCACGTTATTCTCGTAAGCGTGGCTGGCAACCATAACAAAGCCAATACCAGGGCCGCCAGTGTAAGGATGCTCAGTTTTGCCAAGCCAATACGCGTCCTCGTCAAGGCCCTGGAGTTTTACCAGGTCTTTTGCAAGGTCCCACTGACGATTGACGTCAAACTTGCCCTCAAGAGGCTTGGTGCTTGGCTGACGCTTAGAAGCCATGCAATCGGCAACCAGAGGGACTACCACTTCTTTAACGTTATTGAAGAAGGTGTTGTAGAACTCTCTGTTGGTACCGTGCTCAAAATCGCTAAGCAACAGGTCATAGGGATCTTGGGAAGCATCGCGGGCCTGGCACATCTCTTTGCGGAGCTCAATCAAGCCATCCAGTTTTGGCGCAAAGAGTGACCAGTCATCGCTGCTCTTTGCCTGCTCCCAAACCTCGTTAGCCTCTGTGGTGAGGCGGACAAAGTTACTCTGAAGCTCAACGGGGACATCTACCAGCTGGCTTCTATCACGGCGAAGAATTTTGACTTGTGCACGATGAGTCTCATCAAGCAGAGCGCGGTTCTCGTGAAGTCTATCAAGCAGTGCACCAACAGCAGGATCACAGAGGGTCTCCTGGATCTGCTCGCCAAGGATTGCCAGGGCTTCTCCACGCTCTTCAGCAGCTTTTTTAGGATCAATGCATGGACCAAAAGAGCCAATCTCGTTAGCTGCATAGTTAAGAGCAAAGAGTTTTTTCTCAAGCTCATCAAGTTTAGCGATATCATCGCGGGGATTTGAAAGCGCTGCGTTCAATTCAACAGTGTTATTTGCGCTGTCCATAAAAATCCTCTCTACAAAAATAGGTGTGACCAGTTGCTTTACCGGTCAACAGAAACCGTTTAGCATATGCGCCATATTTTACCCTGTAATTTATTGATATTTGAGCGATACTAAAAAGACTACGTCCTAAAACAATAAGCACATCTTTTCGGCACAATTTTGCCCAAAGATGGCTTGTAAGGAGTAAGAGTTCTATGGATGACAGCAGAATCTCGTTTGATCAGTGGGGTGATCTGTACGCAGATCGCGTTCAAACCATGCGAAAAAGCGAAGTACGAGATTTGTTTGCGGCACTGTCTCGTCCAGGTGTTATTGCGCTATCTGGAGGTCTGCCGGACATTTCTTCGCTGCCACTTGATCAGGTTGCAGAGTGCGCTCGACGCTGCGTTGCTGTTGAGGGTCTCAGGTCTCTTCAGTATGGCAACTCTGATGGCCGTATTGAGTGCAGAAGGACTATCTGCAAGATCTTGGCTGCTCAGGGCGTTGAGGCTGAACCCGATGAGATGATTTTGACTTCTGGTTCCCAGCAGGCGCTTGATTTCTTGGGCCGTGTCTTTCTTAACCCAGGGGACGATATTATCTGTGAGGGTCCAAGCTATCTTGGCGCGTTCCAGGCGTTTTCTGCATACGAGCCTACTGTTCACACCATTGATATGGACGAAGAAGGCATTAGGACAGATCTTCTCGAGACAAAGCTTAAAGAGCTTGCAGACCAAGGCAGAAAGCCTAAGTTCATCTACGTTATTCCTAACTTTAACAATCCTGCCGGCATCACCATGTCTATGCCAAGACGTCTGCGCCTTCTTGAGCTGGCTCGCCAGTACAACATTCCTGTTGTTGAGGATGATCCGTATGGTCTTATCCGCTTTGAGGGAGAAGATCTAACACGCCTTAAGACGCTTGATCCAAATGTCATTTATTTGGGAACCACGTCAAAGATTTTTGCCCCTGGACTGCGTCTTGCATGGATGGTTGCACCTCGTCACTTCCTTGAGCGCATCAACCTTGCTAAGTCTGGCTCTGATCTGTGTACCAGCCCCTTTAACATGATTCTTGCTGAGCACTACTTCAATGAGGTTGATTGGCAAGCAGCGCTTGAGGTGTCTAAGTCTCGCTATAAAGAGAGAAAAGACGCCATGCTGGCTGCGCTTGCGGAGTTCTTCCCCAAAGACGTTACCTGGACTAAGCCAGAGGGCGGTTTGTTCCTGTGGGTAACCTTCCCGCCATACCTCAACACTGAGCAGTTGCTTCCTCGTGCAATCGAAGAGGGAGTTGCCTTTGTACCAGGTGTTTATTGCTATCCTGACCAGCGTATTAGTTCAAGTATGCGCCTGTGCTACTCATTTGAGACGCCAGAGCGCATCCACGAGGCAATCCGCAGGCTGTCTTTATGCGTCCAAGATCGCATGGCGCTGTATCGCGCATTCCTAGAGGCGGGCGCTCTACCTGAGTCTTCTCATTCTGAATCTCAATCCTCTGCAAGGGAGTGTTAAGTATGGCTACAAAAGTTGCTGTCATTATGGGTGGAGCCTCATTTGAGAGAAACTTCTCGCTCAAAAGTGGAGCTCTTGTCTCTGAGGCCTTGGAGAAGCGTGGTTATGAGGTATTACCACTTGATGCTGACGCACACCTGGTAGACACCCTTCGTGCCGAGAAACCCGATGTTGCCTTTGTGTGCCTTCACGGCGCGGGTGGAGAAGATGGTGCAGTACCTGCGCTTTTGGAGTTCCTCAAGATTCCGTATGTGGGCTCAAGGCCTGCATCTTGTAGGGCAGCCTGGAACAAAGCTGACATGCCGTTTATTGTGCGCCAGGCCTGGTCAAAGGAGGAGTCCGAGGTCATCTGGCCTCCTCAGATTGTGCTGACTGCCAGCGCGTTTAAAGATCTTGGAGCCGCAGCTGCTCTAGATCTGGTTCCCGAGCGCCTTGGTGGCGGCGTTGGCTTCCCTCTAGCGGTCAAGCCTGTTCATGGCGGCTCTGCTATGGGCCTTTCTAAGGTTGACAGCGCTGACCAGCTTGGACCAGCACTTCTCGGCGCACTTGGTTTTGACGACTCCGTCATTATCCAGCAGTGGGTTGATGGCGTTGAAGTAAGCGTTACCGTGCTCTCTGACGCAGATGGCGAGAAAACCCTGCCACCAGTAGAGATTTCAGTGACCAAGGGTATTTACGACACGGATGCTCGTCTTGATCCAGAGCGTATTCAACACTTCTGTCCAGTTCGTCCTGAGTCTTTGGCAGCACTTGGCGCAGATCCAGCTGAGGCTCGTGAGGCGCTTGAGCGCGCAGCTCTTGAGGTGTTTACGGCGTACGGCTGCAGAGATCTTGCTCGTATCGACTTTATTTGGGATGGACATCACGTTTTGGTCATGGGTCTGAAGACGTTCCCAGGACTTACCGAGACCTCCCTTGTTCCAATGGCTATTGAGGCTGCAGGATACGCTGTTGAAGATGTCCTTGCGCAGCTTGTTGAAGGTGCGCTTAAGCGCGGTAACTAGGGGGTTTCATGGAATACGTATTGGGTATTGATGTTGGTGGAACCACCATCAAGCTGGGACTTTTTTCTGCAGAAGGAGAGTTGCTTTCTGAGCAGAAGGTCAAGACGCCCTCACTTGATAACGAGGATGGTTATCAGACAGTAACCGATGCCATCAAGCTGATTGTTCATGGCCAAAAAGCAAGCCGCAACGATGTTATTGCGTGTGGTTTGGATATTCCAGGTCCTGTTGCAGATGACGGAACCGTTGGTCTTCTCGCCAATGTAGACATTGACCCTGAGGGATTGGTGCAGTCAATCAATATGTGCCTGCCAAACGCAACCATCGCGTTTGTCAACGACGCTAACGCTGCAGCTTTGGGCGAGGCGTGGGCTGGCGTTGCCGTGGGCGTGCCATCGTTTGTGCTGATTGCGCTGGGCACCGGCGTTGGCGCAGGTGTTGTCGTAGACGGCAAGCTTGCTGCAGGTGCTTTTGGCGCTGGCGGCGAGATTGGCCACATTATTGTTGAGCCAGAGGAGACGTTGACCTGCGGTTGCGGTCGTCACGGCTGCTTGGAGCAGTATGCTTCTGCTAAGGGAGTTGTCCGCCTGTACCTGGAGGAATGTGTTGCTCGCGGCGTTGTTCCCGTGAACATTGAGCACGAGACCGATACCGTGTCTGTGTTTAGAGCTCATGCTCAGGGCGATGAGTGCGCAACCCTTGCTATTCACAAGATGTGCCACTACCTGGGACTTGCTATGGCACAGGTTTCGTGCGTGGTAGATCCTGCCATGTTCTTGATTGGCGGCGGCGTTGCGGGTTCGTTTGCAACATTTGCTACTGAGCTTCGCGAGAGTTTTGAGCAGTACGCTCTGCCAGTGAGCAAGGGTGCTCGTATTGAGGCTGCTAGCTTGGGCAATCAGGCTGCAATGTATGGTTGCGCATATGAGGCGCTGCGTCTGAGAAGAGAACGCTTTGGCCAGGAGGACGCAGAGTAAGTGCGTGCACTCTACGACTGAGGTGCGCATTCTTGATGATAGCACGCTCTTGAAGAGCACGGTCTACGATTGAGATTTGCGTTTCTCGCAAGCCGTAACGCTTCTGCGCAAAACATAACTTGCTAACTGATTTTTTACGTAAGAGTATGGTCATTTAAGCTGCTCAGTGCTAACATTGAGCAGCTTTTTTGGTTGTGTTTGGAACAATTCCGAGCACTAGGATGAAAGGGGAGTGCTGTGGCTGACGAGTCAAAGTATGACATCGTTGCTGCTACTGGTTGCCCAACCGGTATTGCGCACACCTTTATGGCTAAGGAGGCCCTGGAGAAGGCCGCCGCAGCTAAAGGTCTTACCATTAAGGTTGAGACGCACGGCCAGGTCGGTGTAGAGAACGAGCTCACCGCAGCTGAAATTAGGAACGCCAAGGCAGTAGTTGTTGCTGCCGATAAGGACGTTCAGGCTGAGCGTTTTGCCGGAAAACCAATGGTAAATGTTGGTGTTACTGCTGCTATTAAGGACGCTGAGGGTCTTATCGACCGCGCTCTTGTTGCTCAGCCTGAGGGCGAGCTTGCAGAGGCAGATGACGCTCCAGTCTCAAGCACCATTGAGAAAGAGTCTGTAGGCCACATCATCTACAAGCACCTCATGAACGGCGTTAGCCACATGCTGGTCTTTGTTGTTGCTGGTGGTGTTCTCACTGCAGTTTCATTCCTCTGGGGTATCACTTCCTTCAGCTCCACCGCACCTGACTACAACAGCTTTGCTGCCATGCTCAAGATCATCGGCGGCATTGCAATGGGCCTTATGGTTCCAGTTCTTTCTGCTTACATTGCTGAGTCTATCGGCAAGCGTCCTGCTCTTGTTCCTGGTTTTGTTGCAGGTATGATTGCTATCCAGGGCCTTCCAATCAACCCAACTACTGGCATGATTGATGCTGGCGGCGCTGGTGTTGGTTTTGGCTTCCTGGGCGGCATTGTCGGCGGCTTCCTTGCTGGTTATGTCATCGTTGGTCTTGAGAAGCTCCTCTCTGGTCTTCCAAAGAACCTTGATGGCTTGAAGGCAATCTTCCTGTACCCACTGCTTTCCACCACTATTGTTGGCCTGGTTATGCTGGGTATTTCTGGTCCTATGGCAGCAATTAACACTGGCATGATGAACTTCCTGCGCGGTCTGTCTGCTTCTGGTCCAATTGTCCTTGGTCTTGCAATTGGTTGCATGGCCGCATTTGACATGGGCGGCCCAGTCAACAAGGCAGCTTACGTTACCGGTACTGCACTTCTGACCGAGGCTCTTGCTGCTGGTGTTGGCACCCCAACCTATGAGTTTGGTACTAACTTTATGGCTGCAGTTTCTGCTGCTTGTATTGTTCCTCCACTGATCACCACCTTTGCTGTTGTCGTTGGTAAGAAATACTTCACCAAGTCCGACTTCAACGCTGGTCTGGTCAACTTCGTTCTTGGCTGCACCCACATTACCGAGGGCGCTATTCCATTCATGACCAAGAACATTTGGCCTGTTATGCCTATCATGATGATCGGTTCTTCCATCGGCTCCATCCTGACCCTGCTCTTTGGTGTTCACGATCCAGCACCTCACGGCGGCTTCCTGGTTCTTCCAGTTGTTGATGGCGGCCTCAAGTGGGTGCTCGCCATTCTCATTGGCGCTGTTGTTGGCGGCATTCTCTTTGTTGCTTTCAAGGCATACGAGTACCGCAAGAACGGCAACAAGCTGGTCGAGGACTAAGCTTTACGCTTAGCACGCACTCGGCACCGTTTGGGCTTTACCCAGAATTTACGTACAGTTTGGGTGCAGACTCAGATAATCGAAGTAAAATATGGACTCGGCGATTTCGTCGGGTCCATTTTTGTTCCAGAGGGAGCTTTGATGATTTACACACTTACCACTAACCCCGCTATCGACATGAACGTTAACTCGGGAGTTCCTTCTTATACGCATGTCAACCGTACAACCGATGCCGTTTACACACCAAACGGCAAGGGTCTGAACGTTTCATTTACGCTTGCTCACTACGGCGTTGCGTCCACTATCCTGGGATTTTTTGGTGGCTTCTCGGGCAACTATATTGTTGAAGAGGCATCTAAGATTTGCCCGGTCAAGCCTGTGTGGATTGACGGTATCACCCGCGTAAACATTTTTGTTACCACGCCAGAAGGCGAGCTCAAGTTCCCTAACGCAGGCGCTCCCGTTATTCGTTCCAAGCAAAACGAGATGCTTGATCTGCTGCGTAATGCGCCCGACCTGGACGTGCTGGTGATCTCCGGCTCGCTTTCTCCTGAGATGGATCCAACCTTCTACGACGAGCTCTTTGATCTTTGTCATGAGCGCGGCGCTGAGCTGGTTTTGGACATCTCTCATAAACACCTCGCAGAACTTGTCGAGAAAAAACCACTGCTCATTAAGCCAAACGACGAAGAAGTGGCAGAGATCTTTGGTGTCGACGTCCATAACGAGGCCGACGTTCTTCTCGCCCTCCACAAGATTCACGAACGCGGAGCAAAGAACATCCTGCTCACGCTGGGCGGCGAGGGTGCGTACTTCTTCAACGGTGAACATGTCTGGCACGCAAATGCTGCGCAGGTAGAGGTGCTTTCGACGGCATGTGCGGGCGATTCAACGCTGGCAAGCTTCATGTCGGTTTGGCTTGAGGATCCGTCGGCTGTCGAGAAGGCCCTGACGCGCGCGATGGCTACCGGTGGAAACGTTGCGATGAGCGCTGGCTTGGGCGACTTTGCGCTGGTCGAGAAGATCGCGGAGTCCATCCACGTTGAGCTGGTGGAGTAGGAGCGGATGTGTTGCGCGTGGAGGTGTGCGATGGTGCGCGGACTTGCGTGGAGGTGCGCAGGCTTGCGAGCCCACGGGTTTCTCGACGTACGGCGTGCGCAAGTCTCCATATCTGCAAAATAAGTCTTTTCTCGCTTCTTGATTTCGTGTAACGTATAAGGGCTAATGTGATAATTAGGTTTTCGAACCTCTAAAGAAGGAGAGTGCAATGTCCGGACACTCTAAGTGGGCCACAACCAAGCACAAGAAAGCAGCTATCGACGCTAAGCGTTCCTCGCTGTTCTCTAAGCTTTCCCGCAACATTACTGTTGCTGCAAAGATGGGTGGCGACCCAAATCCGGACAACAACGCTAGCTTGTCTGCCGCTGTTGCCCGTGCTCGCATGGTTTCCATGCCTAACGCAAAGATTCAGGCCGCTATCGATAAGGCATTTGGCGCTGGTGCTGATGCTGCCATTTACGAGGAGATCGTTTACGAGGGATACGGTCCTGCAGGTGTCGCAGTTTACGTTGACTGCCTGACTGACAACAAGAACCGTACCGCAGCAGACGTTCGTTCCGCATTTACCCACTCTGGCGGCAACCTTGGTACCGCTGGTTCCGTTGCGTTCCAGTTTGAGCGTAAGGGCTCCATCGCAGTTGACAAGGTTATTGTCTCTGAGGAGAAGAAGGTTGCTGACCGCGAGAACGCTGTCGACGAGGACGAGTTCATGATGGCAGTTGCCGAGGCTGGCGGAAACGATTACGAGGACGCTGGCGATCAGTGGATTGTTTGGACTGCATACGACAAGATGCAGGATGTCCAGAAGGGTCTCGAGGCTCAGGGCATCGAGGTCAAGGGTTCCGAGCTTACTATGGTTCCAACCACTCCAACTGACGTTTCTGTTTCTGATGCAAAGAAGGTTCAGCGTCTTATCGATAAGCTCGACGAGCTCGATGACGTTCAGAACGTTTACAGCACTATGAACATCACTGACGAGATTGCTGCTGCTCTCGAGGAGGAGTAAGCTCTCTGGTCTGCGCCGCGCGACGCGCTCCGCTCTGTGCGACGATGCGCGACGAGCGCAAAAGCGCGAGCGGCGACAAAACTGCACTTCAAAGCCCCGCCAGTTGGCGGGGCTTTTTATTTGGATAGCGTTGATGCTGTCAGAACACACCTATGTCAGATAATCTACACGTTTTTAGAAGCCCGAACACACCTATGTCAGATAATCTGTATATACAGAGCCTAAAACATAACTTACAGCCCTAAAAAACACAGCAAATGATGATATTTTGAGAAAAATAGGACTTTTGAGGGTCAATTTTGCAGAATAAGTGAGTTTGCTGTGTTTTCAAAACGCCAAAAATAGGCCTCAGAAAAACTTATGCATTCAGATGAATTCACCCTCATGAATATTCATGAGGGTGAATATTTTCGTATCATGGTAGTTAAAATTTTGATGTCTTATTTGCTGGACGAGAGAGCCGATGGACTACAGCAGCGGAAATATTCGATTGAAGCTAAATCTTGTCGCACAACGCACGTAGCCGTAGCAGTTCTACAGGCCCACGCGAACAACCTTACGAACGCCAGCAGCTTCGAGGGCTGCTACCTGCGAAATCGATGCGGATTCGTCTGTCATCAGCACGTCGATATCAGCAGGTGATCCATATTGGAAGCTGGAGTTGACGCCCAGCTTGCTTGCATCGGCCAAGACAATGTGCTGCTCAGAGTGCTTAAGCATCAGCGAGTTCACGCGCATCTCGTTTGAAACCAGCGTGGTAAGGCCGCGCTCAGCTGAAATTCCCGAGCATCCCAAGATGCACTTCGCGGCACGAATCTGGTTGATTGAAGCAAGCGCAAAATCGCCGGTCAGCGACTTCTTAGCTGGTCGAACTTCTCCGCCCGTGACCAAAACGGTCATCGATGGGGGATAGTCGGCGGCCAGAACGCTACCGTTATTGGTAACAACCGTGATGTTCTCGGCGGTGATAAATTCCAGGACTTTTATAGCGGTTGAGCTGGTGTTAATGAAGACCGTGTCGCCGTCTTTAATTAGCTTGGCGGCGGCCTGGGCAAGCTTGAACTTTGCGGTTACCTGGTTAGAACTGAGTCCTGTCGAGAGTGGGTCAAGCAGCGTGGCCATGCCATAGCTTCGGGAAATGAGGCCTTGAGCTTCGAGTTCGTCAAGATCGCGGCGGATGGTAAGCGAAGAAACTTCAAATCTATCGGCAAGATCGCTGACGGAGACCTGGCGATATTGTTCAAGAAGGCTCATGATTGAGCTTCTGCGTGATGCTACAAACGAACGGCTTTTGACCATGAATCCCCCAATAGAACTCAACTGCTGATAAACCTACAGAATTACATTTAACTAATTCAGTTCTGTAAAAAACATCGTACAAATTGACAGCACCTTTTGAACGGTTCTCGAACAATTGTGTAGATGCTTTCCAGTAGAACTGAGTGTATCTTACTCTATTCAATGAACGTTTTGAATACTTAAACGGATATTATTTAACGGTCAACGGTTTTTATGACGTAAATCTCTAAAGTGAGCATAGATAAGTATTGCTAAACTCCTAACTTTGGCTATACTAACATTATCGATTCGATTGGTAAAACGTTCTAAACGTTCAACAAATAGAGAAATTAGTTATACGGCAAGTCAAATGTCATATAAATTATTTATCTAATTGTTGAAGCGTTCAGAAGATTCAAGTTTTTGTCATTAAGCGACGTGTTCTTGTGTGGTCTTGCTATAGTCCAACACAAGGAAAGATTCACAGTAGTCTACTGGAGAGGAGTGAATCGCATGTTACTTCGCGATATTTACGAGCAGAACCATTATGCATTCGTAAAGACCCCTATGACTTGGGAAGAGTCTATTAGAGAGTGCTGCAAACCACTGGAGGCTGATGGAACAGTCAATTCAGAGTATGCAGACGACATTATCGAGTGCGTAAAGAAGTATGGTCCTTACATTGTCATCGTTCCAAACGTTGCAATGCCACACTCAACTGCTCGCATTGGCTCTAATGGAAAGACTGCTATTGGATTTATGCACTCCGATGTTCCTGTTAACTTCGAGGATGGCGACGATGAGAAGCAGGTTAAGACCTTCTTTACTCTGAGCGCAACCGATCAGGAAGCACACCTTAAGAATATGCAGATGCTCGTTCAGGTTCTTATGAACGAGGAGGTTCTTGAGCGTCTTAAGAACATTCAGTCTCCTGAGGAGCTTTTGGAGATTGACAAGCTTATCTCCGAGTAAGCACGCCCGTTTGGGCACGTAATTGAGGATTTCCTTTTGTAGTGTGGGCTGCAGAAGGTACGTATGTAGGACCCTTTGAAAGGGGTATCAATGGATATTGTTCTTGGTATTTGGAAATGGTTTGCGAGCAACTTCTTGACTCAGCCAGCCTATTTCATCGGTTTGATTGTTGCTATCGGCTACATTCTTCTTAAGAAGAAGTGGTACGACGTACTCGCTGGCTTCCTTAAGGCAGTCATTGGTTATCAGATTCTCCTGGTTGGTTCCGGCGGCCTGGTAACTGCATTCCGTCCAGTCCTTGTTGGACTTGAGGCTCGCTTCAACCTTTCTGCAATGGTCATTGACCCATACTTTGGCCAGAACGCAGTACAGGCAGGCATGGAGGCAGCTGACGCTCCTGCATTTATTGCTGGTCGTTCCTTCTCCTCCGTTATGCTTCTTCTGCTCTTTGCTTTCATTCTGAACATTGTTTTGGTTGCTTTTAAGAAGCAGACTAAGCTTCGCGCAATCTTTACTACTGGTCACGTCCAGGTTCAGCAGGCAGCAACTGCATTTTGGCTTATCCTCTTCTGCTTCCCACAGCTTAATGACGTTACCATCCTTGCAGTTATGACCGTGCTCCTTGGTCTTTATTGGGCAGTTGGCTCCAACCTTTGTATTGGACCTACCCAGGACCTCACTGATGGCGCTGGTCTTACCATTGCTCACCAGCAGATGTTTGGTGTCTACTGCGCATCCAAGGCTTCCGAGTGGCTCTCCAAGCACTCCAAGAAGGAGTCCAAGCGCATTGAGGACATCGAGCTTCCAGGCTTCCTCAAGATCTTCAACGAGAACCTCGTTGCAACTGCAATTCTCATGACAGCATTCTTTGGTGTCATCCTTGCTGTTCTTGGCCAGGACTTCCTGCTTGAGAACAAGTTCATGAAGCCAGGTCAGGATTTCTTCTTCTACATCATGACCACTTCCTTCCAGTTTGCTGTTTACCTCTCCATCCTGCAGCTTGGTGTTCGTACCTTCGTTACTGAGCTCACCAACTCCTTCCAGGGTATTTCTAACAAGCTCCTTAAGGGTTCCGTCCCAGGTGTCGACTGCGCAGTTACCTACGGCTTTGGTTCTCCAAACGCAGTTACCCTCGGCTTCCTTATGGGCGCAGCTGGCCAGTTCCTGGCAATCGCAGCTCTGCTACTTCTGAAGTCCCCAGTTGTTGTTATTGCAGGCTTCGTCCCACTGTTCTTTGATAACGCTACTATCGGCGTTTACGCAAACAACAAGGGCGGTCTCCGCGCAGTTCTTATCATGCCTTTCATCTCTGGTCTTCTCCAGGTCTTCGGTTCAGCTCTTATCGCTGGCTGGGTTGGCATGGCTGCATACGGTGGATACCTTGGTATGTGGGACTGGGCAGTTGTCTGGCCAATCATGACCGGCGTCATGAAGTTCCTTTCCTATGCAGGTCTCGCAATTGTTGTTATTGGTCTTATCGCAATCCCACAGCTCCAGTACCGTGCAAACAAAGACACGTACTTTATGGAGGTTGAGGATTACCAGAAGTGCAAGGAAATCCGTGCACAGAAGGCCGCCGCAGCTAGTGCGGAAAGCAAGTAGCCCTCTTTCTTCCTACCCTGAGCAGACCCCCATCTGCTCAGGGTTATTAGTAATACTCGGCACATTGTTTGATGCGGTATTTGCTTTATAAGCGATCAGCATGGCGCCCAAACGGGTACAAACACAATGTGTCCGTAATCAGTTTGTTTGATCGAAGGAGTCAACATGAACGCAAAGATTTTGGTCGCATGTGCAAACGGCGCAGGTACCTCCCTGATGATGAAGATGACCGCTGAGCGCGTCACTCAGAAGCTCAACATGGGCGTCGATAAGATTCACCACTGCGCACTTTCCGAGGGCGTAAGCTCTGCTCGTCAGTATGACATTGTTTTTGCACCACTTAACTTCCTGAACATGTATGACGATGCTGCTAAGGCAGGCGTTACCGTCATTGGTCTGCGTAACGTTCTTTCTGACGCAGAGATGGAAGAGAAGCTCAAGGAAACCGGCGCTGCAGAGAAGTTTTCCGCATAGTTTAGGTTTCTAAAGAATCGAGCACTTTAATGACTTTTGAAAAGAAAATTCTTGCCGAGATGCCTAAGTGCTATGCACTTGGCATGTTTGAGGGAGAAGACACACCAAGCTTTTTAGCTGCTGTCGAGAAGGACGGTCCAATCCGTCGCTTTACGCTTGATGGTGAGCCTCTGGAGACTGTTGCTCCAGGCCCTGGCGGCGTCATGACCATTACACAGGTCCCTGGCAGGAAAGATCAGTTCCTTGCAACCCGCAAGTTCTTCTCGCCAAACTTTGGTGGAGACGACGCGGCAATTGCATCCTATACCAAGCAGGCAGACGGTTCGTGGTCTGAGCGGATTCTCTGTGACCTCCCGTATGTTCACCGTTTTGGCATCTTGAAGGCTGCTGACGGTCAGCTTTGGGTTCTTGCTTGCTCTATCAAGGGTGGAGCTGAGACTGGCGTCAAGGACGATTGGCGCACTCCAGGTGCTGTTTGGGCCGCTCCTCTGAGCGATAACCTTGAGCAGTACACGGCAGACAACCAGCTTAAGCTGACCTGTGTTGCTAATTATCAGGTTCAGAACCACGGTTTCTGGACTGCACCTGACAAATCGTATGCTTTGATCTCAACCGCCGCAGGCGTGTTTAGATATGTGCCACCAACCACTCCTCAAGGTGCTTGGGATGTCACCTGCCTTCTGGTCCAGCCAACAAGCGATATTGTTGCTACAGACTTTGACGGCGATGGCAAGCTGGAGATCCTTACCTTCTCTAAGTTCCACGGTGACACGCTGGCAATTTGGCATGAGGGCCAGACTCGCGATCGCTATGAGCAGGTTTGGTGCGACCCACAGAAGCGCAGCTTCCTTCACGCGCTTTGGGCAGCTGAGCTGAACGGCGAGAAGTGCGCAGTCATTGGCAACCGTAAAGATGGTCGCGATCTGTTGCTTGTTAGATACGTTGACGGTGAGTACACCGTAGACGTTATCGACCACGACCTCGGACCAGCAAACTGCATGGTGTATAGGCATGACGGCAGCGATTACATTGTTGCTGCATATCGTGAGACAGACCAGCTGGCTCTCTACAAAGTAGTGGAGTAGGGCTGCGTTTTGTAGCGAGCGCTCAGGATGAGCTTCTGAGCATGCAGGCAAAGTCCTGAGCGCCGCTCAAATTACCTGCGTATACATCAAAGTACTAGTCCTATGTTTTAGAAAGGAGCGCGTAATGGCAGGTTTGAAAGACGTCACACGCGACAGTTGGATTATGAGCACCTTCCCTGAGTGGGGAACTTGGCTCAACGAAGAGATTGACAATGCCGTAGTAGAGCCAGGCCAGGTTGAGATGTGGTGGCTCGGCTGCGTTGGTATTTGGTTTAAGACTCCTGGTGGAGCAAACGTTGCTGTCGACTTCTGGGCAGGCAATGGTAAGCGCACCCACGGTGACGGCCTCATGAAGCCTGGTCACCAGATGGCAAACATGGCTGGCGTTCGTAAGATGCAGCCAAACCTGCGCAACGTCCCCTTTGTTATTGATCCATTTGCTATCAAGAACCTTGACGCAGTTGTAGTAACTCACATTCACCAGGACCACATGTCCAAGGAGCTTGCAGCTCACGTTGTTAACAACAACATGACTACTACTGACGAGAATGGCAATGAGATCCCAGTTCCCTTTATTGGTCCTAAGGATGCAGTTGACATTTGGGTTGGCTGGGGCGTTCCACGTGAGCAGTGCATTGTTGTTAAGCCTGGCGACCGTGTTAAGGTTAAGGACATGGAGATCGTTGCATACGATTCCTTTGACCGCACCATTATCGTTACCACTACTGATACTTCTGAGAACCGCCCAGACCTCTGGGGTAAGTGCCCAATGGACATGGACGAGAAGGCAGTTAACTACCTCTTTGTCACCCCTGGTGGAAACATCTATCACTCCGGCGACTCTCACTACTCCATTTGCTTTGCTAAGCACGGTAAAGACATCGCTAAGGAGTTTGGCGGCGTAGACGTCTGCTTTGGTGCTTTTGGCTGCAACCCAATTGGTATCCAGGACAAGATGGAAGCAACCGATATGCTTCGCATGGCTGAGGCTCTTCAGTCCAAGGTTGTTATCCCAATTCACCACGATGTTTGGACTAACTTCCAGGCAGACGTC
Organism: uncultured Atopobiaceae bacterium; assembly: GCA_963539685.1. Classification (GTDB taxonomy): domain Bacteria; phylum Actinomycetota; class Coriobacteriia; order Coriobacteriales; family Atopobiaceae; genus Lancefieldella. The sequence goes on along the minus strand of CAUTMX010000009.1, from coordinate 5,060 downwards.
CAGGAGATTAAGGTTCTTTGGGACATGCGTAAGGATCGCCTTGACTACAAGTTCCACCCATTCTTCTGGGAGGTCGGCGGCCACTACACGTATCCACAGGATAAGGATCGCTTTGCTTACCATCACGACCGTGGCTTCCATGATTGCTTCGATCACGAGCCAAACGTTCCATTCCGTAGCGTTCTCTAAGGAGCAGTCTCTATGATGCTTAAAGAGCTTCGCGATGAAGTGTATGAAGCAAACATGGACCTGCCAAAGCATGGACTCGTTGTATTTACCTGGGGAAATGCTTCTGGGCTTGACCGTGAGCGTGGCCTGTTTGTTATCAAGCCATCGGGCGTTTCCTATGAGGAGCTCAGCCCAGAGAATCTGGTCATCTGCGACCTAGACGGTAACGTTGTTGAAGGTGAGATGAACCCATCTTCCGATACTCCAACTCATGCATGCTTGTATCGTGCATGGGGCGATAAGATCGGCGGAATTGTTCACACTCACTCAACCCACGCTGTTTCTTGGGCACAGGCAGGACGCTCTATTCCTTGCTATGGCACCACACATGCAGATTATTTCTACGGAGATATTCCTTGCGTGCGCAGCCTTACTAAGGACGAGGTAGAAAGTGCCTATGAGCTTGAGACCGGAAACGTTATTGTTGAGGGCTTTGCTAACTTGGACCCCATTGCGGTTCCTGGAACGCTCCTTCACAACCACGGTCCTTTCTCTTGGGGTAAAGACGCAATGGCTGCTGTGTATCACGCAGTAGTTATTGAGGAGGTTGCTAAGATGGCAACACTCACCGAGCTCAATAACCCTAAGGTTCAGGAGGCACCACAGTACCTTCAGGACAAGCACTACATGCGCAAGCATGGTCCAAATGCCTACTACGGACAGGGTAATCACTAAAGCCTGTTCAGTGAGTAGAATCTGTTTCAGTCAGGCGGTCTTTTTAAGGCCGCCTGTTTTTAAAAGGAGAAGATATGTCCAAGTATCAGCTAGGACTTTACGAGAAGGCCACTCCAACTGATCTTTCTTGGGAAGAGCGCCTCATCGTAGCAGGAGAGTCTGGCTTTGATTATGTTGAGATCTCCGTTGATGAGTCTGACGCTCGTCTTTCTCGCCTTGAGTGGACTGGTGAGGAGCGTGCGGCAGTCCGTCAGGCAATGGTAAACTCCGGTGTTCGTCTGGGTTCTATGTGCCTTTCTGGTCACCGTAAGTATCCTTTTGGCTCCCGCGATCAGACAACTCGTGAGCGCAGCCTTGAGATTATGCAGAAGGCACTTGACCTTGCAGGTGACCTGGGACTTCATACCATCCAGCTTGCTGGTTATGACGTGTACTACGAGAACGGCGCAGAGGATACCCGCAAGTACTTTGAGGAGAACCTGGCAAAGGCTGTAGAAATGGCTGCTCAGGCGGGCATTGTTATGGGCTTTGAGACCATGGAAACTCCTTTTATGGATACGGTCGAGAAGGCCATGCACTACGTAAACCTTATCAACAGCCCTTACCTTGGTGTGTATCCCGACGCTGGTAACCTCACCAATGCATCGTTTATTTACGGCAACACGGTTGCTGACGATATTGCTCTTGGTGCAGGCCACATCTTTGCAGCTCACCTCAAGGAAACTGTTGCCGGTGCGTATCGCGAGATTCCATTCTCTACCGGCACCACTGACTACGAGGGAGCTCTGTCGCAGCTTGTTCCTCAGGGCGTCAGGCGCTTTGTTGCAGAGATGTGGTACACCGGCAACGAGAACTGGAAAGAAGATCTGGTTTTTGCTTCCACCTACGTTCGCAGCAAAATTGATAAGGCGTTTAAGGGTTAAACGGCCTTTTTGCACTTGTTTTGGGTTTCTCGCCACAGGTGGTACATAAGAATCTGTACAATGTGGTTTAGCTCTTTCTTAGTACGACGTACGTTTCCAAACTCGTTTAAGTTTGTACAGGGAAGGATTTAACATGAAGTTCTTTATTGACACTGCAGATATCGATGAGATTTCTGAGGCTTTAAGCTGGGGCTGCCTGGCAGGTGTTACCACCAACCCATCACTGTATGCAAAAATTGGTGGCAAGCTGGCAGACTTTGAGTCTCATATGGTTAAGATTGCACAGCTTTGCGAAGGTCTTCCTGTTTCTGCTGAGTCCACAGCAACTACAACTGAGGGCATGATTGAGGAAGGTCGTCACCTGGCTTCTCTTGCTCCAAACATTGTTGTAAAGCTTCCTATTTGTGCAGAGAGCCTTGCTGCTACTCATCAGCTTGCTTCTGAGGGAATCCGTGTCAATATGACGTTGATTTTCTCGGCACCTCAGGCTCTTCTTGCAGCAAATGCTGGTGCTCGCTACATTTCGCCATTTGTTGGCCGTTTTGATGACATCGGCGAGGACGGCATTGAGCAGCTGGGAACCGTAGTTTCATGCATTGAAAATTATGCATGGGATAAAAACGTTGACCACACCGTAGAGATTATTACGGCTTCTGTTCGTACTCCAAACCACGTAACTCAGGCGGCTCTGCTTGGTGCTGATATTGCAACCGTTCCATTTGGCGCGCTTAAGAAGTGCCTGAAGCACCCTCTAACCGATGCCGGTCTTAAGTCTTTTGAGGCAGACTGGGAAAAGGTTAAGGCTCAGCAATAAATAGTGATTGCGGTACGCCCAGCTCAGGTTGGGCGTACTTGTTTTACGTGCCTGTTCATACACCGTTTAGGCATCGTTTAGGCACCTGTTTTGAGAGGATGAGAATGGGAACATCTGCATTACCCGAGCGCAATCTCACTGATGATGAGCTTAAGCTTGCAGCTAATACGCTGAGGCGCGATGTCATTGACATGCTCGAGAAAAGCAAGTCAGGTCATCCCGGCGGCTCACTGAGTGCGGCAGACATTGTGGCTACACTGTTCTTCTCGGGAGTAATGAAGTACAACCACAACAACCCAGAGGACCACACTGAGGATAGATTCTTCCTGTCCAAGGGCCATGTTGCTCCTGTGCTGTATGCTGCCTATCACCTGCTTGATTGGCTCCATGACGAGGATATGGTAACGCTTCGTCAGCTTGGTAGCCGACTGCAGGGTCATCCAGACTGCCATGCATGCCCTGGTATTGAGGTTTGCTCTGGCTCTCTTGGACAGGGTCTCTCGGTAGCAGCAGGATGTGCTCTGGGACTTTCTATGGACGCTCTGGCTAGCGGTGAGCGCGCCAAGAAGGTATTTGTCCTTCTGGGCGACGGCGAGCTGCAGGAGGGCTCTAACTGGGAGGCATGCATGTTTGCTGCTCACCAGAAGCTGGATAACCTCATTGCCATTGTGGACCTCAACAATCTGCAGATTGACGGCCACGTCACCGACGTGTGCTCTCTTGGCGATATTGACGAGAAGTTCCGTTCTTTTGGCTGGAACGTACTGCGCGTTAACGGTCATGAGGTCGCTGAGGTGCGCCAGGCCCTTCTCGCCGCACGAGATGGTCGCGCGGCAGGAAACACGGCACCTACCGTGGTCATTTGCCAGACCGTCAAGGGCAAGGGTGTCTCGTTTATGGAGGACAAGGCTTCCTGGCACGGAAACGCTCCTTCGGCCGAGCAGGCTGACCTTGCGCGAGAAGAACTTGATGCAGCAAGAGAGCTTCTTTTGATTGATCTTCAAGGTGAAGGTAAGGAGGTTGCCAATGTCTAGAGCAACTCGTGAGGCATATGGTCAGACTCTTGTTGAGCTGGTAAACGAGGGTCACGACATCGTTGCTGTTGACGCAGACCTTGCTGGCTCCACCAAGCTTGCCGACCTCCAGAAGGCCTTCCCACAGCGCATGGTCGACGTGGGCATTGCTGAGCAGAACATGGTAGGCGTTGCGTCAGGACTTTCGCTTACAGGCCGCACCGTGTTTACCGGCTCGTTTGCCGTGTTTGCAACTGGTCGCGCTTACGATCAGATTAGAAACACCGTCTGCGACTCCGGCCTTAACGTGAAGATTTGTCCTACACACGCAGGCATTACGGTAGGAGAGGACGGCGCCACTCACCAGTCCCTTGAGGACATTGGTATGATGCGCGCCCTGCCTCAGATGCGCGTGCTTGTTCCTGCAGATTACAACGCTACCAAGGCAGCGCTTAGACTTGCTGCCGAGGCAGATGGCCCCTTCTACGTGCGCATGGGTCGCCACAAGGTTGCTGACATCTACGACGAGTCCTTCAAGGGCGGCCTGCCTTTTGCAAACGTCCTGCGTGAGGGCACTGACGTTACGATTGCTGCCTGCGGCGTTGAGGTTGCTCAGGCACTTGCAGCTGCAGATTTGCTGGCAGAGGAGAAGATCTCTGCCGAGGTCATTGACGTGTTCTCCGTCAAGCCTCTGGATGAGGAAGTCATTTTGGCATCTGCCGAGAAGACCCGTCATGTAGTAACCGTTGAGGAGCACAACGTGGCAACAGGCCTTGGAGCTGCAGTTGCTGAGCTTCTGGCTGAGCAGCTACCAACGCCCATGCGCTTTGCTGGTATGCGCACCTTTGGAACGTCCGCTCCTGGCGACGTGCTGCTTTCGCACTTTGGCCTGGACGCCGAAGGTATTGCGGCTCGCGTCAGGGAGTTTTTGCTCTCGTAGCGCCGCACTCGACGGCGGTAACCTCGCAGGTCAGCGTCGCGTACAGCGGGCGCGCGATGACGGTAAACCCGCAGGTCAGCGCCGCGTGCAGTCACAGGTTGCAAGTGATTTCTACCCGGTATCTACTTCGTGTGGATACCGGGTTTCTTGTGCGGAAACGCTGGGAGTGGACCGGGTTTCTCGCCAGATGGGATATATGAGTCCGGAGTGAGCCTGCTGTGAGCCTGATTTTCTCGCCATGTCTGAACGATTTGCCTGAAAAGTGCACCATGTCTGAGCTATTTGCCGGTTTTTCTCGCCATGTCTGAGTAAATTTACTCAGACATGATGCAGCTTTCAGGCTCAAAAATTCAGGGCAACGTAGTCTATCTTTTACGCGCCTGATTTCTGCAAAGAATCTGTAACTTTTGCCCTTGAATTCTCATTGCTAGTGCAACAACAAAAGACAAGGTAGTGACCCATGGGTC
>CAUTMX010000008.1:0-66104 GCA_963539685.1 uncultured Atopobiaceae bacterium | reverse complement strand
TACCAGACTCCTTCTGGAGTGTTGTGATGTCCGTCTGGGATACCCGTTACTACATCGGCTTCCCAAAGAATGGTTCCATCATCACCATAAAGAACAGCATGCTGAGTGGTAAGGTCAACGTCAATATAACGACCGCCCCAGTCCTGCTCGCCCTGTTTAGTAAATTTATCGGCCGACTGTTTTGTAGGCAATTCAATCTTTGTTGCCTGACCAGCTGACAGACCGTCAGAGATAGCTTTTACAGCAGCGTCATTATCAATAACCCAACCGTATGCACCAGCAGCCTTTGTAGTGAATTCTTTTCCATCCCAGCGCTTATACGTTCTTGAAGTTCCACGAGTATCTACTGCAGGAGCAAGTGTCTCGTTGACCCATTTGGTAATGGCGTCTGTATCAAATGAAATAGAGAGATTCTCATCAAACTTAATCCAGCTAGCAATGGTGTCTTGATCAAGCTGATATGCAACAGAATCGCCTAGCATTAAATCAACTGCAGAAGCAACGTATGAATTAGCAGTTTTCAAGGCAGTATCAAGGTCTTCTGCGCTCATGAGGCTTTCTGGGCCGAGCTGTACGGTAGTGCTCAGATTATCAAAAGCGGTTTGCAAGTCTTTATGGACACCCTCAAGAGATAGTCTTGTAGCAATAGCGTCATCAGCAAAAATAAACTTTTTAGCCGAGCTATCGTAGGTAATACCATTGTTCTCTAGAGTTTGAGCAGATTCTTTTGCCTGCTCAATTCTTTGATTAAAGAGTGCGTCTGCCTTGCTTGTATCATACGAAGCGGTAGCGTGAGGGCTCAAGGACCTGCTGCGAGTAAGCTCCAGTGGCCACATCCAAGGATTCTGCTGGCTAATAGCATCGTGAGCATATCCAGCTGCGTCGTACGTCAAATCAATGTCGGATGCCTTGATGGTTAAATCTACGCCGTTTCCAGAGACTTGGACGGAGTAATTTGAGGCCTCGTTTGCTCTAGAGGCTTGTAAATCTGAAGCAGGTTTTAAGGAGTAGTCCTTACCATAAATGCTGGTTTGAGGCATAAAGAAGAAGTTAAAGAAGATTGCTCCACCCACATACACAAGGGCGAGAATACCAACGAGTACAACAGGTATCTTCCACCACTGATGTTTCTTGTGAACAACGGGGGCCTCTTCTTTTTCTCCAAGCTCTGCGCTATCAAGGGGAGCAATGACAGTTAGATCATCTGCCTGATCTTCTGGCGCTTCCGCTGATTGTGAAGACTCATTAAGCTGATTGGCTTTTACCTGCTCTTCATTGAGAGCAACGTACATATCAGTATCGCCAAGGCTTGGTACTGAGTCTTTAAGAGAAGGCGCTTTCTCTGTAGCTTCCTCTGAAGAAAGAGGTTGTAGGTTAGCGGTATGAGAAGCAGAGCTTTTTGCAAAGTGCTTAGCCAAGGAGCACTCCTTATAAAAACGAAGTTACATAGCAAAAATCAGTGTGTTTTGACAAACAGACTTTCTGCAAATGAGTCAAAGACACATTCATTTAGTGTAGTGCATATTCACCACATATTTTATGGAACTTACGTGGAATTATTTTCTATAGGAGATGAACAAAACTGGAGTAATATATACGACATTTAGAAATAATTATTTTTCAATTGCAGGGGGAGTAATAGCGTATGTCATCAACTAGAGTCAATAGTACTACGCAAAATATTAGATGTGTTTGTACTGCTCTTGCCGTACTTCTTTTATGCATTTCAGCTTTTCCTAAAATTGCTGTAGCTACTGCTTCAACTAGCCAATCAAATTCTCATTCTACTAATCAGTTGTTACTGCATACCGATGTCAAATCATATGAGCTTCTTCCTTCTGATTTTGCTTCGCTTGTTGGCAACGATTCAACATCGTTTGATACTCTTGAGCCAGTTAAGCCTTATGAGGCAGTTAACCCTGATTCTCATCCAAACTATAGCAAGGTAAGCGATTTTGTTTATTTAGATAGAGGACAGTTTGACTCGTCGCTTTTCTCGCCAGATGATTCTCTGAGCTATACAACAGATGATGCAGCTGTAGATGCATACATTCAGACTCATCCAGAGCTTGCTGGTGTGACTGATCGTAGAATTTTGCTTCCAGTGTTTGAATTTGATTCAGACAATGATATTCAGACTCACAGAGACAGAGTTAATTCTTACATTGCTCATGGTCAGCTGGCACAAGGGTCGGTTGGTCAGGATAATACCGCTGTTATTGATACCAGTTTGCCTATGGGTCAGTATAAGCTGGAAAAAACGCTCTCGTATGATCAAGAGCATGGCTTCTATTACATTTACACCATGCACGTGGGTGTATCTAATATTGATCGTAACCTCACAACGTTTGTTGATAGCAACGGAAATAAGACTGAAAAACAAGGTCTGTTCCAGGCTCCAGAGGTAGTGGGTAATGACATTCTTGACCACAAAGAAGTGGATTCTTATACGATTTCAGCTGGTTATGATGGTGATGGTAATGTTGCGCGTCCAACTACGTATGTGACGCATATTACGTATTACTACACTCTCGCGCACACCGCATATGTCTCTGATACTGGAACTACCTTAAAGCCTATTGACGCTGGTCTTCAGGATGCGCCAGCTACCATCTCTTCTTACAACTATGATCACACGGTTGACGCAGGTACAAGGCGAGTATTGGATATTGATGCCGTAACAGCTCGCCTTATGGCTGAGATTCAATCGCAAGATATTACACAGCTTTTCCCTGTTAGTGCTGCTACGCACAATGGTGATATTGCTATCAGTAGGACTCCTGGATATGATACCTACGATGTTCAGTTGTTTGAGAATGGTCAATTTACTATCGATATGGCTTATATGCCAGATGGCACACCTCGTGTCGTTGATGCCGACGGCAATGCTATTTATTTCTCTAATCACTTTAAGGATGTTGTTTATTCTTCATATCAAGATGACACCTTGCCTATTGGTCAGTATCGAATTGAATATCTGCTTACCCCAACATCTGCAGATCCAGATAACTTTGATTCGTACCAGCATTTAAAAGTCAATCTTGTTATTGGCACAAGTGATACTTCTCAGCCAGCCATTACTGCAAATTGGACTCACGTATACGTGAAGCAGCCTGAGACTACGCCAGAAACACCCGAGACGCACGCTCCTGAGGAGCCTCAGCAAGCTCAGAAGAAGTCACAGCTTCCTGATACTGCAGATTATTCTCAGGTTGCGCTTCAGGGCACACTTGTCTGCTCCTCTGTCTCACTGGTTTCTCTAAGCTTCTTCCTCAAGAAAAAACTGCTAGAGAAGTAATCTAGGAATACATGACGTTACTCTTGCCTCAAGAGTGAGAGAATACTGTCTATCAAGAGGCGAGGGGTACGTTATTTATGGCAACACATCCAGTTATTCACATAGATTCATCTGACGACAGCCGCCTTGATGTGTATGCTCGATTGACTGATAACCAGCTTCGTAATCGTCTTGACCCAACTCGCGGCGTCATGATTTGTGAGTCACATTTTGTGATTGAGACTGCGCTTGCCGCAGGCTGCAAGCCGCTTTCATTTCTTGCAAATACTTCTCATACAGATAATATTTTGCAAATTGTCGAGAAGTTCCATCCTTTGTCAGATGACGTTCCTATTTTCATTCTTCCAGATGAGCAGCTTACACAGCTTATTGGCTACAAGATGAATAGAGGAGTGCTCTGTGCCATGAGGAGACCTCAAGGTGCATTGCTAGAAGAGATTCTAAGCACGTCAAAGCATATTGCCGTACTAGAAGATTTAGTTGACGTTAACAACGTTGGCGCTGTCTTTAGGTCAGCTGCGGCCCTCAATGTAGATGCTGTTATCTTGACTGCTAAGTGCGCCGACAATCTCTCAAGGCGTGTCCTGCGCGTTTCTATGGGAACGGTCCTTAAGGTACCTTGGACTCGTTTGGATGAAGAGACAACTTCACTGGACCTTATTGAAAAGCTTAAAGCTCATTCTTTTACTACGTGTGCACTTGCACTCACAGATTCTGCAGTTCCTCTTAATAAAGAGCTGGTAAAAGGTAAAAAAGCTGCACTATTCTTTGGTAGTGAAGGCTATGGTCTTGATAAGAAAACCATTAAGGCTTGTGACAGTACCACCATCATCCCCATGTCACATCAGGTAGATTCACTCAATGTTGCTGCGTCATCTGCTGTTGCTTTTTGGGAACTTTTTGCTCGATAGCTTTTGTGGAATGCCTTTAATCGCAGTACAAAAAACGGCCACCTACGAGAGTGAACTGCCTCCCATTTCTTATGTCCAAGAAATGGGAGGTAGTTCAGAATAGGCGGCCGTTTAATTTTACTTATGAGACAAAGTTACTCTGCTGAAGAAGTAGAGGAGCCTTCCTCATTGGTGTTCTCAACTACTGGTGCAAAGGTATTCTCGCGCTTGAGGATATTCATGAACTCCTCGCCGGTAATAGTCTCTTTCTTCTGCAGGTAGTGAGCAATTTCATGCAGCTTAAAGCGGTTCTCTTTAAGCGTCTGGAGTGCGCGCTGGTGTCCCTCTTCAACAATGCGTCTAACTTCAGCATCGATCTCTTCAGCGGTTGCCTCAGAGCAGGTGAGGGAAGAGCCACCACCAAGATAACGGCTTTGCTGCTGGCTGAGGGTAACCATGCCAAGTTTGTCAGACATGCCGTACTGCGTAACCATAGCGCGAGCAATTGCTGTTGCACGCTCAATATCGTTGGAAGCGCCATTGGTCATCTCGCCAAAGATAAGTTCTTCAGCTGCGCGTCCACCACAGAGAACAGCAATCTCATCCATTGCCTGGCTTTTGCTCATGAGATAACGCTCATCATCCTCAACCTGCATGGTAAAGCCAAGAGCTCCGCCAGTACGAGGAACAATGGTGATCTTGGTAACAGGAGCATCGTTTTTCTGGATGGCACCAACAATTGCATGGCCGGTCTCGTGATAAGCCACAACGTCCTTCTCGTGCTCAGAAAGAACAGTGTTCTTCTTCTTAGCGCCGGCAATAACAACGTCAACGGACTCAGCAAGGTCTTCGGTGGTAACACGACGACGACCAAAGCGAACCGCGCGAAGAGCAGCCTCGTTGATGATGTTTGCAAGGTCTGCGCCAGATGCGCCTGGTGTGGACTTAGCAATGATAGAGAGGTCAACGCCTGGCTCCATCTTTACATCATTAGCGTGAATCTGAAGAACTGCCTCACGACCCTTAAGGTCTGGAAGTTCAACAGGAATACGGCGGTCAAAACGGCCAGGACGCAGAAGTGCCTTGTCCAAGGTCTCAGGGCGGTTGGTTGCTGCAAGAACAACAATGCCCTTGTGGTTATCAAAGCCGTCCATCTCAGAGAGCAGTTGGTTTAAGGTTTGCTCACGCTCATCGTTGGAGTTGAGAGAAGCATCACGGCGCTTACCAACCGCATCAATCTCGTCAATAAAGATGATGCAAGGAGCCTTTTCATTTGCCTGCTTGAAGAGGTCACGGACTTTTGCAGCACCGCGTCCAACAAACATTTCAACAAACTCAGAGCCAGCAATTTGGAAGAAAGGTACGCCGGCTTCACCAGCAACTGCCTTAGCAATGAGGGTCTTACCAGTACCTGGAGGGCCTACAAGCAAGGCGCCACGAGGGCAGCGAGCACCAATCTCTTTGTACTTATCAGGAGTCTTAAGGAAGCTAACAATCTCTTGCATAGACTCTTTAGCCTCTTCTTGACCAGCTACGTCTTTAAACGTAATGCCTGTGTCTTCTCCCTTGATTTCTTTGGCGCTTGAGCGACCAAGATTGCCGCCAAGACCTCCAAAGCCGCCGCCAAAGTTCATGGAAGGACCATCGTCACCCATGGCGCGTTTAAGGGATCGGTTGATAAAGTAGCCAATGCCCAAGAAGATGACAAGAGGGATTCCATACTGAATAAGGGCATAGAGCAGCATATTCGTAGAGTTGTCAGGAATAGAAGCCGAGAAATCAACTTTGTGATCTCTAAGCGTCTGAACCAGCGTTGAATCATTGGGGAACTGCGTAGTCTCAAAGATCTTCTCGGAATCTCCAGAGCCAGTTGTGAACCTAATGTTTCTGCTGCCTGTATTAAGGTCTACCTTGGTAACTTCATTATTGTCAACCTTGTTAAGGAACTCACTGTACGAGACAGTTTGTACCTGTTGACGCAGAAGTCCAGGTAATAATGTGTTGCTAAGCAGGAGATATACAAAGATGGCTACTGCAATATAGAGTAGCATCGACATAGATCTACGGTGCTTGTTATCGTTATTTGCCATACACGTCCCTTTACCTGTTTGGCTCAAATGTGATATGAGCTCACTTAGATATTGGAATTGTTTTACCCAATCTACATTTTTTATTTCTATAAAAATTTAAAATTTGGATTCCGCATAATTTGTTAAAAACGGTTTAAGCGTGTGTATTACTTAGTTCAATGAGTGCAAGACGTGGTAGTATTACTTACACAAGCTGTGATGAGGACAGTAGCTGGGTAGCGCAAATCTCAAGCGAGCGGAGTTGGTGGAAGTCCGCATTTGCGTCCGTGTGAACATCACCTCGGAGCTGCAGTTCAAACGTACAGGTTTTTGTACTAGTAGATGCTGCCGGAAATGGTCGCCGTGACAGGCCAGCCGAGTAAACGGACATATCCGTCGCTGGGTGGTTACAACGAAGTGTATTGTGGCGCTTCGTCCCAGCTGTGAGGGACGGGCGCTTTATTTGTGCCCAGAAAGGTTGTGCTTGATGGCAAACGAGTACAAAAAGACCACCAACCTGCCAAACACAGGCTTTCCTATGCGCGCATCACTTGCGCAGAACGAGCCTCAGCGTTTGGCTGATTGGGACCAAAACAACGTCTATGAGCTCCTGATGAAGAAGAATGAGGGACATGACAAGTTTGTTCTTCATGACGGACCTCCTTATGCAAATGGTCCAATTCACCTGGGTCACGCACAGAATAAGATTTCCAAGGACATCATCAACCGCTATAAGGCCATGCAAGGCTTCCAGACCCCTTATGTTCCTGGTTGGGACTGCCACGGTCAGCCAATCGAGCACAAGGTTGAGCAGATGCTTGGCACAGAGAAGTTCAATCAGTTATCTACCGAGAAGATCCGTGAGCTCTGCCGCAAGATGGCGGTTGAGCAGGTAGATACCCAGCGTCAGGGTTTTAAGCGCCTTGGTGTTTTGGGCGAGTGGGATAACCCTTATCTCACTTACGTCAACGATTACGACGCAACTGATGTTGAGATCTTCAAGGCAATCTACGACAAGGGCTCTGTGTATAGAGGTACCAAGCCTGTTCACTGGTGTACTCATGACCACACTGCTCTCTCTGAGGCAGAGATTGAGTATCACGATGTCACCTCTACCGCAATCTTTGTTCGCTTTGAGCTAACTACTGTTCCTGAGGGTCTTGAGGCTTACGCAGGTAAGACTTGGGTAGACATCTGGACTACAACTCCATGGACTATGCCAGCAGACGAGGCAGTTATTCTGCACCCTGAGGCTAACTATGTTGCTCTTGAGCTTCCTGATGGACACGTAGAGATTGTTGCTGAAGCTCTTGCAGAGAAAGCTGCTGCCAAGTTTGGTTATACCGATTGGAAGCTTGCTCAGGACGCAGAAGGTAATACTTGGAAGAAGACTGGCGTTGAGCTTGCAGGCAATGAGTACAAGCAGCCAATCTTTGGTGATCTTGGTAACACTGGTAAGTTTATTTATGCAGAGTATGTCACCCTTGACGATGGTACTGGTGTTGTTCACTCCGCACCTGGCCACGGTGTAGACGACTACAACGCTGGTGTTCGTTTTGATATTCCACAGACCATGCCTGTTGATGACGACGGTCACTTCTTCAAGGGCGACGGCCAAGGTACTGGCGGCCCCTTCTCTGGTATGGAGGTCAATGAGGCTAACCCTGTCATTGTTCAGTGGCTCAAAGACCGTGGTACGCTCATTCTTGCAGAGGAGATTACCCACAGCTATCCACACTGCTGGCGTTGTAAAGAGCCTGTTATCTTCCGCGCAACAAGCCAGTGGTTTGTCTCCATGGATAAGACTGGTCTGCGTCAGCAGGCAGCAGAGGAGCTTACAAAGGTTAAGTTCTATCCTGCAAACGCGGTAAAGCGTATTGGTTCTATGGTTGAAGGTCGTCCTGACTGGTGCATTTCCAGGCAGCGCAACTGGGGTGTTCCAATCCCTGCTTTCACCTGCGAGGATTGCGGCGAAACCGTTATTAATGACCAGACACTTGACGCTGTCATCAAGCTTTTCCGCGAGAAGGGCTCTGATGCTTGGTTTACCGACGATCCTAAGACCTATTTAGGAGATGCTTGCGTCTGTCCTAAGTGTGGTGGCCACAATCTCAAGGCAAACAAGGATATTTTGGACGTTTGGTGGGATTCTGGTGTTTCTCACACTGCTGTTTGCAAACACCGTCCAAACCTTAAGTTCCCAGCTGATATGTATCTTGAGGGCTCCGACCAGCACCGTGGTTGGTTCATGAGTTCTCTCATGACTTCTGTTGGAGCTTATGGAGTTGCTCCTTACAAGTCTGTTGTCTCACAGGGCTTTACGCTTGATGGTCAGGGACGCAAGATGAGTAAGTCTCTGGGCAATGTCATTGATCCAAATGCCGTTTGTGCTGAACGTGGCGCAGACGTCCTACGCCTTTGGGTTGCTTCTGTTGACACTTCAACTGACGTTCCTTGCGATGACGCCATTCTTTCCCAGGTAGGCGATGCATACCGTAGGTTCAGAAACACCCTGCGCTTCCTTCTTGGCGAGCTTGAGGGCCAGTTTGATCCTGCTACCGATGCAGTTGCTGTAGCGGACCTTGAAGAGTATGACCGTCTTGTTCTTGCACGTATGTGCGAGGTTCATGCTGCAGTCACTGAGGCTTACGAGGGATATCGCTTTAATAACGTCTTCCGTACCCTCTACGATTACATCATTGAGCTTTCCAACGGTTATTTGAACGCAACTAAGGACCGTATGTACTGCGATGCTGCAGATTCTGCAACACGCAGAAGCGCTCAGACTGTTTGGGCGGAGATTCTCTCCATGCTTGTTCATGACCTGCAGCCAATTCTGGTTTACACCACCGACGAGGCTATGCAGTTCCTGCCAGAGTCTATGCGTGACGGTCAGAAGTACGCAGCTCTTCTCGACTGGTATAAGGCTCCTATGAGCACTGACGAGTACACTGCACTGCTTCCTGCATATCAGGTACTGGTTGATGCTCGCGCCGCATACACTAAGGCATACGAGACTGCTCTTGAGGCTGGCGTAGTTACCGAGAAGACCACCCAGGCTACACGTGCAGAAGTTACGCTTACCGCTGAGCAGGCTGCATCCATTTCTCATGCTGGCCTTGACTTTGCTGAGGCATTTGTCTGCTCTGAGGTCACTGTTTCCGAGGGCTCTGAGCTGAGCGTAAGCGTCTATCCTGCAAACGGCGAGCGCTGTGACCGTTGCTGGAATTATCGCGAGCTTGGCGAGGATCACCTCTGCCACCGCTGCCACGACGTTGTTGCGTAAATGAACACTGACCAGCAGCAACATACAACTCACACGCTAGTGACCCGCCTTGCAGTTCTCTGCGGGGCGGGCACTGTTGCCTGCGCGCTTGACCAGGTAACTAAGCTCTGGGTGAGAACCTCAATTCCAGAGGGAACTGCAGTGCCGTTTATCCCCGGCGTTATGGAGCTATTCCACGTGAGCAACACCGGAGCGGCATTTTCTGTGGGCTCTGGAAACGCTCTCTTTTTTGTAGCTCTTACTGCTGTGGTTATTGCCGCTCTTGTGGGCTTTGTAGTTCGCGAGAAGAACCTCCCGTTGCCACTTATTGCACTTTTGGGAGGCGTCGCAGGTGGCGGAATTGGTAACGCTATTGACCGTGTTTTGTATGGTCAGGTTACTGATTTCTTTGCAACAACATTTATTAATTTTGCCGTGTTTAATGTGGCGGACATTTTCGTGACCTGCGGCATCCTTATTGCTTTTGTGTACTGGATAATCTGGGACAAAAAGCAGCAACAGGGTAGCGGCAATGAATGAGCGTATTGTTGACATACTGGTTGGACCAGAAGGAGACGGTGTCAGATTAGATGCGTTTCTTTCTGCTCAAGATACACTTCCTTCAAGAAGTGCCTGCGTCAAGCTGGTAGAAGAGGGAAGAGTAACCATCAACGCTACGCTGGCTACGTCTAAGTCAGAAAAACTTATGCTGGGCGATAGACTTTTGGTATCGCTTCCAGACGCAGAGCCTCAAACGGGACTTTTACGTCCAAACCCAGATATTTCCCTTGATATTCGCTTTGAGGACCAGTACCTCATAGTGCTCTCCAAGCAGATTGGCCTAGTATGTCATCCATCTCCTGGTCACGTTGATGATACTCTGGCAAACGCTCTGGTAGCCCACTGCGGCTACGAGCACCTAGGAATGCTTCAGGGAGAAGAACGTCCCGGTATTGTACATCGTCTTGATATGGATACGTCTGGTCTTATGCTAGCAGCAAAGTCTGACGAGGCGCAGAAAGCCCTTCAGGACCTCATTAGGCTGCGCGTGCTTGACCGCCGCTACATTGTGCTGGTACAAGGCTATGTTGCCCACGATTCTGGCACCATTGAAACGGGTATTGCACGCTCAACGCGAGACCGCCTCAAAATGACCGTATCAGACGCGCCTGGCGCACGAGAAGCCATTACCACCTTCAGAACGCTTGAGCGCTTTGAAGCGGGCAGAAAAGGCGAGGGCTACTCGCTTCTTGAATGCCATCTCTACACAGGTCGCACGCACCAGATTAGAGTTCACATGCGCCACATTGGTCATCCAGTTGTCGGTGATCAGCTCTATGGTAAAAAAGATATGAGCCTTAATCTTGGCCTTAACAGGCAGTTTCTACACTCCTGGCATGTTCAGTTTGAGCACCCCTTTACGGGCGAGAATATCGTAGTTGCAGATACGCTGCCAGAAGACCTGCAAGAAGCCCTTATTTCTCAGAGCGCCATGTCTATGGGAAGGACTTCTGTAGGAGATGAGATTTGCCCACAGTTGTAATATGACTAAAAAGTTTCGCTTCTCATTTCACGTGGTGTAAGAGAAAAGTAATCTTTAAATTTCCTATAAAACTCTGTTGTTCCACCATAGCCAATCATTGAAGAAATAGTAGAGACAGGCAATTTGGTATGAATTAACAGCGTTTTTGCTCGTTCCATTCTTTGTTCTAATACAAGTTCAGAAAAAGTTTTGCCACATTTTTGTCTGAGAAGTTCAGAGAGATAAGTTGGTGTATATGAGTATTTTTCTGAAAGTTTAGCAAGTGTAATACTTTCTGAATGAGCAGTAATTTCATTAAGGATAAGAGCGACCGTCTCATTAGTGTTACCTGGAGTGAATGTATAGTGAGCATCAGGAGAAAGGCAGGTAATAAGCGTTATAAGCAAGGAAGTAACAATAGCTTCCCAATTTGGTTTTCTCTCGGAATAGGTAATGATTATTTGAGTATAAAGTGTATAGATTTGTTCAATATCAGCTGGATGAATATTTTGTGGCAGTGTATTTTTATTTGATATAAGGTTTGTAGTAAAAGTAAAGAAATCTTCTGATGAAGGCATTAGAAAGAAAAGAAAACTTCCAAAATAGTTTTTACGAGCAAGTATTGAGAGACTCACAATGTCGTCTCCATAAGGTTTTGTAGAAAATTGGCCTAAATTTGCTAAATCAAAAGCAGAAGTGAGTGTAAAAAATCCTCTGATATGAGGGTTAGCAGACTCTTCTGTTTCGTAGTGTGCACTCAAAATGACATTTGAAGCGTCACCTTGAGCAAGAGAATTCCCATTGGCAAGTATATTTTGAAGTGCTTGAGTTAGTCGCTTTTCGCTCATAATCAGCCTTTCAACGGTATTTTCCTGCGTCAAATTATAGGGTGATAACGCAATTTTATACGAGAAATTCGCTTTTAACCTTAAAGAGTCCATTAAGTGTTTATTTTACAAGTGCAGGTAATTAATGTTTTGGAAGGGATGATGAGTATGAATAATCGTCTCTCTCACTTATTTGTTATACGAAAACATATGCTTCTAGCTGCCCTTGGTTTGGCAATTGGATATATTGCTGTTGCAATGCTGGGCATTTTTACGGGCGATTTAATTGATAGTATGCTTAATGTGCAAGCTGCTGACGGTATTTGGCAAAAGCTAGGGCTGTTGTTGCTGCTTTCGCTTGTAACGCTTTGCTTAAGCTTTTTTCTCACTGTTTGGATTCCACAAAAGCTCAATTTAGAAGCTGCGGTTGCTAGTTCTGAGGTAGCGATATCGGAATTCTTAAAGATGTCGCTTCGTGTTTTTCCAAAAAAGAAAACCGGACACTATCTTAATGTAGTCACTATGGCGGCCTTTGTCTTCAGTGGTGTTCAAATTGCAGTAAGTGTTGAATTTTTAGGTGGTCTTTTAGCAGTTGTTGTTTTGGCAATTGTGGCATTTACGGTAAATCCATGGATTGGTTTGCTTGTCTTGCTTTATATTCCTTTTTACTTGGGGATTATTGATTATCCGAGCAAGAAAACAAATGAGATTTTGACCGAGTCAATGAAAAAACGAGAAAGCTGGCTGGATATCGGTAGGCGCATAATTGAGGAAAAGTTCTCGATTAATGTGCTACGAGCAGAGAGCTATTTTGAAAATGCTTATGAGGCAGCTAATGATGAGTATTTTCTCTACGTAAAAAGAAGTAGTTTTTTTACTGCTTTATCAAAGAACCTTCCATCAGCGCTTTCAAATTTCACGCAAGTCGTAGCCATAATTACAGGTGTTATGCTGCTTTCTATAGGTCAGATGAGTGTTGGAGAGATTTTAGCCGCCTATCTGATTTTGTCAGTATTGAGCGAACCGCTTGATACGATTTGTTCTGTTAAAAGCTCATATCTTGCAGCAAAAGCGGATATTGATGTTTATCTTGAGCATGAGAAAGAATCCCAAGAGCCTTCAGGTTATGAGAAGCTTTGGAATTCTTCACTTAAACCAGCTGTAAAGATAGGAGAGGGAACTCTTTTAGCTACTCTTGAAGGTCCAGAACTTTTCCATACACAAGCTCTCAGCATTCCACAAGGATCTCTCGTGGTGGTAAGAGGTTCCAATGGCTCAGGCAAGTCTTCTTTCGTGGATCTTTTGGCAGGCTGCTCTGATCCATCGCTATTCAGTGGTGATATAGAGCTTTCGGATGATCTTAAAGACTGTTCTCGTTTTGCTCGTCCGGTACCTCTTGTAGAAGGAAGCCTTGCTGACAATATGTTTGGAGAAAAGATTGATCGTACGGTTTACAACTTGCTCGATTTCTCTTCTCTTGAGACTCATGCTTTTGACGGAAAAGAAGAGTCCGTTTCTTTGGGCGAGCGACAAAAAATTGGTCTTTTGAGAGCTCTATCCAGAAAACAAGGGGCACTTGTTTTGGATGAACCTCTACAGAATTTAGATGCGCCAACATCACAGAGGCTTTGTAAATATCTCACCAACCTCAAAGGTAGGCGGACTGTCATGGTGATTATGCACTCTGATGAACTTGATCAAGAAGCAGACGTTCTTCTCGATATCCAAGATGGCCAATTGCATGTGCGTTGATGTGGGAGAAAAGACAATAATGAATACACGAACCAAATACAAGTTTCAAGTACCTTCATCTTTTGTCATTACAAAGAATAATATCTTTTTAATAGTAGGATCAGTATTATCAACTGCTCTTTCTGTAGCTACGAGCTTGGCCTTAGGCTCAATAGTGAGTGCCGTTTCTCAAGGCTCTTGGATGACTGATAAAACGATTGCTTTTGTGGGGGTTCTATTTCTTTCTCTCGTATCAGCAGTCCTTGTTCTTACATTTAAAGGATGGTTTCCTGTGCGTGCGGCGATTATCCAAAGAATGAGTTGTACTACGCAGGTTATACAAAGGGTTATTGCGATGCCGGCCCGTGTCTATAAAAAACATGAAAAAGGCTACTACATGAACCTTTTAAGCAGCTCTGCGACCATGTATGGATCTGTGTATAGTGCTGTGAATATTGCCATTTTGAGTTCTGTCGGATGTATCGTAGTGATTTTATTAGCGCTTCTTATTACCAATTATGTATATTTCATCGTAGTGCTTACCTATATTCCTATCTTATTTCTTGTGACAAGGGTTCCAGCTAAGCGGATTGCTGATTTACAGCGAAATATTATTCCAGCTCAAGATAGATATTTGAACGAATCAAAACGCATCGTAGAAAATAAAAGAGCTATCAATATTGCTCGAGCTGACGTCTTTTATAAAGAGAGATACCATGACATCGGTTCAAAGTACTTGGATTCCATAAAAAGATATCGGTTTAATGAGGGATTGAATGAGAAGATTCCAAGCAGTATGTGCTCTCTACTGCAGATTATTATGCTTGCCCTAACCATTGAAATGTATCAGATTCATGCTGCGTCTGTAGGAGATATTTTTATCTCATATCAACTTTGCGCATTGATTCAGAATCCTTTAGCGGAACTTTTTCAGTCAATCATGTTTGTAAAAGCAAATAAAGTTCATCTTGAGCGCCTACAAAATACTTTCAAAGAATCCCAAGAGCCTTCAGGTTATGAGAAGCTTTGGAACCCTTCACTTAAACCGGCTGCAAAGATAGGAGAGGGAACTCTTTTAGCTACTCTTGAAGGTCCAGAACTTTTCCATACACAAGCTCTCAGCATTCCACAAGGATCTCTCGTGGTGGTAAGAGGTTCCAATGGCTCAGGCAAGTCTTCTTTCGTGGATCTTTTGGCAGGCTGCTCTGATCCATCGCTATTCAGTGGTGATATAGAGCTTTCGGATGATCTTAAAGACTGTTCTCGTTTTGCTCGTCCGGTACCTCTTGTAGAAGGAAGCCTTGCTGACAATATGTTTGGAGAAAAGATTGATCGTACGGTTTACAACTTGCTCGATTTCTCTTCTCTTGAGACTCATGCTTTTGACGGAAAAGAAGAGTCCGTTTCTTTGGGCGAGCGACAAAAAATTGGTCTTTTGAGAGCTCTATCCAGAAAACAAGGGGCACTTGTTTTGGATGAACCTCTACAGAATTTAGATGCGCCAACATCACAGAGGCTTTGTAAATATCTCACCAACCTCAAAGGTAGGCGGACTGTCATGGTGATTATGCACTCTGATGAACTTGATCAAGAAGCAGACGTTCTTCTCGATATCCAAGATGGCCAATTGCATGTGCGTTGATGTGGGAGAAAAAATGGATTCAAAGGCATGGGCGCTTTGACCCTTCCATTGCGCTAAGATTGTAAGGTAATTGTTTATCGAGAGATTTTGGCTGATAAAACATATTTGCCTTGAGTTTGGAGCGTAGGGATATATGCCATTGCAATTTAACAGACTCGGTATCACTCCAATCGTTGTTTTTAACTTTATTATCTGGCTTTTCTTTACACTCGCATACTTCTATCAGATCGTGTATATCCTTCGCGTCTTAGTTAAGGGTGAGGTAAAGCTTCCAGAGGCAAAAAAGCAGCACCGCTATGCCTTCTTTATTGCCGCCCACAATGAAGAGCCAGTTATTGGCAATCTTGTCAGATCCATTCTTTCTCAGGATTATCCTCGAGAGCTGATGGATGTCTTTGTTGTTGCAGATGCTTGTACCGATAAAACAGCTGAAGAAGCAAGAAAAGCCGGAGCAATTACTTGGGAGCGTAATGATCTTGCTCGTAAAGGCAAGAGCTGGGTTATGGATTACGGATTTGACCGCATTCTTAATGAGTACGGCGACAAATACGAGGCCTTCATTATTATGGACGCTGATAATCTGGTTTCTCCAAGCTACCTGAAGATTATGAACCAGGCTTTTGATGCAGGATATCTTGTCTGTACTAGCTATAGAAACTCAAAGAATTTTGATTCCAGCTGGGTAAGCTCTGCATACGCAACCTGGTTTATGCGCGAGGCAAAGTTCTTGAATAACGCCCGTATGATGATGGGTACTAGCTGCGCTGTTTCTGGTTCCGGCTGGATGGTTTCTTCTCGCATTATTAAAGGTATGCATGGATGGGATTTCCACACCCTCACCGAGGATATTCAATTCTCCACCTTCTGCAGTGCTCACAATATTCAAATTGGCTATGCACCTGCAGAATTCTTTGATGAGCAGCCTTTGACCTTCAAGGCATCGTGGACACAGCGTATGCGTTGGACAAAAGGCTTCTATCAGGTGTTCTTCTCGTATGGTTTTGATCTTATTAAGGGTATTTTTAAGGGTCAGTTTGCTTCATACGATATGCTCATGACTATTGCGCCAGGCATGATTTTGACACTGCTTTCAGCCTTTATTAATGGTACTTACATGCTAGTTGGCTATTTGAGCCACGGCTTCGTTGCTACTGACGCAGAGATTGCTATGAGTGTGGGATCTTTGGTCATGACGGTCTTCTCGATGTATGTGGTCTTCTTTATTCTGGCGCTTATTACCACCATCTCGGAGTACAAGCATTTCCATGTAAAGAAGAAATGGCGTATTTTTACCAATCTCTTCACGTTCCCTATTTTTATGATGACGTATATCCCAATTACCGTTGCGGCTTTGTTTAAAAAGGTTGAGTGGGTTCCTACAAAACATGACATTGCTGTTAACTTTGAGGATGTTATTGCTTCAAGTGGGAGTTCAAATTAAATAATTAACTCCACTGGTGGTACAATGCCAAAACACGTTGAGCATGACCGGTAGGTCAGGAGGGAGCCAAAAACAATGGCAAAGTTCTTCGAAGGCGAATCACACACATTTTCTGAGTACCTTTTGGTTCCTGGCTATTCATCAGCTGAGAATATCCCTGCAAATGTTTCTTTGAAGACTCCTCTTGTTAAGTTTAAACGTGGCGAGAAAAGCGCAATTGAGCTCAACATTCCTATGGTTTCTGCAGTAATGCAGTCAGTTTCTGGTCCTCGTCTGGCAATTGCCTTGGCCCAGCAGGGCGGCATTGCCTTTATTTATGGCTCTCAGTCCGCTGAGGATGAGGCTCAGATGGTTCGCGAGGTTAAGAGCTACAAGGCAGGCTTTGTTGTCTCCGATTCAACTCTTACTCCAGAAATGACCCTTGGTGAGGTGCTTGACCTTAAAGAGAAGACTGGTCACTCCACCATGCCTGTCACTGATGACGGCACTTCTCGCGGTAAGCTCGTAGGTATTGTTACCTCTCGTGATTATCGTCCTTCTCGCGATGATCGCTCTAAGCTTGTTTCTGAGTTTATGACCCCAGCTGATAAGCTTATTACCGCAGCTGAGGATACGACCCTTAAAGAGGCAAATGACATTATCTGGGACAACAAGCTCAACACCCTTCCAATTGTCGATAAGAACGGTCACCTGGTAAGCCTTGTATTCCGCAAGGATTATGATTCCCACAAGTCTGCTCCAGATGAGCTTCTTGATGATTCTAAGCGTTACATGGTTGGCGCTGGTATTAATACTCGTGACTATGAGACTCGTGTTCCTCTGCTTGTTGAGGCTGGTGCTGATGTTTTGTGCATTGACTCTTCTGAGGGTTATTCCGAGTGGCAGAAGCGCACGCTTGAGTGGGTTCGTGCAACTTACGGTGATTCCGTCAAGATTGGCGCAGGTAACGTTGTAGATGCTGAGGGCTTCCGCTTCTTAGCAGAGGCTGGCGCTGACTTTATCAAGATTGGTATTGGCGGCGGTTCTATCTGCATCACTCGTGAGCAGAAGGGCATTGGTCGTGGTCAGGCAACCTCTGTCATTGATGTTGCTCGTGCTCGTGATGAGTACTTTGAGGAGACTGGCATCTATATTCCAATCTGCTCTGACGGTGGAATTGTCTACGACTATCATATGACTTTGGCCCTTGCTATGGGTTCTGACTTCATGATGCTTGGTCGTTACTTTGCTCGCTTTGATGAGAGTCCTTCTGACCGCGTTATTGTTAACGGCTCTTATATGAAGGAGTACTGGGGCGAGGGTTCTGCGCGTGCTCGTAACTGGCAACGCTACGACCTTGGCGGCAACAAGCGCGGTCTTTCCTTTGTTGAGGGCGTTGATTCTTACGTTCCATACGCGGGTCCTTTGAAGGATGGCGTTGATGCATCGCTTTTGAAGGTCAAGTCCACCATGTGCAACTGCGGTGCTCTTGATATTCCTGAGCTTCGCGATAAGGCAAAGATTACGCTTGTCTCTTCAACTTCAATTGTTGAGGGTGGCGCACACGACGTCTTGCTGAAAGACTCAAACCAGCAGGTCAGTTACAATTTCCGTTCGTAGCTCACAGGATTTATGGACTACTGGCGTCACCAAGTATTTTGCTTGGTGACGCATCGCTATAAGAAAGGGGAACTCGTGAAAAACGAGGAAGTACAGAACGTCTCAGACACAGGTGATTTTCCTGTTTACGATGCTGAGGCCATTGAAACTAAGTGGCAGCGTGTCTGGGAAGAGCAGAATCTTTACAAGACGGAAGAGGACAGCTCAAGGCCTAAAAAATACGTTCTAGAGATGTTCCCTTATCCTTCGGGCGATCTTCATATGGGTCACGCTCGTAACTACACCATTGGTGATGCTATGGCTCGTCAGGCTCGCATGCGTGGCTTTGATGTTTTGCATCCAATGGGCTTTGACGCTTTTGGTCTTCCTGCAGAAAACGCTGCTATTAAGCACAATACCCAGCCTTCTATCTGGACCCATAAGAATATTGACCAGGCTGTAAAGACCATGTTCCGCATGGGTTTTGCCTACGACAAAGACCGTATGTTTAACACATGTGACCCTGAGTACTATAAGTGGGGTCAGTGGATCTTCCTCAAGATGCTTGAGAAGGGCCTGGTATATCGTGCAACAAGCCCTGTTAACTGGTGTCCTAATGACAAAACTGTTCTTGCAAACGAGCAGGTAGTTAACGGTAAGTGCTGGCGCTGTGGCGCGGTTCCAGAGAAACGCGAGCTTTCTCAGTGGTACCTGCGCATCACTGATTACGCTCAGGAGCTCCTCGACGACCTTGATCAGCTTGAGGGCTGGCCAGAGCGTGTTCGTGCCATGCAGGCAAACTGGATTGGTCGCTCCGAGGGTGCAGAAATTGACTTTACCTTGGCAGATACTGATGGTGTCACACCAACTGATACCAAGATGACTGTCTTTACCACTCGTGCAGATACCATTTACGGCTGCACCTTCATGCTACTTCCACCAGAGTCTAAGCTTGCAGCTGAGCTGGTAGGGGATTCAGAGTACAAGGCTGCTTTTGACGTTCTTCATGAGGAAGCCGTAAAGGTTTCTTCCATTGACCGCCAGGGCACAGATCGCGAGAAACACGGTGTATTCACCGGCCGTTACGCAATTAACCCTGTCACCGGACAGACCGTACCAATTTGGGTTGCCGACTACGTCCTTCTCGACTATGGTACTGGCGCTGTTATGGGTGTTCCATCAGGCGATAAACGCGACTTTGACTTTGCAAAGAAGTACGACCTGCCTATTGTTCCTATCATCTGTGAAGAGGGAACTGATATCTATGAGGAGCTCAAGGGAGTTTCTGATTACAAGGTAACCTCTGTTGACTGGGACGGACCAATGGATACCGTAGGTATTCTCGTCCAGTCCGGCCCTTTTACCGGTCTTCGTGGCGGTAAACACTCCGAGGCAGAAGAGGCTGTTGTTGCTTATCTGACTGAGCACAACGTTGGTCGTAGAACTGTCCAGTTCCGTCTTCGTGACTGGCTCATTTCCAGGCAACGCTATTGGGGCAATCCAATTCCTATGATTCACTGCGATTGCTGCGGTGACGTTCCTGTTCCTTATGATCAGCTTCCTGTCATGCTTCCAGATAATCTTGATCTGGCAGCAGGAGACACGCTTGCTGAGTGCAAGGAGTTTGTAGAGACCACCTGTCCTCAGTGCGGAAAGCCTGCAAAGCGCATCACTGATACCATGGATACCTTTACTTGTTCCAGCTGGTACTATCTGCGCTACTGCGATCCACACAACACCGAGCTTCCTTTCTCCAAAGAGTCTGTGGACCGTTGGATGCCGGTAGATAACTACATTGGTGGCATTGAGCACGCAATTCTGCACCTTCTGTATTCTCGCTTCTTTACTAAGGTCCTCCGTGACCTGGGCATGATTGACATCGACGAGCCATTTAAGAACCTGATGACTCAGGGCATGGTCAAGGATGAGCACGGCGACACCATGTCAAAGTCAAAGGGTAACGTGGTACCTCCAAGCTCTGTCATTGAGCCTTATGGTGCAGATACGATGCGTCTTGCCATTCTCTTTGTTGCTCCACCAGAGAAGGATTTTGACTGGGACGAGAAGGTCGTTGCAGGTGCAAATCGCTTTATCAAGCGTGCATGGCGTGTAGTTTGGGAGCTCTCTCGTACAGCTGACGCTTCTGCCGTACTCGGCCACACCACCCTGGACCCCAAGTCACTTGAGCTCAACCGCGTCCTCAACGCTATGGGAATCCGCTGTACCTCTGAGTTTGATAAGGGTCAGTTCAACACTGCTATTTCTGCAGTCATGGAGCTGGTTAACGCAGCAAGTGCCTATATCAACGAGGTTCCTGCAGAGTCCAGAGATGCAGCACTTTGCTACAAGGTTGCTAATGACGTTGTTGCCATGCTGGCTCCAATCATTCCTCACTGGGCTGAGGAGCTCAGCCACGAGGCTCTGGGTAAAGACACACCTGTCTATCACCAGCCTTGGCCAGAGTTTGACCCAGAGCAGGCAAAGAGCAATACCGTTGAAATTGCTGTTCAGCTTAAGGGCAAGGTCCGTGCTCGCATTGAGGTCTCTGCCGATGCTTCTGAGGAAGAGCTCACTGCAGCCGCAACTGAAGCAATTGCCGATCAGCTTGAGGGTAAAGAGATTAGAAAAGTCATTGTTGTTAAGGGCCGACTTGTGAATATCGTTGCCTAACAGCAAAAACACTTGACGAGAAGCCCTTTATCTCGTAAGATATCTCTAAACGTAGTTGTTATTAGTTGGAAGTGGGGTTGAGTTTTGACCCCGCTTCCTTTCTGTATGTAGATGAGGAGGTCAAATGCAAAACGAAGGTGCAACAAAGAAAATCTTGTCCGCACTAGAGCAGGCTGCACTCAATCACCACATTGATATTGTTGATGTTGAGATTGTTGGTTCTTCTAAGAATCCTGTGGTCAGAGTAAGAATTGACCATGATGATGAGACAGCAGAGACCATTTCTCTTGATGAGGTTGCTCAAGAAACTTCATGGATCTCAGATACCATCGATGAGCTTGATCCTTTCCCAGCATCATTTACCTTGGAGGTTTCTTCTCCAGGAATGGCACGTCCACTTCGTCGTGCAAAAGACTTTGAGCGCTTTGCGGGAGAAGAGATTCAGCTTCAGACTACTGCCACAGAGGGACGCCGTAAATTTACGGGCAAACTCTTGGGCATTGAGGGTACAACTATCTCAATTCAGACAGAAGATGAGGTCTGTACTGTTGATTTGTCTGAGTTAAAGAAGTGCGTTATTAAACCAGTTTTTGATTTCTCGGCCTCAGCCAAGAAGTAGATAGAGAGGATTATTCATGGCATCTGAAATGATGGAAGCTTTGATGTTGCTTTGCCAGGAGAAGCACATCGATGAGTTGTATCTGCTGGATCGTTTGGAGCAGTCTCTGGCAAAAAGCTATGCTGACGTCCTCCATCTTGATTTTGGCGCTCGCGTCACCATTGATAGGGCAACTGGCCGTGTCTACGTCTATGAGCTTGTTCCAAAGGGTGAGCCAGACGAGGAGACTGGTGAGTATACAGAGTTTGATGAGGTAGACGTAACTCCTCCAGACACCAGCCGTATTGCTGCTCAGCATGCTAAGGCAGAGATTAAGACGCTTGTTCGCAACGCTGCTCGCGCACAGATTTATGATGAGTTCCGCGGTCGTATTGGTGACATCATCACTGGTACTGTTCTTCAGTCCACTCCTGATTTCACTATCATTAAGATTCGTGAGGGTGTTGAGGCAGAGCTTCCACACTTTGACCAGCGTCGTTTTCCTGACGAGCGCGATGAGCGCCCAGCAGGAGAGCGTTACCTTCACAACCAGCGCATCAAGGCAATTATCGTTGACGTGCGCGATCCTAATGCAACTCAGCCAGCAGTTCGTGGTGAGCGTCAGCGTCCACCAATTGTTGTTTCTCGTACTCATCCAGATCTTATCCGTCGCCTCTTTGAGCTTGAGGTTCCAGAGGTTTATGACGGTGTTGTAAGCATTCGCTCCATTGCTCGTGAGGCTGGCGTCCGTTCTAAGATTGCTGTCTCTTCCGTTGATGAGCGCCTTGATCCAGTTGGTGCTTGCGTTGGTCCTAAGGGCAGCCGTGTTCGCACCGTAGTTTCTGAGCTCCGTGGAGAGCGCGTTGACGTTGTGCCTTGGTTTGACGATGCTGCTCGTTGCGTTGCATCTGCACTTTCACCTGCACGTGTTTCTCGCGTTATTGTTGATGGCGCTACGGGACACGCAACCGTTATTGTCCCTGATGACCAGCTGTCTTTGGCTATTGGTAAAGAGGGCCAGAATGCTCGCCTTGCTGCTCGCCTAACTGGTCTTCACATTGACATCAAGAACGAATCCCTTGCTGCAAGTATTCTGAACAACCTTCCTGAGGTTGTTGAAGAGACTGTTGACGAGGAAGAGATTGCTCATCGTTGCAAGTATGTGAGCCCTAACGGAACTCCTTGCCGCAATATGGCAAGACCTGGTTCTGATTTCTGCGGCATTCATGATGACATGGAGAATGCAGAGATTTCTTCTGATCCAGACTCACTGATCTAGTCAACTACCCGTAACTATCCCGTCAACCGGAAGGTTTTCATATATGGCAAAAATGCGTGTACATGACCTTGCCAAAGAATATGGTATGCAGAGCAAGGAATTGCTCGAGCACCTTGCGGACATGAAGATTCCTGCAAAGTCCGCTTCTTCTACGCTTGAAGATGCATATATCTCTATTGTTCGTAAGAAACTCCAGCCTATTATGGAGGCTCGTGCCGCTGAAATTGCAGCTCAGAAGGCTGCTGAGGAAGAGGCTGCTGCCAAAGAGGCAAAGGCTGCTGCAGAGGCAGCAGAGGCTGAGCGACTTGCTGCAGAGGCAAGGCGTGAGGCTGAGCGTGCAGAGGAAGAGAAGAAGCGCGCAAAAGAGGAGGCTGCTCGCAAGAAAGAAGAGGAGCGCCGCCGCGCTGAGGAGGAGAAGAAGCGTCTTGAGGCTGAAGAGGCCGAGCGTAACCGGGTAAAGGATACCGCTCCTAAGGCTGCTCCTTCCTTCAATAACCTGCTTGACCAGATTGCTCAGCAGGAAGAGGTATTGAAGCAGCAGGCAGCGGAGTCCGCTGCTCAGAAGAAGGCTGAGAAGGGACCTAGAAACCACGCTCGCGCTAATGCAAGCGAGGCAAGTGGTGCTCCTTCTCGTCATAACTTCAAGAATGAGCGCGATGACGCTTCCCTGTCTGATGAGCGTCCAAACGGCAAGCGCAAGAAGAATCGTCGCAGTGGAGATGACGGAGAAGACCGTTATAGCCGTATGGCGCGTGAGGCTGAGGCTTACAACAGAAGCCGCGTTTTGGATGAGGCTCGCGTTGCTATTGAAGAGGCAAGCCGTGAGTCTACTGGCCGCCGTAAAAAGCGCAAAGAGCGTCGTCAGAAGCAGGCTGCAGAGGCTGCTATGGAGCAGCGTATTGAGGAAGCACTTGCAAATGACCAGGATATTTCCCAGCTTGACACTGTAAAGGTTCCTCAGGGCTCTACTGTCTCTGAACTTGCTGAGCTTCTTGGTGTTCCTGCAAATGACATTATTAAGCGCCTGTTCCTGCTTGGCAATCCTTTGACGCTTACCGAGACCATGTCTGATGAGCTTATTGAGATTGTTGCTGATGACCTTGGTCGCCAGATTAAGATCATGTCCAAGGAGGAGGAGAACTCCTTCACCTTCTACGATGATCCTAAGGACTTGAAGCCACGTCCTCCAGTAGTTACCGTAATGGGTCACGTTGACCACGGTAAGACATCACTTCTGGACGCAATCCGTCACACTGGCGTTGCAGCTGGCGAGGCTGGCGGCATTACTCAGGCAATCGGTGCTTCTCAGGTCACCATTAACGGCCGTGAGATTACCTTCATCGATACCCCAGGTCACGAGACCTTTACCGCAATGCGTGCTCGTGGTGCAAAGGTCACCGATATTGTCATCTTGATTGTTGCTGCAGACGACGGCGTTATGCCTCAGACCATTGAGTCTATTAACCACGCAAAGGCTGCTGGTGTTCCAATTGTTGTTGCAGTCAACAAGATTGATAAGCCAGGCGCAGATCCTACCCGCGTTCGTCAGGAGCTCACCGAGTACGGTGTTATTCCTGAGGAGTGGGGCGGACAGAACATGTTTGTTGATATCTCCGCTAAGCAGAATTTGGGCATCGACGATCTTCTCGAGACTATTCTTTTGCAGGCAGATGTCCTTGAGCTGAAGGCCAATCCAGACACCTTTGCGTCTGGTAACGTTCTTGAGGCTAAGCTTGACCGTGGTCGCGGCTCTGTTGCTACTGTTCTGGTTACACGTGGTACACTCCACATCGGCGACGCTCTTGTTGCTGGTATGGCATTTGGACGCGTCCGCGCAATGCTTGATCCTAAGGGCAACGCAGTTACTACCGCTGGTCCTTCTGATGCAGTTGAGATTCTTGGTCTGCAAACCGTTCCTGGCGCAGGCGATGAGTTCCGCGTCTTCCAGGAGGAGCGCGACGCCCGTGAGCTTGCTGATCAGCGCGCCCTTAAGGCTCGTATTGAAGAGCAGAACCGTGTTAAGCACGTTACCCTCGAGAACCTCTTTGACACCATGGCTGACCGTGATGTCAAGGAACTCAACCTCATCATCAAGGCTGACGTTCAGGGCTCCATCGAGGCTCTCCAGGATTCCCTGGACAAGATGGACCAGTCCGAGGTTCGTATCAGCACCATCCACTCTGCCGTTGGTGGTATTACCGAGACAGACGTTGTTCTCGCTGATGCATCCAACGCAATTATCATTGGCTTTGGTGTCCGTCCAGATGCAAAGGCTAAGCTTGCTGCAGAGCGCGTAGGCGTTGAGATTAGGACCTATAGCGTCATCTACAAGGCAATCGAAGAGATTGACGCTGCTCGTATTGGTATGCTTAAGCCAACTGAGCAGGAAGTCCAGACTGGCGTTGCTGAAGTTCGCGATACCTTCAAGGTACCTAAGGTTGGTATTGCTGCCGGCTGCATGATTTCTGAGGGCGAGATTTCTCGCGACGACAACATCCGCCTCATCCGTGACGGTTTTGTTGTCTACGATGGAAAGATTGCATCGCTCAGGCGCTTCAAAGATGACGTTAAGAGCGTTAAATCCGGCTACGAATGCGGTATTGGCCTTGAGAACTTCCAGGACATCAAGCCTGGCGACCAGCTTGAGGGCTATCGCATTGAGCAGGTGGCTCGTACCGAGTAAGAAGGGACAGCATGAAACAGAATCAGTTTTCTCGTCGTACTAATGAGATTGCTCGAGAAAAGCTCAGCTGGATCCTTTTGTTTGAAATTTCCGACCCTGATCTCCAGCTTGTGACTGTCACAAGCTGTGAGGTCTCGGTTGATAAGTCCTTTATGCGCGCCTATGTAAGCTGTGAGCCTGATCGCTACGAGAAGGTCCTCGCAGCTCTCAAGCGTGCAAAGGGTAGGATTCGCTCGCTTTTGGGTCATGCGCTGAACTGGCGTGTAACCCCTGAGCTTGATTTCAAAATTGATACAACCACCGATGAGGCTGAGCGTATTGCTCAGGCGCTTGAGGTTGTTCCACCAACGCTTGGTGTTGAGAAAGACGAGTTTGGATACCCTCTAGCTTCTGATGAAGAGAATTCTGACGAGGAGGCGTAAGTAAGTGACGTCACTGAATACAAAAGTCAGTCGTCCAGAGTTTGACGAGGTTATAGCTCTGATTGAGCAGGCCTCGTCAATCGTTGTTTGCGCACATACTTCTCCTGATGGAGATGCGATTGGCTCTGGATTAGCACTTTCTTCCATTATTCAGAGAAGATGGCCTAGCAAAACTGTCACCAATCTTTTGGCAGATGCTGATGGGGAAGTACCACGCATTTACAAGTTTCTTGATGGTACTGAGAGCTTTGTCCCTGCAAATAAGTACGAGGGAACTCCAGATCTTTTTATCTGCGTAGATCTTTCTACTGCAGGTCGTTTGGCTGATGCAGAAGCGCTGATGGAGCGCTCCAAGACGGTAGCAGTGCTTGACCATCACCCTTATAACAACGTGTATTGGAATGCAGGACTCGTGCGTCCTGATGCGGCGGCAACTGGCGTCATTATCACCGAGTTTGCCTGTCATTTAGGTGCAGAACTTATTCCATCTGAGGCGCAATGTCTCATGTGTGCGCTGGTAACTGATACTGGTCGTTTCCAGTACCAAAACGCTGACGGCGAGGCTTTTGAGGTAGCAAGTTTGCTGGTGGAAGCAGGTGCTTCTCCATCTCAGATTGCGCTTCATGTCTACCAGAGTGATCGCTTGGCCTATCTTCATCTTGCCGCAAAGGTTATGGGTCGTATTCGCACCTTTGGTGAGGGTCGCGTTGCCTATAGCTACGTTACTACCGCAGATCTTTCTGCATCAGGTGTTCCTCTGGCAGAGATGGATGGCCTGGTAGATGTTGTGCGCTGTGTTGAGGGAACTGAAATTGCCCTCTTCCTCAAAGAGGTTGATGGCGGAAAAGTTCGTGGCAACCTGCGTTCCAAATCTCAGCTAGATATTTCTGGCGTAGCTCGTCAAATGGGTGGCGGTGGACACACTGCTGCTGCCGGCTTTACCGCTGAAGGCACCATTGACGATGTGTTTACCCAGATAGTCCCGCTGCTCATCGATCTTCTCGCCCTTGACAAGGAGTCATAGGTGAAGCGAGGAGCTAGTGGAATTAACGCACTTATTGCTGTTGACAAACCGCTTGGGCTGACCAGCCATGACGTGGTTTCTCGTGTTCGCCGTGCATTTGGCGAGAAACGCGTGGGGCATGCAGGCACTTTGGATCCAAATGCAAGCGGCGTGCTGGTAGTGGGCATTGGCCTTGCTACAAAGCTGTTGGGGCTTCTGACGCTTGACCGCAAGGGGTATGTAGCCGACATTTCGTTTGGAGCTCGCACCTCAACTGATGACGCAGACGGTGAGGTGGTGGCCACGTCGTCAGTACCTGTAGAGTTGCGCGATGAAGAGTTTGCTCGCGCTGCATGCGCAAAGCTGATTGGCACTGTAGACCAGCTTCCACCTGCAGTTTCTGCAATCTCTGTTGATGGCAAACGCGCTTATCAGCTTGTTCGTGAAGGTAAGACACCTGAGCTTGCGGCTCGTAGAGTCTCTATTTACGACGCTACGCTTTTGGCGGTGCGCAAACCTTCTACTACGGATGAATCACTGGTATGGACGGTTGCTTTTGACGTTTCAAAAGGTACCTACATTAGAAGTATTGCTCGAGACCTTGGTCAGTCTCTTGGAACAGAGGCTCATATTAGTGGCTTGAGAAGGACGTTCTCTGGTCCAATCACACTTGGGAGCTGCGCTTTATTAGAAGAGCTTGAACAAAGCCCAGCTCAGGTGCTTGAAGCTAAACGCCTCAATCCAACTGAGGTTCTGGGATACCCTGTGCACAGGTTGACTGCAGCAGAATACATGTGTGTTGAGGTTGGAAAACGTTTTGGTATTCCGGAAGATCTTTCTGAGATTGCTAATAACTCGCTGGTCAGCCTTGTGTGGAATGAAGCTCTCGTAGGAATTTGGACAAGGCAGGGTTCATGCCTTGTCTGTCAGACTAACTTCTCTCAAGGCATTTTGTGTAAGTAAGGACGTACGTGAACAAGGTAGAACGCATAAGAGAATCCGTTTTGTATGGAAGTCATCTGCCGGCTCCACGTGAGCTTGGTGACGCAGACTTCTATACACTGCGTTCTGACTGCTACAGGCAGCCTTGCGTGTGCGTGCTTGGTGTCTTTGACGGCCTCCATGAGGGCCACCAGGGGCTTCTCGCCAGCGCTAAAAAGGACGCTGAAGCTCGTAATGTGCCACTTGTTGCTGTGACGTTTTTACCAGACCCTGTTGAGGTGCTGTTTGATGGATCTCCTCGGCGATTGCTCTCGGGAGAAGATAGACTTCGTGCACTTGCTGCATGGGGAGTGGATGGCATCTTGGTGCACCACTTTACCCGCGAGTTTGCGGCATTGAGCGCTACGCAATACGTTGAGGACAAGCTACTTCCAAGTGTTTCGGCTGTGTCCGTTCATGTGGGTTCTGACTTTGGTTTGGGCGCACAAGGAGCTGAAGGAAGCGCGTTGCTCACCTCGCTTGGGCATAAGCATGGCTTTGAAGTTCACGCCCATGAGCTCTTTTGCTCAGGCGGACAGAAAATCTCTGCAACTCGTATTAGGGACTTGCTTGAGCAGGGTAAAGTTGAGGAAGCAGCAAGCCTGTTGGGCCGCTGGCACTTTGTGAGTGGCGTAGTCAAACACGGTCGAGGCCAGGGTACTGGTTTTGGTTTTCCAACTGCAAATGTTTCGCTCGACCTGCGTAATTGCATTCCTCAAGATGGCGTGTATGCGTGCTATGTGGTTCATGGCGCAACAGCATGGCCCGCTGCGGTTAATGTGGGAAAAGCTCCGTCATTTCAGTCTCAAACAGGACCTTTACTTGAAGCTAACCTCCTAGGTTTTAGCGGCAACTTATATGATTCGCAGGTTCAAACGGTATTTGTGAAGAGACTGAGAGAATCTAAAAAATTTGATTCGCTTGAAGAGCTCAAGTGTGCCGTTCGTGGAAATATAGATTGGGTAGCCCAGAATCTGGGTACGACTTCATATAACTTAGGAAGCGGGGAGGTGGAAGATGATAACTGACGAAGATAAAGAGCGCGTAAGACAAGCCACGGATTTTGTCACGCTTGTTTCCGAGACAGTTGAGCTAAAACCCCGAGGTCAGGACTATTGGGGGTGCTGTCCTTTCCACCAAGAAAAAAGCCCTTCATTCAAGATAAATCCTTCTACGGGTCTCTGGCACTGCTTTGGCGCTTGCTCCGAAGGTGGAGACGTCTTTAGCTATGTCATGAAGCGAGAAAATCTAGATTTTCCTGACGCTATCAGATATCTTGCCGATAAAGCCGGAATTACCCTTACAGAAGAGGCTCATGTTTCTAAGGGCCCCCGCAAGAATCGCTTAATTGAGTGCCTTACCGAGGCCGAGAATTACTTCCACTCCATGCTTATGCGCGGAAGGGGAGAAGGTCCTGAGACGGCGCGTGCATATCTCTCTGGTCGCGGTTTTGGAGCGGCTGTATGCAAACGCTGGAAGCTGGGATATGCTCCTGGTAGAGGTGCGCTTGTAGCGCATCTGCGTAAATGTGGCTATACCACGCAAGAGATGATTGCTGCAAACCTTGCTGTCGAGCGTAACGGTCGCATCAGCGACTGGTTCTATGATCGAGTGATGTTTCCTATTCATGATGAGCAGGGAAGAACTATTGCTTTTGGCGGTCGAATTACTAAAAAGGTAGAAAACGCTCCTAAGTACCTTAATACCAGGGACACTTCTGTCTTTAATAAAGGTAAACACCTCTTTGCCTACGATGTTGCAAAAGAGACTATTGCTGCCCAGTCCGAGGCCATTATTTGCGAGGGCTACACTGACGTTATTGCCATGCATGAGGCTGGTTTTACCAACACTGTGGCAGCTTTAGGCACTGCATTTACGTCTGAGCACGTCAAACTCATCGATCGCCAGCGTGCTCGCAAAATCATTTGCATGTTTGACGGTGATGCTGCGGGTCAACATGCTGCTGCTCGTGCTATTAAATTTATCGATAAAACAACCGCTGCGTTTCTTTGTGTTGTTTTGCCAAATAACCAGGATCCCATGGAGTTTCTCGCCGAATCAGGTGCAGATAAGCTACGTCCTATCTTAGATGCAGCTCGCCCGCTTATGGACTTTGTCTTTGATGCCACAACAGCTCAGTTTGATCTTTCTGTACCTGGTGGTCGAGTCAAAGCGCTTGAGGCTTTAGCGTCTCTGTTGGCCCCGCTCAAGACATCGGTGCTGCTGAGCGAGTATGCACTTCGTGTGTCCGATTTACTTCATATTGATGTCGAGGAAGCAAAGCGCGCAATTAAGGCCGCGCCTATTCAAGATGACGCTACAGATTCACGCACTTCAAAGATGCCGCGCAAACAGCCTCAGAAGAGTGCTCACACCTCTTCGTATAACTCAGCCGCTAAAACTCCAGCTTATGCTGAAGGTTTCTCATACGATGATGTTCCACCGTATGACGAGGTGTCTCCGTATGATAATCCATCATCGTATAGCATTTCTGCTGATACGTATGAATCACGAGGCTCACAGGGTCTCTCCGCAGAAGATCGCAGGCAGGTTAACTCAGAGCTTGAGCTCTTAAGTGCTATGGCAACAAACTTGTCTTTAGTGCGAGAGTATCAAGACCGTATTGCAGACTTTGTCTGGGCCGATGCTCGTCATCAAACCATGGCATGGGCCATGCTTGCTACTCCAGAGGGCGCTACGCCAGCGCAGGTTGTTGCCGCGGCTGCGGCTGTTGAGCCAAATGCGGCAGCTATTCTTTCTTCTGGTCGCGTGATATCTGAGGGCAACTCTGATACACGTCGCTCGCTTGAGTTTATTGTGGACACTGTTGACTACTACTCGGTACAGCGTAAATTGCGAGAAATTCGATCAAATCTGCGCTCCAGTTCTTATGCAGGGGAGTCTTCAAGCGGAACACTTGCTGAAGAGCAACTTGCTGCTGCGCAGGAACTTCAGACACGAGCGCTTGAGCTAGGCAAGAGGCTTACTTCGGGGCAGTAGAAAATACTCATTTTATGGGGATGCTACTCATCTGATTTTTTATAAATTAAAATGAGTAGTTTGATTAGGTAGAGAAACTTTTGGGTATAAAGATTTGCGCTAATCTATCGAAAGGATATTTGTGGCTGCAAAAAAGGCAAATGAAGAGGTCAAACTCTCAGATGAGCTTACTAAAATTGTTGATGATCTGGTAAGTTCTTCAAAGTCTAACGGTAGTATCAGCGAAGACGATATTCAGGTTGCCATTCGTGACGTTGACGTTAACGATGATGAGCTTTCTGATCTGTACGATTCGCTGCGCGTTAAAGGTGTAGAGATTACTACCGCATCTGAAGCAACCGTTTCTTTCGCCATTGAAGATGACACTGTAGAGGATGATTTTTCATCCGATGATGACATGGATGACTCATCTGATTTTGAAGATGAAGATGATGAAGATTTTGATGCCGTAAATGAGGCACGTGAGGTCAAAGAGGCTCTCCGCTCTGTTTCTAAGGCAAAAGTCTCTAAGCCAAAACGTTCTTCTCGCGCTCGTGCTCGTCGCTCAGATACCACCACGGTTATGCTTACCGGCGATCCTGTCCGCATGTATCTTAAAGAGATTGGTAAGGTAGACCTGCTTACTGCATCAGAAGAGGTTCACCTTGCTATGAAGATTGAGGCAGGTACTGCGGCTTCCCAGAAGCTGGAGGACTTTGAGGATGGCCTCATCGAGCTCAACCGTGCAGAGCAGCGCCGCCTCATGCGTATTGAGTCCGTAGGACTTGACGCTAAGCAGCAGCTTATCTCTGCAAACCTTCGTCTTGTCGTCTCAATTGCTAAGCGCTATGTTGGCCGTGGCATGCTGTTCCTCGATCTTATCCAGGAAGGTAACCTGGGCCTTATTCGTGCTGTCGAGAAGTTCGACTACACCAAGGGCTTTAAGTTCTCAACATATGCTACATGGTGGATTCGCCAGGCAATTACCCGTGCTATTGCGGACCAGGCTCGTACCATTCGTATTCCTGTTCACATGGTAGAGACCATCAATAAGCTTATCCGTGTTCAGCGTCAGCTTCTGCAAGATCTTGGTAGAGATCCTTCTCCAGAAGAGATTGGCGCAGAAATGGGTATGTCTCCTGATCGCGTCCGCGAGATTCAGAAGATTAGCCAGGAGCCCGTCTCTCTTGAGACGCCTATTGGTGAAGAAGAAGATTCCCAGCTTGGAGACTTTATTGAGGACTCTTCAGCTGTTGCTCCACCAGATGCAGCTTCTGATTCAATGCTTCGTGAGCAGCTTGAGCAGGTTCTTGACGGCCTTGCTGATCGTGAGCGTAAGGTTATTAAGTTCCGCTTTGGTCTTGAGGACGGTCATCCTCGTACCCTTGAAGAGGTAGGCAAGGAGTTTGGCGTTACGCGTGAGCGTATTCGTCAGATTGAGTCCAAGACCTTGGCAAAGCTTCGTCATCCTTCTAGGTCCGGTCGTCTTAAGGACTACATGGAGGAGTAGCTTCTTGGTTTAGGTGTGTGAAATTTTGCAAGAGGAATTTGAATAAATTTTTTCTAAATAATGCTTGCATGGTTTGGAATGTCTCTCTATACTTAAACACCGCTGAGAAGCACACATATTCCCCGATGGCGCAGCGGTAGCGCAGCTGACTGTTAATCAGCGTGTCGCAGGTTCAAATCCTGCTCGGGGAGCCAGAATTTTCAAGACCAGGCAATGCCTGGTCTTTTTTGTTTAAAGAACCGTTCTGCTTTTCTCGCATTAGGCAGATTTTTATTCATAGATTTGAAGAGGACGATTTTCTCGCCAATTTGGTCATTTGACCGGTTTTTCTTTATTTATCCTCAAAAACTTCAAAATTGATACCGTAAAAGGTACAAAACATAACGCTTACGGTATTTCTGCAACCGTTGAGCGACATCTCACAAAGAGCTGTGATGAGATTTGTTAACGTACTCATTAAGGTCAGTGTTATGCAAAAGGCATAACAAATGAGAAAGGTCACTACTATGGATGTGTCTCGTCGCAGTTTTCTAAAGTTCTGTGGTCTAGGCGTTCTTAGCGTTGGTGGATCTAGCGTTCTTGCAGCTTGCGCACCTAGCGAGAAAAAAGAGGAAGGCGCTAAAGATGCAAAGGTAGAGAACAAGGATAAGCCTGTTGTCTTCTTTAACCGCCAGCCTTCCAACAGCTCCACTGGTGAGCTTGATACAAACACTCTTAACTTCAACAAAGACACCTATTACGTTGGCTTTGATGCAGTTCAGGGTGCAGAGCTTCAGGGCCAGATGGTTCTTGATTACATCAAGGCTCACGCAGCTGAGCTTGATCGCAACAAGGATGGCATCATTGGTTACGTTCTTGCAATTGGTGACATTGGTCACAACGACTCTATCGCTCGTACTCGTGGTGTCCGTAAGGCACTTGGTACTGGCATCGAGAAGGACGGCAAGATTATTTCCGATCCAGTAGGCACCAACACCGATGGCTCCGCTTCTGTTGTTCAGGACGGCAAGCTTGAGGTCGGCGGCAAGTCCTATACCATCCGTGAGCTTGCTTCTCAGGAGATGAAGAACACCGCTGGTGCAACATGGGATGCTGCAACCGCTGGTAACGCAATTGCTGCTTGGTCTTCTTCCTTCGGCGATCAGATTGATGTTGTTGTTTCTAACAACGACGGTATGGGCATGTCCATCTTCAATGCATGGTCAAAGGCTCAGAAGGTCCCAACCTTTGGTTACGACGCTAACTCTGACGCTGTTGCAGCTATTGCTGACGGCTATGCAGGCACCATTTCCCAGCACCCAGATGTTCAGGCTTACCTGACTCTCCGTCTGCTCCGCAACGCTCTTGACGGCGCTGATATCAACACCGGCATTGAGTCCGCAGACGATGCTGGCAACAAGATTGACTCCAAGGACTACAAGTATGTTGCAGAGCAGCGTTCTTACTACGCTCTCAACCTTGCAGTTACCGCTGAGAACTACAAGGACAACCTTGACGCAACCACTACTTATCCAGAGGCTTCTAAGCAGCTGAGCGCAGACAAGCACCCAGAGAAGAAGGTTTGGCTCAACACCTACAACTCTGGCGACAACTTCCTTGGTTCAACCTATGTACCACTGCTCAAGAAGTATGCTCCACTGCTCAACCTCAACGTTGAGTTCATCGCAGGCGATGGCCAGACTGAGTCCAACATTACCAACCGTCTTGGCAACCCTGACGAGTACGATGCATTTGCATTCAACATGGTTAAGACCGACAACGGTTCTTCCTATACCCAGCTGCTTAAGTAATTAAGTAGTCGATAGCACGAAACAATACCGGAGGGGAGACACCTGCTCTCCTCCGGTGTTCTCGCGAATAAGCGCAATAACTTAGCGAGATAAGGGGTGATTACATGGCAGATACAGAAAACGATATCGTTCTAACAATTGATGGAATGAGCAAGTCCTTTGGACGTAACCGTGTTCTGGATCATATTTCAATGAACGTACGCCGTGGAACCGTTATGGGTCTTATGGGAGAGAACGGCGCAGGCAAATCTACCATGATGAAGTGCCTGTTTGGTACGTATCAAAAAGATGAAGGCAAGATATTTCTTGACGGCAAAGAGGTTAATTTCTCCGGACCAAAAGACGCACTTGAGAATGGTGTCGCTATGGTTCACCAGGAGCTTAACCAGTGCCTCGATAGAAATGTTGTAGATAACTTGTTCCTTGGTCGCTATCCCGTCAATGCAATGGGTGTTGTCGACGAAGGACGTATGAAAAAAGAAGCTAATGAGCTCTTCAGGCGTCTTGGTATGACTGTAGACCTGACACAGCCTATGAAGAACATGTCAGTATCTCAGCGTCAGATGTGTGAGATTGCAAAGGCAATTTCTTACAACGCTAAGATTATTGTTCTTGATGAGCCTACTTCTTCGCTTATGACTCAAGAGGTCGAGAAACTCTTTGAGATGATTCGTATGCTCAAAGAGCAGGGAATTTCACTGGTCTACATCTCTCACAAGATGGATGAGATTTTTGAGATTTGCGACGACATTTCAGTTCTTCGTGACGGTAAGCTTGTTATGACCAAGCGCTCTAATGAGACCAACATGAACGAACTTATCTCTGCAATGGTTGGCCGCTCACTTGAGAATCGCTTCCCAGATGTCACTAACACACCTGGTAAGACGTATCTTTCTATTCAGCACCTTTCAACTAAATACGAGCCATACCTGCAAGACGTCACCTTCGACGTAAAGAAGGGTGAGATCTTTGGACTGTATGGTCTTGTCGGCGCTGGTAGAACTGAGCTTCTCGAGACAATCTTTGGTGTAAGAACCAGAGCAGCAGGTCGTGTCTACGTCAACGGACACCTTATGAACTTCTCGACAGCTGCAGAGGCAATGGATCACGGCTTTGCCATGATTACCGAGGAGCGTAAAGCAAACGGCCTATTCCTTAAGGGCGATTTGACGTTTAACACAACCATTGCAAACTTGAACCAGTACAAGTCTGGTCCAATCCTTTCTGATCCTAAGATGACTAAGGCTACCGTCAACGAGCTCAAGGTTATGAACACCAAGGCTCAGGGTCCATCAGATTTGATTTCAAGTCTTTCTGGCGGCAACCAGCAGAAGGTCATTTTTGGTAAGTGGCTCGAGCGCTATCCTCAGGTTTTCCTGATGGACGAGCCTACTCGTGGTATTGATGTTGGTGCTAAATATGAGATCTACCAGCTCATTATTGACATGGCTAAGAGCGGTACCACTATTATCGTAGTCTCTTCGGAAATGCCAGAGATTTTGGGAATTACCAACCGTATTGGCGTTATGTCCAACGGCAGACTCTCGGGCATCGTCAATACCAACGAGACAAATCAAGAAGAACTCCTGCGCCTCAGCGCAAAGTACCTGTAGGAGAGGATGATACAAATGCCAAAAACAGGTGGATCTGTTCTGACGGCCGAGCAGGAAAAAGAGCTGCTAAAGCCTATTGATCAGAAGATTGGTTCCATTCAGGCTCAGATTGATGAGCTTCGCGCAAATGGTACCAACAAAGTAATTTCAACACTGAGCGCTATTGAATCAACAAAGCGCGATAAGTCTATCTCTGCCGAAGAGCGCAACACGCTTATTGAGGGCTACAAGGCTGAGCTGGAGCTTGCAAAGAAGGTTGAGTCCGAGAACAGCGCTCAAGTCTCCAAGCTTATTGCAGAGGCCGAGGCTTATCTCAAGGAGCACTACAAGAGCAAGTATCTTGAGCCAGTTAAGGCAAGCTGTGTCGTAGAGAAGGAGCAGGCTAAGCAGAATTACGCTGCTGCTCTTGAGCGCCTCAAGAAGGAGCACGAAGAGGCTGTCAGCGAGACTTCTGATGCTCAGGAAATCAAGGACGAGAAGTACGTCTATAAGAACCGTCAGTTCGACGCTAAGGTCAACTATCAGAAGGATCTTCAGCGCATCAAAGATCGCGCTCACAATGCGTTTAGTCATGAGTATCACCTCATCGACCTTCTCAGGATGTCTA
Organism: uncultured Atopobiaceae bacterium; assembly: GCA_963539685.1. Lineage (GTDB taxonomy): Bacteria > Actinomycetota > Coriobacteriia > Coriobacteriales > Atopobiaceae > Lancefieldella. The sequence continues at coordinate 29,706 of CAUTMX010000008.1, read as the reverse complement.
AGTTCACTCCACTGGAGTCTCAGGCTCAGAAGTGGGAGAACTACAAGTACACCTTTAACACCCGTTCATTCTTGCTTCAGAACGGTCTGTACATTGTTATTCTCCTGGTATTTATTGCCCTTTGTATCATTACCCCAGCAGTTAAGGGCACTCAGCTTCTGACATACTCCAACGTCATCAACATTCTTCAGCAGGCATCTCCTCGAATGTTCCTGGCTCTTGGTGTAGCTGGATTGATTCTGCTTACCGGTACTGACCTGTCTATTGGTCGTATGGTTGGTATGGGCATGACCGCTTCAACCATCATCATGCACCAGGGCATCAATACTGGCCAGGTCTTTGGTATCACTTTTGATTTTACTGGTGTTCCAATTCCTGTCAGAATCATCATGGCTCTGGTTACCTGTATTGTCCTGTGCACCTGCTTTACCAGTATTGCTGGCTTCTTTACCGCTAAGTTTAAGATGCACCCATTCATTTCGACCATGGCTAACATGCTGATCATCTTTGGTATTGTTACCTATGCAACAAAGGGTGTTTCATTCGGCGCTATTGAGCCATCTATTCCAGACATGGTTATTCCACGAATTGGTAAATTCCCATCCATCATTTTGTGGGCAATCGCAGCTATCGCTATTGTTTGGTTCATCTGGAACAAGACTACCTTTGGTAAGAACCTTTATGCTGTAGGTGGAAATCCTGAGGCAGCAGCTGTTTCTGGTATTTCAGTCTTTAGAGTTATGGTTGGCGCCTTTGTTATGGCTGGTATCCTCTATGGATTTGGTTCATGGCTTGAGTGCATGCGTATGGTCGGCTCCGGCTCTGCAGCTTACGGACAGGGTTGGGACATGGACGCAATCGCAGCCTGCGTTGTTGGTGGCGTTTCGTTCACCGGTGGTATTGGTAAGATCTCCGGCGTTACCGTGGGTGTTCTTATCTTCACCGCACTGACTTACGCACTGACCATTCTTGGTATCGACACCAACCTTCAGTTTGTCTTCTCGGGCGTCATTATCCTGACTGCAGTTACCCTTGACTGCTTGAAGTACGTCCAGAAGAAGTAGTCAGCGCTTCGCGCTACACGCCCCGCGCCGCGGACTGCTACGCCCGCAAGTGCGGGAACGTGAGCCGATCGGAAAAGCGTGCTACTACGTGCAAATTTCGAGGCGTCTACTTACGTAGACGCCTCTTTTTTCGGCAAAAAACGAGGCCTGCACGTTAAGGAAAAGTGGCTTTACGGGAAAATTACAAAGCAACTGATAAACTAAGGTATATCTTCGGACAAATGTCCTTTTACGATTTTCGCACCACACCAATGTCGGATAATCTGCAATTTTCAGCGAGTAAAGCACATCTGTGGCGGATAATCTGTTGTTCTAAAGCAAAATAACACACCTATGTCAGAAAATATGTTAACTATTAACAGAATATCCGACTTTGGTGTGGTCGGGCCTTTCACAGCCTTCAGATTATCTGACGTAGGTGTGTTCGGAGCGTTGAACAGAGTTTTCTGCGACAGATTATCCGACATAGGTGTGTTTGAAGGGTCAATCAGAGCCTAACTTGAATAGAATACCCGTCTTAGCTGCGCTTACGGGTTGTTTTGCCGTTATGGGAAGTCTGCTTGGCATAAAAAACAAGAGGACCGATCTTCTCGGCCCTCTTGCTGGGTGATTTATGCGATTGCGAGATACGCTGTAGCTCGCGGTACGCTGCAGCTGCGCTGTGCGGCAACCCGATACGGGCATCAGCAACTACAGAGACTCGAGGAAGCGATGTTGCGCGGCTCGTCCTTCTTCGTCCCACTTGAATACGCCGGCGTCTTCTAGGACGTGCGAGAAGACAATGCCAACCTCGTCGTAGATGTATTTCTTGAGCTGCTCGGACGAGAGGGAAGCGGCGTCCTTGCTGGATCCGTCACCCTGTTCAAGCAGCTTAGCGTAAATCTGGCGCGCCCAGTCGGCGTGGGAGATGGTAGTAGAGTCTGTGGTCAGCTGGCCGTAGACAGCATTGGCTTTCCTGTCATTTGCCAGACACTGCTCCATAACCGACTGAACTTTGTTGAGCTCTGGCACAAGGCGAGGAGGAAGTACAGCAAGGCCCATGACCTCGATGAGGCCGATATTCTCTTTCTTGATGTGGTGATACTCGGCATGAGGATGGAAGATGCCAAGCGGATGCTTTTCGCTGGTAATGTTGCAGCGCAATGCAAGAAAGACCTCGTAGATGTCATCTTCCAGCTTGCGAACAACAGGAGTAACCGTGTTGTGGAGCTCGTCATCAGTTTGCGCGTAAACAGAGACGGATTCGTCGGTATAGCCGCGCCATGCAGTGATGATAAACTCCGCAGCCTTGAGTGCTTCTTCTCGACTGGTGGAGGAGAGGCGGAGGACAGAGAGTGGCCACTTAAGAATTGCGCCCGCTACCTCGGGGAACTGCTTGAGTTCAAACTCTTCTGCAACTTCCGCGCGCATCATAGGGAACTCGTAACGTCCGCCCTGGTAGTGATCGTGCGAGAGAATCGATCCACCAACAATAGGCAGGTCGGCATTGGAGCCAATAAAGTAGTGGGGGAATCTGTCCACAAAGTCAAAGAGATTGACGAGCGCCTCGTGATCAATGTGCATAGGAATGTGATCCGAGTTCATGGCAATGCAGTGCTCGTTAAAGTACGCGTATGGACTGTACTGGAATCCCCAACGATGCTGGTTGAGCTCAATAGGGATGATGCGCAGGTTTTGTCTGGCAGGATGAGCACCTGCGCCAGACGAAGCGCCGCGTCCGGAGTAGCCCTCGTTATCCAGGCAGAGCTGGCATGCGGGGTACTTCTCGCCAGAAGTGTTTTGAGATGTTTTAGCTGCTGCAATCTCACGAGGATCTTTTTCTGGCTTGGAGAGATTGATGGTAATCTCAAGATCTCCCCAGGTAGTTGGCGTAGTCCAGGTAATGTTTCTGGCAATGGCGCTTCTTCTGACGTAGCCAGCATCGCAGCAGAGCGTGTAGAACCAGTCAGTTGCGGCGCGAGGTCCCTCGGCAACGTACAGCTCATTGAAATGGCGCGCCACCTCGGAAGGCTTTGGCAGCAGAAGGCCCATGACGCGCATGGCAAAAGAGTCTTCACCGCTCTGGGTGTTCTCGGCAAGACCGTGAGCAACAGCTAAGCGAGCAAGCTCGGCAAGTGTCTGGTCAAGATCAAACGACTCCAGGTCAATTTTCTCCCAAGGCTTAACGGGAGCGGGCCCCTCGTACGAGAGCATATCCAGCAGAGCGTTATAGCACCAGGTCAGATCCTCAGTTTGAATAAGTCCGCGCTCGCATGCATATGCAACAAGCTGCTGAATACACAGTGCGCTTTCGTTATCTGCTACAGCCATTGTGCGCAAGCTCCCTGGTCAGAGATGGCGTAGTGGCGGCAAGCACCTTCGCCAAACCACTGGTTCATTTGTGCGATAAAGGTCTCGACAAGGGCGAGAGGAACAAAGCACTGGATAGAGCCGCCAAAACCGCCGCCGTGAATGCGAACGGCGCCAGAACCTTTTAAGATGCTCTCGGCCAAGCCAAGGGCAAGCATAGCCGGCTGATACGAGCCAGAAGTAGAAACGTTCTGCAGGTACATACCGGAGCTTGCACCGGAAGCGTTGGTGAGTGCGATAAAGGACTCAATATCAGAGTTTTGAAGATCTGCCCATCTCTTGTCTACCAGGTCATTCTCGTACCAATAGTGAATAGCGCGGAGAAGAGCGCGGTCTCCAAGATCTTCTCGCAGCTCATTGACACGAGCTTGGAAGTCTTCAACGGGAACCTCAGAAAGGCGAGTCTTGCCAAAGGCCGCGGCAACTTTCTGCATCTCAACAGGTACAGCGGCATACTCATCGGTGAAGGCAACGTGATCACAGCCAACATCAACAAGGCAGAGAGCATAGCCGTAATCCTCAAAGTTGAGGTCTAGCTTTTCTGCCTGTGGCTCTGCGGGATCTTCAAAGTTCATAAAGGCAAGGCCGCCAAGGCAAACAGCCAGCTGGTCCATAAGACCGCATGGCTTACCAAAGTAAACGTTCTCTGTATTTTGGCTCATCTGGGCAAGTTTAACAGCAGAAATCTCGCTGCCACCTTCCCAGAGGGCTTCCATTGCACGGCCGGCTGCAGCCTCAAACGCAGCAGAGGAAGAAAGTCCGCCGCCACCAGGAACATTGCTAACTACTGCCATATCAAAGCCGGATGGCTCAAAACCAAGTTTGACCAGGTTAGCTGCCATACCGCGAACAATAGCCTTAGTGCTCAGATACTCAGCTTCGGTGGGCTCAAGATTTGTGTAGTCAACCTCAAAAGGATCATATCCCACGCTGGCAACACGAATAACGCCCAGGTTGTTAGGGGCGCAAATTGCGTCAATAGCAACGTCTAGGGCACCAGCAATGACATGACCACCCTCGTGATCAGTGTGATTACCAGCAATTTCGGAGCGACCAGGCGCGTGTACCGCAAGATAGCGGTCAGCTTTTCCGAACATTTGCTCAAAGTGCTCTTTTGCGCGATTGAGCTGAGCTGTGGTTTTCTCGTCAAACGTGTGAGCCATGGTGTTCCTTTCCCTTTAGTGCTGTGAAGCCAGGTTCTTAAAAGAATCGATAAACAATTTGCGAGCTGTAAGGCTGCTCAGGCGTGCAGGTAGGCTGAGGCCACTCTGCATGGTGAGCACAATCTGGATAAAACTCGCTCTCAAATGCAAAACCAGCCTGAGGCTTATAGATGGCGCCATCTTTTGCGCGCGCCTCGTCAAGCCAGTTGCCGGTATACAGATGGGCGCCAGGAGCGGTAATTTGAATTTCTAGTGAGCGTCCGCTTTCTGATGTGGCGAGAAGAGCAGGGCGTAGCTGACCATTTTCATAGTTATTAATAGCAAAGCAGTGATCATAACCACGAGCAATTTTGAGCTGCTCATTATCTGCGTCAAGATCTTTGCCAATGGTCTTAGGTGTGCGGAAATCAAAGGGAGTTCCTGTGACAGAATCTATGGTTCCTACAGAAACTGAGTCATCTCGTAGAGGCAGGTATGAGTCTGCCTGGATAGTAAGTTGGTGACCAAGAACATCACCAGAATCATGACCGTTGAGGTTAAAGTAGACATGATTGGTCATGTTTACAAAAGTTGCAGCATCAGTTGTGCAGGTATACGTAAGATTTAGCGTTGACTGTGAGGCTTCTTCAACAAGCGTATAGGCCGCGGTAATATGACGGTTTCCTGGCAGTCCATATTCTCCATCTACCAGGTCAATGCTAAAGGTTACCGTATTATGCGCTTCATCAATTTCTGCCTGCCAAATGCGCTTATGGATACCAGCAACTAAATCAGTGTGCAGGTTATTTTGATTGTCTGGACCGTTGTTTTTAGGAAGGTGATAGACAACTCCATTAAGCGGGATTTCTGCTTTATCTGCTCGATTAGCAGAAGGTCCAATGGATGCGCCAAAGCAGGCGGGGTTATCTAAATACAAGTCAAACAAGCCATAGCCAAGAACGACATCTGCTTGCGTGCCATAGATATCTGGTACAGAAATGCCAAGAATGGTTGCACCAAAATTGCTCAATTTAACTGCTGAATGAGCGCCGCGAATAGTATAGGTAAGCGCAGCAGGGGAGTTAACAAAACTATCAAAAGGTCGAACATCAATCATCGGATACCTCCGAGATACCACTCATAGTGCATTACCCTTACTATGTTAACGTACTCATAACGAACTAACAGGAAATTATTAAGTTTTCAGTCAGTGGTATTTTTGCGGGGGCAAACGGTTAGAGCGCAGGTCAAAAGTCCTTCTCGCCGAACGGTTCTTTTTTTACCGTGAGCGTTTAATTTGCTGATAAATATGCAATTTTATCGCGTTATGTCAATCTGCCTGTTAGTATGAGTACGTAAACAAGCAGATAATCGGAGGAATTCGTGACTCGCTCGTATAGTTCTAGCTCAAATAAGCGCTCTGTTTCAATGGCTGATGTTGCGCAAGTTGCTGGTGTTTCTCAGCAGACCGTTTCTCGTGTTGCTAATGGCGCCCAGAACGTCAGCAAGGCCACGCGAGAAAAAGTCCAGGCAGCAATGGAGTCTATGGGCTTTAGGCCAAGCTTTGCAGGTAGATCGTTGAGATCTGGCTCGTATCAATCGGTGGGACTTTGCTTGTACGACATTCGCGAGTTTGGTAACTTAGCCACGCTTGATGGTATTGTTTCTGCAGCTCGTGAGCATGAATATGCAATTACAATGATTGAGAAAGGCTCCGACGACGGCCTCTGCCTGCAGGACATTTCTTATCGTATGTCAAATCTTCCCGTTGACGGCATGATTATTAGCATGAGCCTTATGGCATCAGATTTTGAATCATTTGTGCCGCAGCCAGGCCTTGGAACAGTCCTTCTTACCATGCACGAGCATCCCTATTGCACAACTGTTGACTCTGATCAGTATGGTTGCTCAAAGCTTGTTATCGACCACCTCTATGAGCTCGGTCACCGCAAAATCCGTTTTGTAGCAGGCCCTTCATACTCCATTGACTCGCAATTTCGCGAGAAGGGCTGGCGAGATGCCATGTCTGAGTATGGCCTGGAAATTGTTGAGCCACTTGCTGGTGACTGGACTGCTAACAGCGGCTATGAAATTGGTAAAAAACTGCGAGAAAACCGTAATTTTACTGCGGTGTATGCGGCAAATGACCAGATGGCGCTTGGTGTCATTGCAGCGTTTGAAGAGGTAGGGCTCAGCGTGCCAGATGATGTCAGTATTGTTGGTGTTGACGACTCTCTTGAAGACTATCTGCCAAACTTCTCGCTGACAACCGTTCGCTTTAACCTGCTGGAGCGTGGTCGCGTAGCCCTTGAGCATGCAATTCGTGCATCCGAGCCAGGGTATGAGCCTGAGGCAATTAGGATTGCTCCTAAACTTATTGTTCGTACCACCACAGCAGCACCACAGAAGTAGAGAAGTAACTTAAAAAGTCGGGTTTCTCGCCATAATCAGCTATACTGTTCAGGCAATAGTTGATTAGAGGAGTTGTATGTCTGAGTCACCAAATAAAGAACTAGGCTGGTCAGTTCAGGTTTCCTTGGATACGCACGAGATTCGTGCAGGAGAGACTGTAACTGCTACTCCTAAGATTATTGGTGCAGATCCTGAGGGCTTCAAATTTCACTACGTATGGAGCTTGAATGACCGCTGGGATGAGGGTTTTTGGGATACTACGGAGCACCAGTTTGGCGACTCAATTCCTAATACTTCGTGGACATACACCTTCCCAGAGCCTGGTCGTTATCATCTCTACATTGATGCATTTGACACGAACAACAATCCTCAGACCGTTACTGCTTGGGTAGTTGTTGCTGGTGAAGACGATTTTATGCGTCCACCACTTCCTTCTGCAGACGCAGAGACGGTTGTTGCGGTAAACGGCGTTTCAGAGATCTTTAATATTGCTTCTGAGCAGTTCAACTCGCTGAAAGAGTACTTTATTGCTTTTGCCCGTGGCGAGGTTGCTTTCAAAGAGTTTAAGGCCCTTGATGACATCTCGTTTGAGGTCAAGCGCGGCGAGGCTTTTGGTCTGGTGGGTACAAACGGCTCCGGCAAGTCCACCATGCTTAAAATCATTGCTGGCGTACTTGAGCCATCTAAGGGAACTTGCGAGGTTAAAGGTACTATTGCTCCTCTTATTGAGCTGGGTGCTGGCTTTGACATGGAGCTGACTGCTAAAGAGAACATCTACCTTAACGGTGCTCTTCTTGGTTACAAGAAGGAGTTTATTGATTCCCACTTTGATCAGATTGTGGAGTTTGCTGAGCTTGAGGGCTTTATGGACATGCCGCTCAAGAATTACTCGTCTGGTATGGTGGCACGTATTGCCTTTGCAATTGCTACGGTCACAGAGCCTGACCTGCTCATTGTTGACGAGACGCTCTCGGTAGGAGACTTCCTCTTCCAGCAAAAGTGCGAGAACCGCATCAAAGAGCTTGTTGCTTCTAATAATGTTACGGTCCTTCTGGTTTCTCACTCCATTGACCTGGTCCAACGCATTTGTGACCGCGCCATTTGGATTGAGAAGGGTAAGCAGCGCATGCTTGGTCCTGTGGATGAAGTTTGTGAAGCTTACGAGCACCTCAAGAGATAATTAAAATTCCTAACCAAAAGTTAGGCTCTGTACGAGTACAATATGTGTGTCTTTAAATGTGGTACGAGATACCCGTAAGGCTCATAGTCATAGTTTTGCCTTTTGGATACCTTGTGCCTGGTCAGGTGAGGTATCTTTTTTATTGGAGGCGCTATGGCTCAAGAAAGTTCGCACTCTCTCATTGTGGACGAGCAGTCCCTTGACCGCATGCTTACACGAATTGCTCACGAAATTGTCGAGAATAACGATTCAATTGAAAACGTTGCTCTCGTAGGCATTATTCGCCGTGGAGAAGTTTTGGCTTCTCGTCTTGCGGAAAAGATTTTGAGTTTTACCGGATGTAAGCCAAAAGTTGGCTCGCTTGATATCAGCTTTTATCGCGATGATTTTAGAAGAAATACCGCACCGGTGCTTCATGCAACTAATATCGATTTTGATATTACGGGCACAAGTGTTGTGCTGGTAGATGACGTTCTTCAGACCGGAAGAACTATCAGAGCAGCGCTTGACGCTCTCATTGATTATGGCCGTCCTGAGCGTGTCCAGCTGGCCGTAGTAGTTGATCGCGGTCACCGCGAGCTTCCTATTAGACCTGACTATGTGGGAAAGAACGTTCCTTCATCAAAGAGCCAGGTAGTCAGCTTAAATGTTAAAGAAATTGATGGTCAGGACTGCGTCTTGCTGTATGAAGCTGACTTTTCTGACCCCTTTATTGAGGGAGGAAACTAATGCTTTCAGTTAAACATTTGATTGATACAAACAGCCTGACGTGTGACGATATCCAGCAGATTCTTGATACAGCTCAGTCGTTTGAAGCTGTAAACAACAGAGACATTAAAAAGGTGCCGGCACTTCGTGGTCGCACTATCGTCAACCTGTTCTTGGAGCCTTCTACCAGGACTCGCTCCTCATTTGAGCTTGCCGAGAAACGCCTCTCTGCTGACGCTCTGAACATGGGGGGTTCTACCTCGTCTGTTGTTAAGGGAGAGTCTCTGGCAGACACCATCCAGACCATTGATGCCATGAACGTTGACATGTTTATTTGTCGCGCAAGACTTGCGGGAACACCACAGAAGATTACGGAGCACACTGATGCCGTTGTCATCAACGCTGGTGACGGCAAGCATCAACATCCAACTCAGGCAATGCTCGATCTCTATACCATTCGCAAGAACTTTGGACACCTTGACGGCCTCAAGGTTGCTATTGTCGGCGACCTTTCTCACAGTCGCGTTGTTGGTTCTTTGGTGCCAGCGCTCAAGACTATGGGTGCAGAGGTTGTTCTGGTTGGACCTCCAACATTCCACGTAGATGATCCAAGTTGGTTTGGATGCTATCAGACCTCACACTTTGATGAAGTCATTGGCGATGTTGACGTCGTGTACATGCTTCGCGTGCAGCTGGAGCGTATGGAGGGAGCTCCTATTCCTTCTCGCCGTGAGTACAACAGGCTTTGGGGACTAGATGAGCGCCGCAGCAAGCTGATGAAGCCTGAGGCAATCATCTGTCATCCAGGTCCTATGAACCGTGGCATGGAAATTAACAGCGAGGTGGCCGATTGCGCTCGCTCTCGTATTCTTGACCAGGTCAATGCAGGCGTTTTGACGCGCATGGCCGCAATGTATTTGCTTCTGGGAGGAGACTCTGATGGCATTTCTGCTTAAGGGCGCGCGTGTTGTAGATCCGCAGCTTAATCTTGACGCGGTACTGGACGTTCGTATTGATGGAGAAACTATTGCTGAAGTAGCAGCAACCGTTGCACCTCAAGAGGGTGATACTGTTATTGATGCAAAGGGCAAGGTGCTTACCCCTGGCCTTGTTGATATGCACGTTCACTTTAGAGATCCTGGCTTTGAGTACAAAGAGACCATTGAGACGGGCTCTAGGGCTGCGGTTCATGGTGGCTTTACTGATGTTGCTACTATGCCTAACACCAATCCTGTTACCGATAACGGGCCTGCTGTTCGCTTCCAGATTGATCGTGGCAATGAGGTTGGTCTCATTCACGTCCGTCCTATGGGTGCTCTAACCAAGGGTTCTAAGGGACAGGAGCTTGCTGAGATTGGCAACATGGTTGATGAGGGAGCATCCGCATTCTCTGACGACGGCCACGGTGTTCAAAGCGCTGGTATGATGCGCACGGTAATGGAGTACGTCTCCCAGTTTGACCGCGTTGTTGCTGCTCACTGTGAGATTGAGTCCATCAGTGCTGGTGGCGTTGTTAACGAGGGTCGCGCAAGCACGCGACTTGGTATGTTTGGCTGGCCAGCACTTGGCGAGGAGCTGGAGATTTCCAGAGACATTGATCTTTGCCGCCTTACCGGCTGTCCTCTGCACATCTGCCACATTTCAACGGGCAGGGGAGCAGAGCTGGTACGTGCAGCTAAGAAGGAGGGTTTGCCTGTTACTGCAGAGGTTTGCCCTCACCACCTCTTCTTGTCTGAAGATGACATTACCGATACGTATAACACCAATCTTAAGATGAATCCACCGCTCAGAACTGCTGAGGATGCGCTCGCTCTTCAGGCAGCGGTTGCAGACGGTACAGTTGACTGTATTGTTACCGACCATGCACCTCATGCAGCTCATGAGAAGGACTGTGAGTGGGAAATCTCTTACTTTGGCTGCATTGGCCTTGAGACCTCGCTGCCTTTGATGGTTACCAATATGGTGCGCACCAATAAGCTTTCTTACACTGGTCTTGTTCGCGCAATGGCCGTTAATCCTCGTCGTATTCTGCGTCTTGAGCCTGTTAAGATTGCTGCAGGTTACAAGGCTGACCTGACCCTTTTTGACCCAGAAAAGAAGGTTCAGATTACGACAGAGTATTTTGAGAGCAAGTCCAAGAACTCAGCCTTTATTGGCGCGGAGCTCTATGGTGTTGCAACAGATGTGTTTGTTGATGGCAAGCGAGTTCTTGCCAATGAAGTAGTTGTTCCTGGAGGGGAAAAGTAATGCCACTACGTGGAAATGTACAGGTATTTGACTTTACGGTTCTGAGTAATACTCAGGTTGCTCAGAATCTGTATAGAGCCCAGCTCAAGGTGCCGGGTCTTTGTAAGTCTCTGGAACCTGGACAGTTTGTGAACGTCAATGTACCAGGCGATAAGCGCCATATTCTTCGAATCCCACTGTCCTTCTCGCTAGCTGACAAAGCAACCGATACGCTCGAGCTTATCTACGCAACGGTAGGCGAGGGTACGCGCAGGCTTTCTCAGATGAAGCCCGGTGATACTAGCGACATGACAGCTCCTTGCGGCCGCCCCTGGCGTCTCAACGCCTCTAGTAAAAGGAGTGTGCTGGTAGCGGGTGGTGTGGGTATCACACCAATTATTGCAGCGGCTCGTAAGCTTACCGAGCTAGGTGTTGAGTATGACGCGGTCATTGGCGCACAAACTGCCGAGAAACTCTTTGGAGAAGAAGATCTTCTCGCCTTGGGCGCACAGAACGTGTACGTCACAACTGATGACGGTTCTAAGGGTACTAAGGGCTTTGTAACAGCAGCTTTGGAGGAACCTTTGAGCCAAGGTGTTTGGGACGCTGTGTATACCTGCGGTCCAGAGCCTATGATGAGAAGCGTGGCCAAGCTTGCAATTGCCAACAACGTTGCTTGCCAGGTTTCTATGGAGCGTATGATGAGCTGCGCCTTTGGCGCATGCAACACCTGCAATGTCCCACTTGCTAAGGGCGGCTATGCGTCTGCTTGCATGGTTGGACCTGTCTTTGAGGCAAAGGAGATCGCATGGTAGATCAGGTAAAAATGGCCGTCAATCTTGGCGGTATCCAGATGAAAAATCCTATCAATACTGCTGCAGGTACCTTTGGCTACGGTTGGCAGTTTGAGGGTTTCTACGACGTTTCTCTGCTTGGCGCCATCACTATGAAGGGTGTTGCTCGCGTTCCTTGGGAAGGAAACCCAGCTCCTCGTATGTGCGAGCTCAACGGCGGCATGATGAACAGCGTCGGCCTCGCCAATCCTGGAGTGGACGATTTTATCGCCCACACTGATGACTACATGAAAGATCTTGAGGGTCGTGGCACACGCGTTATCATGCAGATGGCAGCACACTCCGTGCAGGAGATGATTGACGTTGTCGAGCGCCTTGAAGAGCTTAATCCACACATCTCAGCTATTGAGCTTAACGTGAGTTGTCCAAATCTTGAGAAGGGCGGTAAGCCCCTCGGTGGTACTCCAGACCAGGCTACAGAGATTATGAAGGCAGTTCGTCCTCTGACAAAGCTGCCCATTCTGGTTAAGATGGCCCCCGTCAATGTTGCCGAGATTGGTAAGGCTTTTGAGGCTGAAGGTGCTGATGGTCTAACGCTCATCAACTCTATTCCAGGCATGTCAATTAACGTCCACACAAGAAAGAGCAGGCTCTCTAAGCCAACTGGCGGCCTCAGTGGTCCTCTCTGCCATAATGCTGCTGTTCGCATGGTTTGGGAGTGCGCAAGTGCGGTTTCTATTCCTATTTGCGGCGTTGGTGGCGTAGAAACGGGCGAGGATGCTGCAGAGTTTATCCTTGCGGGAGCTACGGCTGTCTCGGTGGGTTCTGCAAACCTTTATGACCCAATGTGTGCTCCACGTATTCTGAACGAGCTTACTGATTGGGCAAAGTCTCAGGGAGTATCTGACATCCACGAGCTGATTGGAGCTGTTGAATGCTAACAGACGAGCAGGCACGCGACGCCGTTATTGTTGCGCTTGATTGCACAAGAGAAAGAGCTCTGGAGCTCACCGATCTTCTCGCCGGCCATGCACGCTGGGTTAAGGTTGGCATGACGCTTTTTTATCGCTACGGGCCCTCGATGGTAGATGAGATGCACGCACGTGGCTTCAAGGTGTTTCTTGACCTCAAGGTACACGACATTCCATTCCAGGTCAAAGGTGCTGTCCACTCTGCATCGCTTTCAGGCGCAGACATCTTATCTATCCACGGTCTGGGAACCGCTCAGATGATCTCTGCTGGTCGAGAGGGTGCAGAAGAGGCTGCAGCAGAGCGTGGCGTTGATGAGTCTGGCCGTACCAAACTAGTGGCTATTTCTGTGCTTACCAGCATGGATGAGGACGCACTCCATTCCATTGGTGTAGACGGATCTATTAAGGATGAAGTTGCTCGTTTGGCGTCTCTTTCTTACAGCGCAGGTGCCGATGGAATTGTCTGCTCACCTCAGGAAGCACAGGAAATGAGAGAGCTTTTGGGACCAAATGCGCTCATCGTGACCCCCGGAGTACGTCCAGAAGGTGCCGAGAAGGGCGATCAGGTCAGAATTTCCACACCTTCAGCTGCAATTAAGGCTGGAGCAAGCAAATTGGTAGTTGGTAGGCCGATTACCAGCGCAAACGATCCAGTCGAAGCATTTGAATCCATCATTTCGGAGCTCAAAAATTAACGGAAATTGTTGGAATTGTGATGAACAGGTGGTTTTTGATGCGGAAATATTAAAAAACCCCTTGTAAATAACGTGTTATGTGGCAAACTATTTTGCTGAAGTGCAAAAGGCACATTAAATTGAGTTTCGTATATGACGTACGAAAACGATGTTTGGAGGAACAATGGCTCTACCTACACTTACCGATGAGCAGCGCAAGGCAGCACTTGAGAAGGCAGCTCAGGCTCGTCACGCTCGTGCAGAGCTTCGCGAGAAGGTTAAGACTGGTAAGGTCTCCCTTAAAGAGGTCCTTGATTCTACCGATCCTATTGCTGAGCGTATGAAGGTTTCTGCTCTTATCGAGTCCCTTCCTGGCTATGGCAAGGCAAAGGCAGCAAAGATTATGGACGAGCTCGGAATTTCCGCAACTCGCCGCGTTAAGGGCCTTGGCGCTCGTCAGCGTGAGCAGCTCCTCGAGGCACTGACCAAGTAGTGGCTCGTTCAGCCAAACTTTTTGTAGTATCTGGACCGTCAGGTGTAGGAAAAGGAACGCTTGTCTCTCTGTTGAGGGACAAGCGCCCAAACCTAGGCCTGACGGTTTCGGCTACTACGCGCTCTCCACGACCAGGAGAAGTCGATGGAGTTGCATATTATTTTCTCTCCGATGAAGAATTTAAAAAGCGCGTTGATGCTGGTGAATTCCTTGAGTGGGCTCATGTTCATGGCCATTGCTATGGCACGCTCAAATCCGAGGTTGATCGCCTGATTTCTGCAGGTCAGTCTGTTGTTCTAGAGATTGACGTTCAGGGTGGACTTATGGTCCACAAACAATATCCCAACGCCATTCTCGTCTTTATTAAGCCACCTTCATTTGAAGAGCTTGAACAGCGTCTTAGAGGTCGCGGTACAGAAGACGAGAAGACCATTTCTACGAGACTTTCTAATGCTTCGCGTGAAATGGAGCATGCAAACGACTATACTGTTTGCATTGTGAACGACAACCTTGAGACTGCACTAAGCAAGCTCGAGGAAGTTTTTGATGACTATGAATCAGACGGAGGTCAGCTTTAATGTCTGTTATTAAGCCTGAGATTGACAGCCTGCTTCAGAAGACTGAGCAGAATCCATTCTTGCTTTGCTCACTTGCTTCTAAGCGTGCTTGCGATATTAACAATATGCTTCACGGTCAGCACCTGCGTGTAACCGCTGTTCAGGATTTTGATGACATTACTACTGTTGCAAGTGGTAAAGATTCTGTCTCTATTGCTATGAAAGAGATTAACGACGGTACCCTTGGCTTTGTTAAAGATTCTTTTGACGAGGCAATTAAGGGCGAGAACACCATCGTTTACTAAGAGTTATGACTGAAAGAGTATGTCTGGTTCACTACCACGAAATTGGTTTAAAGGGTAAGAACCGATCCACTTTTGAAAATCAGTTGGTAACAAATTTGCGACGAGCCCTCCGACACTTTCCAGTGGCGGGGGTTTCTCGCATTTCTGGCTACCTTCTTGTAGAAACCACTGATAAACAAGCAACTGAAGAGCTGCAACATGCTGTGGCCCAGGTTCCTGGCGTTGCACGTGCTTCTTTGGCGTATCGTTGTGGCTTAGATGAGCAGGAGTTTTGTAACGCCGCCGTGAAGGCGCTGGGGGAGTCCGGTGACTTTACTACGTTTAAAGTGCATGCTCGTCGTTCCTCAACGGTCTATCCAAAGCATTCCATTGAGATTAACCAGCTTGTAGGCGCAGTCCTTTGCGAGAATTTCCCTGATAAAAAAGTGCAGATGCATAATCCGGATATGACGGTCTATGTACACGTTGTTCAGGGTAACGCATACGTTTACGCTGCATCTATTCACGGTGTCGGCGGTCTTCCTGTTGGTACTGCGGGCAAGGTTGTGTCGCTTCTTTCTAGCGGTATAGATTCGCCTGTTGCCACATGGATGGTTGGCCGTAGGGGAGCTACGGTTATTCCCGTTCACTTCTCTGGACGCCCTATGACTTCCGATACCAGCGAATATCTGTGCCAGGATATCATTGAGGCTCTTGAGCCTGCTGGTCTTATTGGCAGAATGTATGTTGTGCCCTTTGGCGAGCACCAGCGTGAGATTTCCCTTGCTGTTCCACAGGCTCTTCGTGTCATTATGTATCGTCGCGTGATGTACACCATTGCACAGAAGATTGCAGAGCTTGAGGGCGCTAAAGCCTTGGTAACAGGTGAGTCACTTGGTCAAGTTGCATCTCAGACGCTTGATAACATTGCTGCTGTCAACGAGGCAGTCACCATACCTGTTTTGAGGCCTCTGATTGGCTCTGACAAGCAAGAAATCATTCGTCGCGCCCAAGATATCAACACGTTTGATATCTCAACGCAGACGGCTCCTGATTGCTGTACATTGTTTATGCCTCGCCGTCCTGAGACTCACGCAAGAATGCGAGAAGTTCTTGAAGCATGGAATTCCTTTGACCATGAAGCCATGATTGATGACCTTATGCAGCATATTGAGTATATTGACTTTAGTCAGTGTCCTTCATATAAGCCACCTAAAAAGCTTGCTGCTCGTCATAAAGAACTTGCTCCTGCAGAGTTTATTGCTGACTAGGATATCTTCACTGCTCAAAACTTTTGATCGCTTTGCTCAGATGCATTTTTATAATCCGCCCCGTAAAAGGGCGGATTTTTTATGCGAGTGGCTTGATAATCTTATTTAGTGCAATTCTGTTCTTGTTAGTTTGTGCAACATATCTGGCAATTGTTGATAACTGTGTCAGATTACCGGCAGTTTTTGGACAAAGCTATTAGATGAATCTTTAAAAGTAGCGCTTCTCATTAACCTAATAGTTGAATATAAATCTGAGGTGATTGTATGGCTCAGATTTCAAATAACCGCACTCAAATAATTAATAAATTGATGAGAAGGTTTAATCTATCTCAGCAACAACTCATAGCGGTTGCCGCTGTGGTTGTCCTAGCAATTGTGTCAGCGGTTGTATTTATTGGAATAATTACTGCTGGAACATCAGAGTCTTTTGATAGATCACATAATCAAGCAGACTCTACGCAAGGAGTGGCTGTTGCAGAAAATCCGCAACATACGCAAGAAGATAATGCTACAGATCAGCCAGGAGCTGATCATAAGATTAAAGAAGCTTCTCCTCAAATGATGGTTCATGTTGATGGAGCTGTTAAGTCACCAGGACTTTACGCTCTACAAATGGCAAACCCACGCGTGAATGATGCTATTCAAATAGCAGGAGGTTTAACTGAAGATGCAAACGGGCAAGGGATTAATCTAGCGGCTCCTGTTGAAGATGGTCAAAAAATATATATTCCTAAAAAGGGAGAAGAGCCGCCACCAGAGATTCCACAGCCAGAGCAAAACAAAGCCACAAGCAATAAGCAAACAAATACGAAGAGAGATAAAAAGACAGTTGTAGATATTAATCGAGCAACTGTAGAAGAATTAACCAAGCTTCAAGGCGTGGGAGAAGGGCTAGCTCAGCGAATTGTTGCAGACAGACAAAAGAACGGACCTTTTAAAACAACTGAAGATTTGATGCGTGTTTCTGGAATTGGCCAGAAAAAGTTCGATCAGCTCAAGGACAATATTCGTGTCTAAGGTGATAGAACAACCCACTAGGCCTTTTATTCCGTATAGCCTTTGTATCTTGCTATTTGTTTGCGTATGGCTGCAAGTTTTTATCGCAAGAAACGCAACGCTTGATACTATTTTGCTTCAGATTTTAGGAAGCTGTATGGCGGCGGCATTAGGACTTTGGTATGTAAAGTACGCGCATACCAGCCTTATGACTGTTGGAGTGGTATTACTTTCACTTGTAATAATCCTAATCAGATCTTCCTTTATATATGTCAGTCAAATGACATCGGTGGATCTTTTAGAGTCAACCGCTATACATAATTTTGAATTAGTCGTATCAAGAGATTTAGTCTATAAAAATCATACATGGACTGGTCAGGCAAACGTCATGTACCAGGGTAGATGCATTGGATCTGTGGGGCTACATGCCAAGGAACCATTCTTGCGAGAAACGCATCTTTGTTGTGAAGGCAGGTTTACACAATATAAAGATAAGGAGTTTTCAGAAGAACAATTTAAGAGGGGAGTACTTGGTTCAATTCAGATAACCAAGGTGAATTCAAAAACCTATGGAGAGGGAATTATTGGAGAAGTTGCTCAATTTAGAGAAAACTGTATTTCTCAACTCCAACCAGAACAGAGCTTTGGTCGAGCGTTAGTTGCATGTGGTCTTTGTGCCTATAGGTCTAGCTTGTATAGCTTTAACATTCCTAGAATATTTATGCGTTGCGGTCTAATGCATCTCATTGCAATTTCTAGTTGTCACATGGTAATTCTCTCTGCTTTTATTGACGCTTTTCTTAAAAAGCTAACGATAAAACCTCTTTTAAGAGGGGTAGTGAATTTATTTTTACTCAGTAGCTACGCGCTTTTCTGTGGATTACCTGCGTCTGCAATGAGGGCAATACTTCTTGTTGAACAAAAATACGTAATGCAATATGTGGGAAGAAAAAACCATACGCTCTCAGCAGTTTCTATCGTTGCATTATTTATGCTTTGTATAGATCCACAGCTAAGTGTGAATATTGCGTTCACTTTGTCTTTAGCATGTATTTTTGGCATGAATATCTACGGCGGTCTTGCTCAGTACTATGCAAAAATTGCTTTTCACATATCTGGATATGGAATAATACAGAAGATTCTTAGAAAACCGTTTTCTGACGTACGAAACACTATGTGTGCCACAACCGTTGCTCAGCTTTCGTGCCTTCCAATTTCTTGCATGTACTTTGGTCATTTTTCTTTACTTGCTCCTCTTTCAAGTGCACTGATTACAAGTTTATTTTCTCTTCTGAGCTTATTTGGAATTGGGGCAATAGCTTTATGTTGGTTTAAACCAGCTCAAGATGTTGCTTTCTGCCTTGTGGATTTTTTTGGTCAGTTTATAGAGACTCTTACTTCTTTTTTATCCGAAAGATCTTTTGCAAGCGTGTCGTTAACTGACACGAGTTGGATAGTTTCATTGCTTGTGTTTGCAGCAATGGTGGCTCTTTACGTGTTGTGGCCAAAAGGGAAAAGAGTAGTTTTATCTGGTATTTGTTTGATGATGTTTATGCTTATTTTGGGTTTAAGTGTCTACTGGAAGTTTTTCTCGCCAACAAGAATTTGTGTGATGGATATTGGACAAGGTGATGCCATATTGCTCAGTGACGGTGCGCATTCTCTGCTCGTAGACACGAGTGTAGGAGATGTGGTTAATGACGCTCTAGAGCGACAACATATCTCATATCTTGATGCTATTTTGCTCACACATCTTGATGAGGATCATGCTGGTGGCGTGAGGTATATGGTTGGTTCGGTGAAAGCAGGTCGGGTATTAGTTGGAGAAGGAATAACAAAACAAGAAAAACCTGAGCTTCAGAGAGCTATTCAGAGGATTTCCGGCAGCAGCTCCTATGAAGTTTTATATGGTGATGAATTTGATGTTGGTCGCTTTCATATTCGCGTTGTGTGGCCACATAGGGGATACAAAGCTAAAGAAGCTAATAATGCGTCGGTTGAGCTCTATGTGACGTATAACGACGGGCAAAATACCTTAACTACGCTTTTAACGGGAGATGCTGAAAGAGATCAGACAAAAGAGACGGTGGATTCAGGCGATGTAGGGGATATAGATTTCTTAAAAGTTGGACATCATGGAGCAGCAAAGTCACTCTATCCAGAAACTGCTCGTGCGCTAAAACCCGAGGTAGCAGTTGCAAGTGCTGGAAAGAATAATCGTTATGGTCATCCTAAACAGGAAGCGGTGAATATCTTAGAGGGTGTTGGCGCAAGGTTTTATTGCACAAAAGATTATGGAGACGTCACCGTATTTCCCGGAGAACATGGACCTAGGGTAAGTGTGCAACATGCTAAAGTAGATACAGATTTAGAGGAGGAAAAAGATGGCGGAGCAGGCTAAGCTACTAGCTGCATATTTGGCTGTTGGCCCTGACGAGATGAAGCGTGCGAGGGCTATAGACAAACTTAAAAGCCGTCTTAACCAGAGTTTTATTACGTTTAATCTTGATGAGATTCCTGTAAGTGCTGAGCTGACTCCAGAATCTGTTCTATCATCCGCTCAAACACTTCCTATGGGTGATTCTAGACGAATTGTTGTCATTGATGATGCAGGTAAATTGCCTAAGTCTGTGTCAGAGGCTCTTGTTGAGTATCTAAAGAACCCCAATCCAACTACCACGCTGATGCTTTCTGCAAAGACGCTTGCAAAAACAACAAGGCTCTACAAAGCAGTTGACGCTTTAGGTAAGCTCGCAGTTATTAATTGCGGTGCAATGACCAGAAGTGAATTGCCTAAATATATAGGAGATATTGGAAGAAAGTATGGGCTACAAATTCCAGCAAATGTGGCCAACGAGCTTGTAAGTCGTGTTGGCGATAATACCACCATGCTCGATTCTCAAGTTAAATCTCTAGCGGCTCTGCTGGGTCGTCCTGGTGCAATTGACGTTCAGTTTGTAGAAACTCATGTTGCACGAGTGGTTGAGGTTAAGCCGTGGGATTTTCTCGACAGCTTATCAGCGAGAAATGCTCAAAAGGCTTTGGAGCTTTACAGTCAGATGGATGAATCGGGAGCTATTGGAAATCTGTCACTTATGACTGGACGCGTAAGAGAGCTTATTTGCGCCAGGTCTATGGTTAAGCGAGGTACAGAGCGGGAAATTGCTCCAGTTTTGGGCAAGCAGGACTGGCAAGTAAGAAATTATGCACGATGGGCGCGTCAATTTGCAGATGGCGAGCTTGAGCATATTTTGAGTCTCTGTGCAGATGCAGAACGTGGTCTTAAGAGTGGAGAAGATAAAACAACCACAATGACCAAGCTTATCTTTGCTCTGTGCGGCGTCGCAAATGTGTAGATTCAAAGAATTCAGGTAAGAAAAAACGGACTCCAAGGAGTCCGTTTTAAAAAGTTTAAAAGTAGATAAGAACTACTTAAGGGTGTTAACAAGCTTCTGAACGCCGCTCTTACGCTGAGCAGCCTGATTCTTGTGTACGATGCCCTTAGAAGCAGCCTTGTCAAGAAGACGGGATGCCTTATTAGCTGCAACCTGTGCGTCCTCAAGCTGACCTGCCTCAACAGCAGTGCGAACTGCCTTAATAGCAGTCTTAAGCTCGGAACGGACAGCCTTGTTGCGCTGGCGTGCCTTCTCAGCGGTGAGAATACGCTTCTTCTGAGACTTGATGTTAGCCACGTGCGGTTCCTTTCGGTGTTTACTATGTGAGGCCTCTTCGCTGAGACACGTTTGAGGCAGCTTTAGAAGTATAGCACGAAGGGGGTACTTTACGCTATTATTTTCCTTATGAATACACATGATACTTCACATATTCGCAACTTCTCTATTGTTGCGCATATCGATCACGGTAAATCTACCATCAGTGACCGCATTTTGGAGCTTACTCATACCGTTGAAGAACGCGATATGGAGTCACAGCTCTTGGACACTATGGACATTGAACGTGAGCGTGGAATTACCATTAAATCAAATGCAGTCCGCGTCATGTATGACGCAGATGACGGAGAACGCTATCAGTTCAACCTGATTGACACTCCAGGCCACGTTGACTTTACCTACGAGGTTTCAAGGTCTTTGGCTGCCTGTGAAGGAGCGGTGCTGGTTGTTGACGCAACGCAAGGCGTGGAGGCTCAAACGGTCTCAAACGCCATGCTTGCCATGAACGCTAACCTGGATATTGTTCCTGCAATCAATAAGATTGACCTTCCATCTGCTCGACCTGAAGAAGTACGAGCAGAAATTGAAGATGTTCTTGCTATCCCGGCTGATGATGCAGTATGCGTCTCCGGCAAGACTGGTGAGGGTATCCATGAGCTTCTTGAGGCTTTGGTGTATTTGGTTTCTCCTCCAAAGGGAGACCCCACGGCACCTCTTAAGGCGCTTATTCTTGACTCGTACTTTGACCAGTTCAGAGGCGTTGTAGCTACAGTACGTGTTTTTGATGGCTCAATCAAAGCCGGCGATCAGCTCCTTATGATGCAGGGCTCTACGCCTTTTCTTGTTGAGGAAGTTGGTGCTAAGAGACCTCTTGAGATGGCTGTTGACCAGCTTTCTGTTGGTGAAGTTGGTTATGTGGTAACTGGCCTCAAAGACCCTGAAGCTGTTCGTGTTGGAGATACGCTTACCTATAAGCAAAATCCATGCGCAGAGCCACTGCCGGGTTATCGCGAGGCAAAACCGATGGTATTTACTGGTCTTTTCCCCGTAGATAACAAGCAGTATGAGAACCTCCGCGATGCACTTGATAAGCTGCACGTCAACGATCCATCACTTACGTGGTCACCAGAGACTTCTGTGGCTTTGGGATTTGGCTTCAGAGTAGGATTTTTGGGCCTTCTCCACATGGAAGTTGTTAAAGAACGTCTTGAGCGTGAGTTTGATCTTGACTTGATTGCTACCAGTCCATCTGTTGACTATCACGTCTATAAGACCGATGGAACTATGATTGAGATTACCAGTCCTCAAGATCTTCCAGAGGTCACCAAGATTGACCGCATTGATGAGCCGTACCTCAAGGCAAAAATTATTGTGCCTCCCGAGTTTGTTGGCACGGTTATGCAGCTTGTTGTTGATCATCGTGGCGTATCTGAGGACATGGTGTATTTGTCTGATAAGTCCGTTGAGATGATCTTTAGTATTCCTCTGGCTGAGCTTATCTTGGACTTCTTTGATCAGCTTAAGAGTAGAACTAAAGGCTATGCCTCACTTGACTATGAGTTTGATTCATATCGTACTTCTGACCTGGTTAAGCTTGATATCTTGCTTGCTGGAGACGTTGTTGATGCGCTCTCGTTTATTGTTCACAAGGACAAAGCATATGATCTTGCTCGTGGCCTTTGTGACAGGCTTAAAGGCATCATTCCTCAGCAGCTCTTTGAGGTTCCTATTCAGGGTGCAATTGGCAATAAAATTATCTCTCGTTCTACCGTTCGTGCACGTAGAAAGGACGTCTTAGCTAAGTGCTACGGCGGCGACATTTCCAGAAAGCGCAAGCTGCTCGAGAAGCAAAAAGAAGGTAAGAAGCGCATGAAGCAGATTGGCTCAGTCGAAGTGCCTCAAGAGGCATTCTTGGCTGTTCTCAAGGTTGATGACGAGTAGAAGGTATCTGTGGAATCGCTCCAAACTATTATTGCAACCTGTGCCCCTGAAGCTGGTCTTTCTTCTCGCATTATTCCTTTTGCGTCAGGTACTTCACTCAAGGACCGCTTGTCTGCAAATCCCGTGCTTATGGCTCCTATGGCCGGTGTCAGCGATGGTGTGTATCGCACTATGGCTCGAGCTGGCGGAGCAGGTCTTGCGTATTCAGAAATGGTTTCTGTTGCAGGAATTCATTATGGTGGCGAGAAAACCTGGGAGCTTGTAGAGCCTCTTGCAACAGAGCCTGATATTGCTGTTCAACTCTTTGGTTCAAAGCCAGATCAGTTTAAAGAAGCAGCAGCTCAGATTAGTGAGCGTTTAGGGGATAAGCTGGCTCTTATCGATATCAATATGGCCTGTCCTGTTCCTAAGGTTGTGAAAAAAGGGGAGGGTTCAGCCCTTCTGGACACACCAGAGCTTGCCGCAGATTTGGTTAAAGCCTGTCTATCTGAGGTTAGCGTACCTGTTACTGTCAAGATTAGGCGTGGTAGACGTCAGGATGAGGAAGTAGCACCTGAGTTTGCGCGCGCTATGGAGGCTGCTGGAGCTTCTGCCGTTGCTATCCATGGCCGTTTTGCTACCCAGATGTATCGAGGACAGGCAGAGTGGGAGACCGTTAATAGGGTTTGTGACGCCGTTTCTATTCCTGTTATAGGATCCGGTGACATGCTTTCTGCCGAAGCAGCAGCTCATGCCCTTACAGAGACGGGTGTAACGGCGGTAATGATTGCTCGCGGAACCTATGGTAACCCGTGGATATTTAAGAACACTCAAGCTTTAGTTGAAGGTCAAGCTCCACTTGTTCCAACACTTGATCAGATGCTTGCATCTTTTATGATGCATGTAAAGCTGCTTGATGCCGCAGATATTCATATTGCACGTGCAAGAAGCCTCTCTACCTGGTACTTTAGGGGTATTCCAAATGCTGCGTATTGGCGCGGCAAGTCAGTAAGATGCGTTACGGCTCAAGATTTCATTGATCTTGCCTTAGAGATTAAAGAAACCGTCAAGCAACTTGAGGGTGAGCAGGAATCTCATCAGCATAATTCATCTATGAGCTAGTGGTCTGTTGTGGATTCTTGGCAGTCTAAATACAATCAAACGGCTACCTCTGCACTTTACCTGCATATTCCGTTTTGTTCTCAAAAATGCTTCTATTGCGATTTCTCTTCTTGGTCTACAAGACAAGATGACAGTCGCATGAATAATTACGTTAAAGCACTAAAACATCAGCTAGATGAAGCCGCTCAGCTTGGTTTGTTATCAACCACAAAAACAGTTTATATGGGCGGTGGAACGCCAAGCTTGCTTGGTCAAGATGCAGTGGATTTGGCGCAACACACTTCAGCGATTGTAAATCCTGATGAGTTCAGTATTGAAGCAAATCCAGACTCACTGTCTGATGATCTTCTCGCCAGTCTTGCTACGGGCGGGGTAACACGAATTTCTTTGGGAGTTCAAAGTTTTAACAATAACGAGCTCAAAAAGTTGGGCAGAATTCACTCGGCCGACCTGGCTTACGACAGAGTACTTGCTGCAAAAGAGTATGACTACGATATGTCGGTTGATCTTATGTGTGCAATTCCTGAGCAAACAGAGAGTTCTTGGGAGTTTTCGCTCTCAAGATTTATCTCACTTGGCGCAAATCATGTGAGTGTCTACCCGCTAACCATTGAAGACGGTACGGCACTGGCTAAGCAAACCCAGGATAAAGATACTCCATGGAACGCTTATGACGTGCAGGCAGATCGAATGCAGGCGGCCTCAAAGGTGCTTCAAACGGCGGGGTTTGAACGCTACGAGGTGGCAAGTTATGCTCGCAATCAGAAGAGCTGTAAGCACAATAAGATGTACTGGACAGGCGAGTCGTACCTTGGGCTTGGCACGAGCGCTGCAAGCATGTTGACTGCAGCTGAGTACGATGTACTTGCCAAGGTCAACACCTCTTTGCCAAATCGTCCGCTAAATGCCGTTCGTGTGCGACTGGTGGTTCTTGATGCTCCAAGAAAAATTGCCGAAGGTGCATCGCTTTTCTCGACAGAGTTTGATGTTGAATTTCTGACTCAAGGAGAAGCTGTGGCAGAAGATTTGATGCTGCACGCTCGTCTTATGGAGCCAATTTCGCCTGCGCTTTTAGATGAGGCTGAGCTGGTATTTGGCGTATCGCGGCTACAAGATGTGTTTGATGCGTGCGTACGAGATGGGCTGTTAGTTCACGTTGATGCGGCAAATTCTAGGACTGGAACTTCATATAAGCCTACCGAGAAGGGCTGGCTGCTTGGCAATGAGCTCTATGGACGTCTTTGGGATTTACGTTTGTAACGCGTTTGTGCTGCATTAAGTTCAAAACAAGTGGGTACACTTTCAAACGTTCTCGTGATGCAGATTTTTATGGGTTGAATCGGAGAGATTTCATGGCTGCTATGAACGAAAAGGACTATTACGCCATCCTTGGTGTTTCTGAGTCCGCGACAGCTGAAGAAATTAGAAAAGCTTTTCAAACTAAAGCTCGTAAGCTTCATCCAGATATCAATAAAGAGCCCGATGCTGAAGAGCGTTTTAAAGAGGTTTCTGAGGCATATGCTGTTCTGTCAGATGCCGAGAAACGCCGTCGTTATGACGCAATGAGAAGCGGTTCTTTCTATGGCGGCAGCTATGGTCCTTCTGGTTATCCTGGTGGATCTGCCTATGGAGGTTCTCCTTTTGAGGGAGGCTTCCCGTTTGGTGATATTAACTTTACTAATTGGACTACTGGATCTCAAAAGCGCTCTCGTGCATACAAGCCTCAGACTGGCGCAGATATTGTCTACGACTTAACACTGAATGATACAGACGCTAAAAATGGCGTTAAGAAAGGTATCACGTATCAGCGCTTTGTTACTTGTGATGCTTGTGCTGGTAAGGGATCACAGCATAAGGCTGAGGCAACTACCTGTCCCACCTGCCACGGAACGGGCCATATTGACATTGATCTTTCTTCCATTTTTGGAGTAGGCAAGTTTAGAGTTGACTGTCCAGAGTGTGAAGGCGCTGGACACGTTGTACAGGACCCATGCGACGTTTGTGGTGGTTCTGGACGTGTTTTGTCTGCAAGCGAAATTATGGTTGATGTACCGGCTAATTCACATGATGGTGACCAAATCAGAGTACCTGGAATGGGAAATGCAGGAACAAATTGTTCTGCAACTGGTGATTTTATCGTAAATATTAAGGTTCCTTCAGAGCAGTTGACGTTCCGTCAACGCGCGGGAGCTCGTATCACAGGCATAACTGCAATGCTTCTTGTGTTTGTGGCGCTTAATTTACGCTCACCACTATTTGCCATTGTATTGATTCCGCTTTTGATATTTGGCATGAGAAACGTTCTTGCAGATGGCGTCAAGATGAATGCTGGCTGGTGGAGAAGCTTTGCAAATGCCTTTGTTTCGGGAATTATCAACGGTGCTTTCTACTCAATTATTATTATGACTTTGTATGCTTGTACGGCTGGATTAGGCCATGTCGGCTATATGGGAATTTAAGTTTTAGGTTTTACAAGGGGAGAGTTAGTAAGCGTGGCAGAGAAGAAAGACTTCTACGAGCTCTTGGGTGTTGCTCGTGATGCAGACCAAAAAACAATCAAGCGAGCTTTTCTAAAGCTGGCAAGAAAGCTGCACCCTGATGTTTCTGATGATCCTCATGCAGAAGAGAAGTTTAAAGAGGTAAACGAAGCTTATTCTGTGCTTTCAGATGAGCAAAAGCGCGCCAACTATGACCGTTATGGTGATCCTAATGGTCCATCCGGTTTTGGTGGCGGCTATGTGGATATGTCAGATATCTTTGGCGGTGGTTTTGGCGGCTTTGGAGATATCTTTGACTCCTTTTTTGGCGGCGGCCATGGTGGTCGCAACGCTGCTCAGCGTACTCGTGGTAGTGATATGGGAATTAGACTCTCTATCACTTTGGAAGAGGCTGCTGCGGGTGTCACAAAAACTATCTCGTATAACAGACTTTCTACCTGTGATGACTGTAATGGCACCGGCCTTGGTGAGGGTGGAAAAATTGAAGACTGTCCACGTTGTCATGGCACGGGCACGGTAGTTCAGGTTCAAAATACCGTCTTTGGTCAGATGCAGTCTCAGACAGTATGTCCAGAGTGCCAAGGAACAGGCAAAAAAGTAGAACATGCCTGTGAGACCTGTGGTGGCCAAGGAAGAACTCCTGACCATGAACGTGTTTCTGTTGAAATTCCTGCAGGCGTTCATTCTGGCCAGTCAATTTCTATTACCGGCAAGGGCGAGGCTGGTGTCAGGGGTGATACCTCTGGTGACCTCATCGTAACTATTGAGGTTTCCCAGCATAAAGACTTTGAGCGCAGGGGAGACGATCTCTTTACTTCAGTTAGTGTAGATTCTCTTGAAGCAATTGTTGGTACTACTGTTACCATTGACGGCATTATCAAAGATGAAACTATTGAGATTTCTATACCTGCAGGTTGTAAGTATGGCCAGCAGCTAAGTGTGGCTGGTAAAGGCATGCCTCGTTTGCATACTAAGGCTCGCGGTAACCTTTACGTTCTGGTTCACATTGAGACTTCAACAGGATTGACTAAAGATCAGTTAGAGACGCTTACCTCCCTTATTGATGAGCGCAAGCAAAGTGGCGCTCAAGAAACTCAAGATGAGCAGCATGATCAGCATTCTGCAGCAGAAGATTCCTCTGATCATAAAGACAAGAAAGCCAAAAAGGCTTCCAAGAAGAGGCGCTAATGGCTCATGGAATTGCGCTCATAAATCTTGGATGTAGAGTTAATCGCGTAGAGCTTGATTTAATGGCAGACTCTCTGCTCCGTATGGGATGCCGCATTGTTGAAGAAGATGAGGCTCAAGCCATTGTCATCAACACGTGCGCTGTCACTGCAGAAGCTGAGGCTAAGACGAGAAAAGCCGTGCGAAAAGCAGCGCTTATGCCAGGAGCTCCTCTTGTAGTTGCAACGGGTTGCGTTGCAAGTCTTTTTGCGGACGAGCTTGCCTCTCTTGCTCCTAACGTTGTGGTAGAAGCCGAGAAAGTCAAAGTTGCAGATAGAGTTCTTGAAGAGCTAGGCTTTGCTCCAGAATCTGTAAGTGATGACGGTCTTGTCATCTCCAAGCCAACTCCAACAGGTCGCACACGCCCTGGTATCAAGATTCAAGACGGTTGCGACAATCGTTGCACCTTCTGCATTGTCTGGAAGGCGCGCGGTGCGGGAAAATCCCTTGATCCTCGTGAGGTTGTTTCGCAGGTGAAAGATGCTATGAGCAGGGGAGCTCAAGAGGTTGTCCTTACGGGAATTAATCTTGGCAGCTATAAAGCTCAACTTGAGGATGAGGGAGAGAAGACCCTCAGGCTCCCAGACCTTCTCGAGTATGTGCTTGAAAAAACAGAGGTAGGCCGCCTCAGGCTTTCTTCTCTTGAGCCACCTGATGTAAATGCTCGTTTAGTAGAGGTTATTGCTGCTTCCAACGGAAGAATTGCACCTTTTTTGCACATCTGTCTTCAATCCGGATGTGACGCTACGCTTGCACGTATGGGCAGGGTGTATAGGACAGAACTTTATCGTAACGCTGTCGAGGAAGCTCGTTCGGTGCTGCCAACTATTGCGTTAGGAACAGACCTTATTGTTGGTTTTCCTGGAGAAACTGATAAAGAATTTGAAGAGTCGTATGAGTTTTGTCGTCAGATGGGCTTTTCAAAGATGCACGTATTTAGGTATTCCAAACGACCTGGAACTCCTGCGGCAACCGCTCCAAATCAGGTAGATCCAAAGGTGATGGCTGAGCGCGCCAAGAAAATGCGTGATCTGGGTAATGCCATGCGCTTTGATGCTGCTAAGAAGCTTGTTGGTACCTGCGATAATGTGGTGGTACAGTATCCTGGTAGGGGAATTTCTGGCGGTCTTTTTGATGTTCAGGTTGATCCTACTATTGAGCTTGATGAGCTTATTGCTATGCGCTTTGACGAAGTTTTACCTAATGGAACGCTAAAAGCCACTCGTTTGTAAATTGGGGGAACATGGAGCCAACACAGATTCGCTTAACTATTCCTGATTCAGTAGACCCTTTGTATCTGACGGGTCCAGCTGATAGTTTGCTCAGAGAAATCGAATCGTCATGTGCAGCTCTTATTTCAATCAGAGGTAAAGCAATCTTTTTGTCAGGCACTTCTCAAGAAATTGAGCAGCTAACACTTATTTTTTCTCGCCTGATTCAAATGGTTGAATCAGGATCTAGGCCAACGCTTGAAGATGTAAAGCTTCTACTAGATAGCACAAAAAGAAATGCCAGCTTAGAGCAAACAGGCACACGAACATTGTTTGTAACTCATAAAGGCAAAGCAATTCAACCTAAAACACAAGGTCAAATTGCTTATACCAAGGCAATAGCAAACAATTCCATTACGTTTGGTATTGGTCCTGCAGGAACAGGTAAAACGTATCTGGCAGTTGCTATGGCACTTGCCGCCTTAACTTCTCAACAAATTAGCAGAATTGTGCTGGTAAGACCTGTTGTAGAAGCAGGAGAGTCTCTCGGCTTTCTTCCAGGCACACTTCAAGAAAAGCTGGATCCCTACATTAGGCCGCTCTACGATGCACTTTTTGATATGACTTCCATGGAGTACGCAAATAACCTCATTGAACAGGGAATTGTTGAGATCGCACCACTTGCATTTATGCGCGGTCGTACCATGAATGACGCGTTTGTCATTTTGGATGAGGCTCAAAACACCACTCCTGAGCAGATGAAGATGTTTCTTACTCGATTGGGTTTCTCGTCAAAGTTTGTAATTACGGGCGATGCAACACAGCGAGACCTTGTGGGCAGAAGTGGTTTGGATGTTGCTCGACAGGTGCTTGGCAACCTTGAAGACGTTGCTTTTGTTGATTTAGATAGAAATGATATTGTTCGCCACACGTTGG
>CAUTMX010000007.1:0-67597 GCA_963539685.1 uncultured Atopobiaceae bacterium | reverse complement strand
GTGCCCTTGGGAAGTCTACCATCACCAAACGTTGCACTTGCTTTGAGAACTCAAGAGCGAAAAGCCCTTATCGGCCAATTTTTTAGGAATTGATTTTCCAAAGAGTGTCACATCTTCTCCGATTCGTATCCCGTATAGAAGGGTCAAGCAAGTGTCGCATGAATTTCATTATATACAAGACAGCTTTATTTAGAATCAGTTGAAGGACACACGTAAGATGGAGAAGTTGGAGTTTAAATGCGCTTTACTCGAATATTCTTCCCTACAAGCTCTTATGCCCCCAAGGTATCGATCGGAATAACATATATCCCATCCGACCGTCTACGCGCCATCGTCCCTTTACCGAGCAGCACAGCCATAAAGCTAGGCTTAGGATTTCTTGCTGCAGGATTAGCAGCCACCTTTCTCGCAACTCTTATGAGATTCGCAGCCGCATCTTCCACTTTAGATTCCCCCATCTTGATTTCAATGGCTGCCCATCGACCATCCGTCAATTCAATAATGGCGTCAACCTCAAGCCCATCGGCGTCCGCATAATATCGTAAAGATCCCCCATACGACTTAGGCAAAGCGGAAACGTAAACGGACAAATCATGAATGCAGAGTGACTCAATCAATAAACCAAAAAGCTGTCCGTCTTTAAGTAAGCGTGAAGAGTCGACACCTAATAAACTGGCCACGAGAGACGTATCGCAGAAATATCGTTTTGGTTTCGTGCGCAGCCTTGACTTTGACCTGATTGGCGCATCCCAGCCCGAGAGCTCCTCAATAAAATAGTTGCGTCTAAACTCTTCAAGGTATGAGGATATGGTCCCATCCACCGGAGCTATATTGTCAAAGGCAGCAATATCATCTCTCACGGTACCCAGCGTTGCACTCGTTGCTACATTTCGTGCAAGAGATGCAGCTATGCGGCGGGACAGAAGTGGACTTTTCCCCGCGCGAGGCATGCTTACATCAAAAAGCGCATTAAGATATTCATCGGTAACGGCTCTTGGATCCGCCAATTTTTTTGTTTGCAGAGCCGGCCACCCACCGCGGCATACAATATTGGCTAAATCGGCGAGATCAATATGAGATTGCGCCGGCTGGAAGGAATCTTCAAAGAGTCCCAAAAGAGATACTGCTCCCGTAGAATCTCCAGTCTCTGCAAGACTCATAGTATGCATACGCAACCGTGCAATGCGTCCTGCTCCACTATGTCTTTTTTCATCCTCGGGAGGAGTGGAGGAGCCTGTCAAAATAAACTGTCCCGGCTTATTTGCACTATCATCAATCCTATGACGTACAATATTCCATATAGCAGGTATATCTTGCCACTCGTCAATAACATGAGGGGAATCACCAACAAGAGCAAGCTGTGGATCATCCATATAGATCTGTTCTGATTCATCCACACGTGTCACACTCTCGCCAAATGACTGTGCCGTCCAGGATTTCCCCGACCAACGAGGACCACAAAGTTCTATACCACCAAAGGTATCCAGAAGGACCTGCACCTGTGAATCAATAATACGAGGAATGTATGTTTCCGGCTTAAACTTTGAATATCTCATAAGACCCCCTTCCTCGTAAGAACTATTGTAATGCCTGATGATAGCACAAATTCAACTCTTCATTTATGATTTTCGAGGATTTCCATTTATGATTTTCGAGCTAACTCAACTATGTTTTTCGAGCCATTACATTGATGATTTTCGAAGGATTAACCGCAGTGAGGGTTCACTGAACACCATTGCTCTTTCTAAAGTCCACCGGCGAGAAGCCCTTGTTCCTTCGAAATGCTTCCGTGAACGCACCCGGTTTGCGGTAACCGACCGCCTTACCGACGCTTGCAATCGGAAGATCGGTTTCCTTGAGCAGCCGAACAGCCTCTTCCATTCGTTCCCGTATGACATACGCAGAAGGTGAAAGCCCCGTCGCGGTTTTGAACAGCCTTTTCAGCTTGGTTTGCCCGATGTACAGCTCTGAGGCAAGCCGTGCACAGGAGAGGTCTCCACTCAGGTTGTCGGCAATGTAGGCACTGATATGGCAGATAGCGCGTGTATCATCCTGAGACAGAGCCTTATGTTCTTCGCTTCCATCTTCTCGGGTAGCGTATTCCATAACAAGAGCGACAGCCTCTGCAATCACGCCCTCATAGAACAGCACCGCGGCAATTCCCTTGCCCTGATACGCACGTGCCTTGCGGAGCAGATCGACAAGTTCGGGAAGATCATGTTTTCCGTCAACTTTGATAAAGGCTTCCCGGACATCTCTGATATCCCCAAACCTGCTTTGTAGATAATCCCGATAGTAGTCGGGAGAAATAGTGATAGACGAAGCCCTTGCTACGGCCCCTTTTGAGAATCGCATCTCATATTCTTCATTCTCACCCCCAAGATATACCATGATGGCCCCCGGAGCGAGCGGCGCACCCTGACGTTGCACCATACCCTTGACGTCATCGTAGCATCCCAGGCAGATGTGCTCGGTACAGCGGTACCGCATGATCCCGCTTTTTGCAAAGTTCATCCTGAATGCATTCACGGCAAAAAGACTTCCGCGAAAGTACGCCCAGTACTCACCGGATCCCAGCTCATTTTCAAAGGTGTGTAGGACGCCTTCAGGGCCATAACCACGAACTTCCTTCAAAGGCTTGAGATCCCATCCCTGAAACGCCCCACGGTAAAGATCTGTCTCAATACTTTTCATCTTCCTTCCTTTCCGCTCGTCCGGTTCCCAGGCTTCTTCCTTGATCAGGCCTTCTCATTCCGTATAGGGACGCATCTCATCAATGCAGTTGTCAGGAACATGCTGTTTATCCATTATAAAGCAGAGTTTCCTATAGCTAACAATTGATCGGCAAATCGATCGATGTGCATCGATATAAAGAGTCGACAGTAAGGAGGATCATCTATGAAAGCAGAAGTTGAAAGCTCCAAAAATACCAGGTGGGTCATGCGCGACGTCCTTACATTTGTAATATTCAATCTCATCATCATGATACTTATCACGGTGGCAAAAGTAGTCGAAGACATGCTGTTGGCACCACAAAATACGTTCTTCGTCGGATCATGGCTGTTTCCGTTACTGGCAACACCGTTCTATCTCGTCATGGCCGATCGCATCGGCAAACGTGGCGTTCTTTCCGGATCGATCCTCATATTTGGTGTCCTCTACACCTTCATGGGCGGACCCTACTGTGCACCGGTCGCTATTGTGGGCGCAGTCATAGGCGAGCTGGTTATGTGGGGTAAAGATTCTTATCACGATATCAAACGCGTCATCGGCGGCTATATCGTCTATTGGGTGACGTTTGGTTTTTATGGAATCATACCGTATGTACTGTTCAGAGAAGCCTACATGAAACAGTTGGAAACCTACTACAATGCCGCCGACGTTACCGCGATGATCGCCCAATATACCGAACTCCCCTGGATCCTTCTGATGATGGCTTTGTTTGCAGCGGGAACGATCGTTGGCGGCCTTATTGGATCAAAATTCTTGAAAAAACACGTCCGTAAAGCGAAAATCGCATGAACGACATGGAAGAGACGGACATCAAGTGCGGTCTTCTCGGCCTTGATCCAAGAACACATCTGTTGTCGTTCTTTCTTATGGGGATCGTATCCATGCTGATAGTGAACCTCCTTGAGACGGTGCTTTTACAGGCATTCGCCACAGCTTATCTCGCCGCAAACGGACGGACGAGAAGTGCGACAAGGACCTGTGTGAGCTTCACAGTCATATGCGGCCTGAGCTTCCTTCCCCTCCCAGGGCTGTACGGAGTTCTTTTTGTAAGCATGCTGCACATGATTCCCCCGTTTACGACCGGCTGCGCGTTCTTCTCGCTTTCTCCTTCGGCGATCATGTGCGCACTCGACCGGTGGCATCTCCCGCAAAAATTCCTCGTTGGGATCTGCATGATATTCAGATTTGCCTCGATCCTTCCGTTTGAGATGCGCTCAATACTTCGCGGAATCCGCATGCGGGGCATCTTCCCCAGCTTACTGGGTATTGTGAGACACCCCGCGCTCGCATACGAATGCTTTTACACGCCGCTTGTCATGCGCTCGCTGAGACTCTCAAACGAACTCGCCGCATCGGCCGAACTGCGAGGGATTGGGATAGGTACAGGACGAACGTCGGTATATCACGTGGGATTCACCTTGCGCGACGCAATGTGCGCTCTTGTTGTAACTGCAGCCGTCGCCGGCATATATGCGTTGGAGGCGGTTTTGTGAGAGGTACGGAAACCGTCGCTTTGAAGAACGTTTCGTTTTACTACCTCGACGAGTCTGAGCTTTCAGATGAAACATCAGCTGATAGTGAGGTATCAGCCGGCAGATACGAATCTACGGAAAGCTGTGTACAGGATATCTGCCTCAACATCCCGGCAGGCTCATGCACCGTACTCTGCGGACGCTCCGGCAGCGGAAAATCAACGGTTCTGCGCCTGATCGACGGCCTCGCAGGAACCTTCTTTCCCGGCGAGAAGAGCGGAGTGGTCCTTGTACACGGAACGGACGTGTTTGACCTGTCCCCGCGCAATCGCACGAAAAGCATAGGCGTAGTCACACAAGATCCGAGAAGTCAATTCTTCATGGGGACGGTAGGCGACGAAATTGCATTTTCCCTGGAAAATCTGGGTACTGATCCCTCAGATACGATCAAGTTCGTCCAAGAGGCGGCAACACTCAGCGGTGTCAGCCGACTTCTTGCCGAGAAGCTCACCGAGCTCTCAAGCGGACAAAAACAGCGCGTCGCTCTTGCGGCTGCAATAGCCAACCGTCCGCAGATCCTGATACTTGACGAACCCACCTCGAATTTGGATGCAGAGGGGTCTCAGTCGCTTATCAAGATCCTCGGAGAGCTTAAAAGAAACGGCGTGGCACTGATCATCTCCGAGCATAGACTCCATCAATTTTTGCCTGTAGCCGATGAGTTTGTATATCTTCAGGAAGGACGCATAGCCGCTCGGTGGGATGTCGAGAAGTTCACGTCTCTTTCCGAACACGAAACGGCAAAGTTTGGGCTTCGACACCCCGACATGAAATCCGACTCTGAAATCAAGTCCTATCCCGCAAAGGATGCGGACGGTTGGCACATGACAGATGTGACCTATCTATACCCTTCAACAAAACGCGGAATCAAGGGCATTACCGCTGAATTTCCATTCGGATCCGTAACGGTCATATGTGGTGAAAACGGAACAGGCAAAACTACGCTCGCAAAAGTCCTTGTAGGAGCCGCTCGAGAGCAGAGAGGCATCGTCGCCAGAAACGGGAAACATCTTTCCCGTAAAGAACGCCGCCTCCTCAGCTACTTTGTCATGCAGGACGTTGACTATCAGCTGTATGCCGGCAGCGTAGCGGACGAAGTGGTGCTTGGCCGACAGGTGGATGATGCACTCAAGGCACGCGCCTGGGAGGCACTGGCAGCTTTTGGTCTGACGGATTTGGCCGACCGACATCCGGCCAGTCTTTCCGGCGGGCAGAAGCAGCGCGTCATACTTGCGACGGCATACTGCTCAGATGCCGAGCTTATTGTACTTGACGAGCCCACAAGCGGACTTGACGGACACGGGATGCACGAGGTGGTGCATTGGTGCCGCAAACTCGCATCCGAGAAAAAAGCAGTTGTGGTTATAACGCACGACGAACTGTTGGCGCAACTGGCAGGCGATTACATCGTTGACTTGTCATTGCAGAAAAGAGATTGATGTCTCCATGAGTCACATTACGCCAAAAAACCGGACGGCACGTCCCAGTGCATTTTCAAAGCTTTTCTATTTTATGCGGCCCGACAGGAATCGAATGCTCTTCTCGCTTCTTCTAGCATGCATAGGCGAGGCGGCAGGCATGGTTCCTTATATTGTCGTTGCCTTACTTGCCGCGGGATTGGCGGAAGGGACGCTCACGCTTGAGTCAGCTGCTCTCCTATCAGCCGCAGCAGCAGCGGCCCAGATTGCAAAGTTCCTGTTCACCTGGCGCTCTTCCATGATCAGCCACGGGATCGCCTTCAAGGCTCTACGCACCATGCGTGAGCAGATGGCAGAGAAGATGGCTCGTGTGCCCATGGGGACCATCGTCGACACGCCGACGGGCACGTTCAAGAACCGGTTCGTAGACAACGTGAACCAACTTGAGGACGCCATTGCGCACTTCATGCCCGAGCTTCCAAGCACGGTATTTGCGCCGCTTTTGGCAATGATTATCGTATTCGCCATCAACTGGCGTATGGGACTTGCCGGGATTGCCACGATCCCCTTATGCCTGCTCTTCTATCTTGGCATGATGCGGGACTATAAGCCCAAAATGGCCCGCTATATTGCGAGCGAACAGCGGATGAACTCAACGCTGGTAGAGTATGTCAACGGTATCCAGGTGATCAAAGCGTTCGGACGCACCGCATCCTCATACGGCTCGTTTTCCGAGGCGGTAGCCGAATATCACGACTCCACGCTTGCATGGTTTCACCAAAGCTGGATATGGATGGCGGCGATACGGGCTATCGTCCCCTGTACGCTGCTCTTCTCGCTACCGCTCGGCGTTTGGCTACTTTCGGTCGGACGGATCACATTACCTGCCTTCATGGTGTGCATCACCATCCCATTGGGATTCATCGGAGGAATACTCAAGTTCTCCCAGGCGGCAGGCCAAATTTCACGTATGGATACCTGCCTGAACGTAGTCTGGGACTTTTTAGGAGAGCCTGAGCTCTCACGGCCAAGTGAGCGCGTAATGCTTGACGGCAAGTCATTCACTTTTGAGAACGTCTCTTTTTCTTATCATGAGGGTATGGAAGTGCTGCACGATATCAACTTTAAGACGGAGCCGGGGCAGATCACGGCTATCGTAGGACCCAGCGGATCGGGCAAATCAACGGTAGCTAAGCTTATGGCCGGTTTCTGGGATGTACGTTCCGGATGCATTTCATTCGGCGGTACCGATGTGCGAGACATTCCCTTCGAGCAGCTTATGGAGCACGTCTCGTATGTGGCACAGGACACGTTTTTGTTTGATAGGACCATCGCCGACAACATCCGCATGGGCATGCCGGATGCAACCGATGAAGAGGTCGAGACTGCTGCACGTGCAGCCGGCGCTCATGAGTTCATCAGCCGGCTTCCTCAAGGGTATCGCACTCCTGCCGGTGAGGCAGGTGCAAGGCTTTCCGGCGGCGAGCGCCAACGCATCACCATTGCCCGCGCCATCTTAAAAGATGCTTCCATCGTCATTCTTGATGAGGCCACTGCCTATGCCGATCCTGAAAACGAAGCTCTGGTAGAGCGAGCCTTGAGCAAGCTTGTAGCAGGAAAAACACTTGTTACTATCGCCCACCGCCTATCAACGATCACAGGCGCCGACCAGATCCTCGTCATGGACGACGGACGCATCGTTGCGCGCGGACGTCACGGTGAATTGCTGAAAACCTGTCCTTTG
The DNA here is from genome assembly GCA_963539685.1 of uncultured Atopobiaceae bacterium. Lineage (GTDB taxonomy): Bacteria > Actinomycetota > Coriobacteriia > Coriobacteriales > Atopobiaceae > Lancefieldella. The sequence goes on along the minus strand of CAUTMX010000007.1, from coordinate 60,170 downwards.
TATGCTCGCATGTGGAAAGAACATATGAGCTCTACCGTCAACGCAGAAGAGGAGCCCTCATGTTTGCAATAATGAAACGCATCCTTGACTTGGCCGGAAGCTTCTCACCGGCATCACGCCGCAGCCTCATGGCAGGCATGGTCTGTAATGTCATTAAAGCGTTCTTCATGTCCGGAATGCTCATAGCGGTATGGTGGGCCCTTGAGATGCGAAGCCACCTGAGCGCCGGAGTTGCCCTGCAATGTTTAGGGATCCTCGCCATCAGCGTAGCGGGTCAGTTTGCCTTCCAATATCTCGTGGACATACAGATGGACGCCGAGGGGTTCCACATCTTCCGTGATCTGCGGCTACGGGTGGGCGACCGCTTAAAAGGCGCTCCCATGGGCTACTTCTCAGAGCAGCGTCTCTCGGCGATAACCACCACACTCACTACCACGGTGCACCAACTCGAAGAGTTCATGACCATCTGTCTCACGGGACTCTCGGGCGGCGTAGCTATGGCAGTGATCATGAGTCTGTTCTTCCTGTTTCAAGCGCCACCGGTTGCCTTCATTACCTTTGTCGGCATTGCCGTAGGCCTTATTGTTTTGGATTGGCTGAGAAGACGCTCGACCGCCGTCACACGGGAGGTCACTGCCGCACAGGAGGAAATGACTGACAAGGTGATCGAATACGCCCGCGGCATGGCTGTATTGCGGGCATTCGCGACACCCGATGACGCACTTGTCGCAGCAAAGGCATCCTTTGAGCGGAAACGCCAGGCAGATTACGATCAAGAGCAGGCGGCACAAGGTATCCTCAAGCTCTATGCGCTCGTGTTCAACCTTGCAAGCTGCGGAGTTCTTCTCGCCGCATGCACACTGTATCTGACAGGCGCTCTGTCTCTCTCGTGGGCGCTCACGCTGCTGGTTGCCGCTTTTATGATCTACGGAGAGCTTATCAGCGCGAACAACAGTGCGTTTCTCACCAAGAAGATCGAAGGAGAGCTTAACCGCATTGACGAGGTATGTTCAGTGCCAAAGCAAGACCTTACGGATGAGACGCTCTCACCCGACGGATTTGCCCTGGCCATGGAAGATGTCTCATTCGGCTACGGAGACGGTCGTCGTGTCATAGACGGAGTAACGCTTTTTATTCCCGAAGGCTCAACCTGCGCACTTGTCGGCCCGAGCGGCTCGGGTAAAACGACGCTGGTGAATCTGCTTGCGCGCTTTTGGGATGTCGATAAGGGTCACGTTACCATCGGCGGCATTGATGTCCGCGAGGGAACGGCGGAAAGCCTGCTTGCAAACATATCGATGGTGTTCCAGAGCGTATACCTGTTCAATGACACCGTCGAGAATAACATTCGCTTTGGTCGCCCCGATGCACCGCGCGAAGAGGTCATCGCCGCAGCAAAACGCGCACGCTGCCATGATTTCATTATGGAACTTCCTGACGGCTACGACACGGTGCTTGAGGAAGGTGGGGCAAACCTTTCCGGTGGAGAGCGCCAGAGAGTATCCATTGCACGCGCCATCATGAAGGATGCGCCGATCGTCATCCTTGACGAGGCTACGAGCTCGGTCGACCCGGAAAACGAGCACCTGCTTATGCAGGCAGTAACGGAACTGACACGAGGAAAGACCCTTGTTACCATTGCACATCGCCTGAACACGGTGCGCGATGCTGACCAGATTCTTGTGATCGACGGCGGGCGCATCGTTCAGCGTGGTACACATAATGAGCTAATGAAGGAGGCTGGTATCTACCGGCGCTTTATCGAGATGCGCCGGGAAGCTGCTGGATGGCGTATCATACGCTCTTAAACTTCATGGCTACAACTCTATTGTCACTTATAACTTTTCGTCACAGTGGCAATTGCCGCATCCGTCTCTCCAGCAACTGTCTGTAAGAGTGCACGGTCTGCTTTGGCACCTCCACGGCGAGACCATTCGCACAAGGTTTCAACCCAGTACATTACCATGGCTGACGCCTTAAGGTGCATTGAGAAAGCATCATCATGTGCCGTACGTAGTGAAATTTTGGAAGTTCTTCTCTACATACAAGCTTCTCAAGAATTTTCTCAAGCTTTTCAAGGTTTTTACCCTGCTTTTTTGCGCCAAATAGACAACAAAAGAGCTTGGTTGCATGCAACCAAGCTCTTTTACATAGCAAGTTATTACAGACAAGGCCTTAGCTCAGAACAACGCCGCCAAGCCAGCCCCACCTTGGAGTACTCAAAGCACCAAGCTGAGAAATCCAAGAACTCAAGCTCTGGCTTCTTACAATACCAGAGAGGCAGTGCCTGACCATGCCGCCACCAATGTAAATGCCAACGTGGCCATAAATCAGAGCTGCAGCAGAACCACCAAGGGTTGGAACAGCAATAATCATGCCAGGCTCAATAGCGCTCTGATCAGTAGAGTAGCACCAGGAATAGTACATATCACAAGCGTTGCCATAGAAGGTGCCAACACCTGCGTTTGAGAAGACATTGGAGACCCAAGCTGCACAGAAACCAGCGCCGGTAGATCCGGTATAGCCTGCAGCATTAACAACTGCAGCAGCAGAACCAGAACCAGCAGAAGAGGTTCCTCCTCCACCACCGCCACCAGAGTAGCTACTACCTCCACCGCTGTCGCTTGATGCAGCAGCACGTTGAGCAGCAACACGCTCTGCCTCCTGCTGAGCGGCAAGAAGCTCAGAATCACGCTGAGCGATAAGCTCTTTTACGTTGTCATCAAGATTTGCAACAACGTTTGCAGCGTCCGCCTGACGAGCAGAAATATCATTAAGCTGAGACTCCTGAGAAGCACGGAGATTCTCAAGTTCAGCCTTCTTATTCTCTAGCTCGGTCTTCTCGGACTGAAGAGCAGCCTTATCAGACTCAAGAGCGGCCTTCAGGTTCTTAACTTCCTCAATCATCTTCTGATCGGACTCAGAAATCTTATCGAGGTAGTAAATATTAGAAGTGAGCTCCTCAAAGCTTGCAGAAGAAAGAATCATCTCCAAAGCACCAGCTGGACCAGCCTTGTAGTTGCTGGACATACGAGCGCCAAGTGCTTTTCTCTTCTCGGCAATCTGAGTTTCCTTTTCAGAAATCTCTTTCTGCTTAGCATCAATCTGATTCTGCTTATCTGTAATCTGATCAGAAATAGCGCCAATCTGAGAGTTAGTGTCATTGAGGCTTGCCTGCATGTTGGAGACTTCATTAGAAATCTCATCGAGCAGCTTCTGAGCAGCATCGTAATCACTACGAGCGGCATCAATCTGAGCCTGGGTAACACCAAAAGCAGGACGGGTATTAATCAGGGATGCAGTAACGGCAGCGGCAGCAATGCCCATGCCGGCAAAAATCTTAAGAGCATCACGACGATTGAAAAGAGCAGCGCTCTGCTCCTCAATGGTTGTGCTTTGCTGTTTCTTTAAACTCATAAGGGTCTCCTAGAACGTTTAGTAGTACGGTGTGACCTTTGAGAGACTATTCTACCCGAGATACACGATGATATTCAAAAAGATACGTAATTTACAAACTCTCCGAAACGAATTTCGGGGAGTTTTAGCTCTAAATTGTGAGGTCAACGGTAGGATTTAGCGGTTTTCAATATGTGCAACATTTTTTATTGAAATGGTAATCCTGCCATCAGACTCGTGAGAAAATTCTAGGTAACCTGGACGTTCTGTTAGGTTTGAAGGGAATGAAATCTCAATTCCCGTATCGGTGCGGATTTTATGATTCTTTGCAATTCTGTTAGCAACACCGCGTTTAACAGGAACTTCTTCGGGGAGCTCTCTGCTTGCCACCTGAGCCTCGTACTTTTCCTGAATCTCAGGACGCTCCTCAAAGATACGCTTACCGACCTTAATAGGGTCTACTACCTCTTCTACCTCTGCTGCTTCTGCAACGGCGGCCTTAGCACGAGACACCTCAACAGCAGGCTCAAGTCCATATTCTTCAGCCAGGTCTTGAACAATAACGGTTACCTCACCAATAACCTCATGACTAGACGCCTCTGATGTGCACTCAAGAAAGAGCTCTGGGATGATGAACTTTCCCTCTCCTGCTACAGAGCGGTCATGGTCGTGGAAGTCAATGGCGCCTGTATCCAGGTCAATGACTGCATATGAATCAACCTTTTGCGTAGGAGAAGGCAGCGTTGCGTCTTGGCGCAAAATCTCGTTTGCCGAGCCGTTCACATCGTGGATAAAGGCCTGCTTGCGTGGGAGAAGCACTATGGCAAAGAGGCGTCTTCCCTCACCCTCAAATGCCTCAGCCTGAGCGTCCTCATCATCTGCAGCAGCACTGGCAAGTGCCTGACCTGCGTCGGTATCAATGTAGTCTGCTACAAGAAGATCACACTGCTCAACATCATCTGCGCGACGAAGCTCTTCCCAGAACCACTGAGCAATCTGATGAGAAAACTCTACAAACTCAACGTCTCCGTGAGCATACTCCTGAAGTCCTCCAGCAAAATTGCTGGTAGGAGCAAACTCTCCGTGCCTAGACTCTGGATTTGCCGTAATTTTACGTAGTCTACGCTGTACGTATGACTTTGTCTGACGATCCTCTAAATCCAAGGTAGATTGAGAGAAGTATTTAGTTCCCGTCTCAAAATCAAAGACGTGAAGAATTGCCTTAGTAACTCTAAGCATGTAAAACCTCGTTTATTGCAGATGTTTTGCTGGCGAGAAACCCTAGTGCTTGACGCACATCAGAGGATCGCCAATCTTAACCAGTGGACGACCACCAATCAGCGTTCCGGACTCACCAATGAGGTCAATGCGCTCGTACTGATCTGCATTAACAACGGTAACAACTACAACGTTCTCATATCCTGCTTCTTCAATAGCAGCAGCATCAAATGAAATCAGTGGAGTACCGGCCTTGACCTCATCGTTAGCGTGAACGTAGCGGATAAAGCCCTTACCGTTCATCTCGATGGTACCAACACCAATGTGAATCAAAATCTCAATACCAGTATCAGTGGTAAGGCCAATTGAGTGATTGGTTACGTTAGTTGCGGTAACGCGAGCATTGCAAGGAGCATAGACACAATCAAGACCAACGGGCAAAATGCCATAGCCCTGGCCAAAGAGACCGCTTGAGATTACCTCATCGTGAACCTCTTGTACGCTTACCAGGACACCAGAAACTGGTGCATAGATAGTGTCTTCCCTAGTAGCAAATGTAGCCTTCTGAGGCTGCTCTGCTCCGTTAGAAGGAACAAACACATTTTTAACCTTTGACCAAAGACCCATGATGCCTCCTTGAGTATGTGCTCTACACAGATACCATCTGACATAACGTTTCTATTTTACCTAAGCGAGAAGGACGAATGCCCCACAGAGGAACATCCGTCCTTCTTTCACGAATTTACAACACGAAAGTGCAATTTACTGCATCCTCTTTGCTCCCCTGAAGATGATTGAACGTGCAGCAAAATAGGTAACCAGGAAGTATCCACCATACAAAGCAGCTACGACTGCAACTACTCCACCAATGCTGCTAGCTACATCAAAGTTGCCAATCGACTTGATGACAGAAACCATAATAGACATTGCGCATGTTGCGTGCGCAGCTGCCATAAGCAGTGGGAACAGGAAGTACACACCAATCTGAACAAAGAGTGCGCGACTTGCAAGGCCCTTCTCGGCACCAAGTTCTGCAAGAACTTGATACGCACGAGCGTTGTCCGATGCCTCGGAGAGCTGCTGAAGTGCCAGAATAGCGGCGCACGCAATGAAGAGTACCAGGCCAATGTACAGCGCCAGATACGTCACAATACCAGAGAATCCAGCAGTCGATTGAATGTACTCGGAAGCGGTGACCACAAGCATTAAAGAATAAGGATCGGAATCGCTACCAGTTACGGCGCCATCACCAAAGTACTGCTTAATTTGACCCTGGAACTGCGTTTCAGAAGCATCGCCTGGGGTTTGATAGTTGCCTAAGATATATGAGTTGGTCAAAACAACGCTTGAAGGGAAGCTTTGATCAGCAACAACCACAATTCCAAATGCTGGCATAAGTGCAGGTCCACCTTGTGTTTGGGCAATATCAAGCGTTCCACCAACAGCATGAAGTTTGTGACCCTCAATGGTGAGTTCAGGATTATGAGCAAAAGAATCCTGCCAGTATTTTGTGAGATTAGTATCAAGCGTCCAAACCATATAGCCGTCAGTACCAAAGTCAACAGGCTCAAGACCAGATGCAACACGCAGTTTGTTGTACTGAGAAGCTCGCATCAGAGTTACGTTTTTCTGCGCAGGATCTTCCTGGCCACTATAGCCGGTAAAGTAATCACTAAAGCGCTTGCCTGTTACAGCGTCAATAGAACTATACGTAAAACTAGGCGTTGTTGGATCACTTTGAGCAAAGTATGTATCTACCTGGAAGGCATTTTTGATAGTTTTATCCCACTCTGGATCTAGCTTCTGCACTACAGAGAGATAGTCATATGAATCCGCTGGACCAGGGGTATAACTGCGCTCTGAGCCTAGATTGATCGATACAGAAACATCGTACGTTTTAAGCTTGGAGAAACTGACGTTCAAAGAGTCAACAAGCGAGAAACCCGTACCAAGTCCACAGACTGCCACAAAGAGCATGGCGCAGACTAGAGAGATAGAAACCCAAGCAGTATTTACGCGGGCATTAAACTGACGCAGGATAAATGAGTGAAGACCCTTGTAGTAGAAGCCCTTCTGCATCTGCATGAATCTGAGCAAAAAACCAGAGATTGAGAAGAAAAAGAGTGCTGTGCCCACAGATACCAAAGCAGTAGCCATGGCAAACTCGTCATCTATCTGTTTTAAACCATTGTGCTGAAGCAGGATATAGGAATAAGCAATGATTCCAAGAGAGGCCAGGAAGAGCAGCACTGAGACAGTAAGATTCCTTACCTTAACGGTCTGAGTTACTTTGTCTGCGTTAAGAAGGTCAATAAGCTTGTAGCGGGACACCGTGGTGACGTTAAAAATCAGCGCAACCACAAACATAACTACAAAGTAAATAACCGTTTGAATCAGCGCAGCTTGCGAGAACACAAATTTGAACGAATCAAGAGTTGTGTTGAACATGTGGGCCGTTGCAAACATCATAAATTGAGAGATAAAAATACCTGCAACAAGGCCAACTACCAGGGCGAGAAAACCAACAAACAGCGTCTCAATAGTCATAATCTTAGAGACGTTTCTCTTGGTCATACCCAAAATCTGGTACATGCCAAATTCTTTTTTCCTACGACGAATCAGAAACTGATTAGCATAGACAACAAGAAATCCCATAATAACGGCAAGAAAAACGCTTACTCCAGAGATGGTATTACTTAAGAGCTGAACAATGCGTCTCTGGTCTTCAGAAAGATTCAACACCATAGATTGCTGCGTAATTGAATTGAAAGAATAAAACAGTGCAACGCCTACTGCCAATGTCAGAAAGTAAATGCTGAAATCGCGCAGTGATTTCTTGACGTTACCAAGCGCGATTTTACTGTACATCAGCACCCTCTCCTCCCAGGAATGAAACAACGTCCATAATCTGGTCAAAGAACTGCTTACGGGGCTTCTCGCCACGGACTATCTCGTTAAAGATGCGGCCATCTTTAATGAAAATAACGCGATGAGCGTAAGAAGCTGCATATGAATCGTGAGTGACCATGGCAATAGTTGCGCCATTACGGTTGAGGTTCTCAAGGCTTTCAAGCAGCGTGCGAGCATTCTTTGAGTCAAGCGCTCCAGTTGGTTCGTCTGCTAGGACAAGCGAAGGGTTAGTAACAATTGCTCGAGCAGCAGCAACGCGCTGACGCTGACCACCGGACATCTCGTAAGGGAACTTGTCCAGCACCTCAGTAATCTGAAGCAGCTTGGCAACGTTTTCTACGCGCTCCAAAACTTCCTGAGCGCGGACGTGACCAATGGTTAGTGAGAGCGCGATATTCTCGCGAGCAGTAAGGCTATCAAGCAAGTTGGCGTCCTGGAAAATAAAGCCCAAGCGGTCACGTCTAAAGGCAGAAAGCTCTGCACCGCGCAGTCTGGAAAGCTCTTGGTCATCAATAAAGATGTGGCCCGCAGATGCCTGGTCAATAGTAGAGATACAGTTCAAAAGAGTCGTTTTGCCAGAGCCAGAAGGTCCCATGATGGCAATGAACTCACCGCGAGCTACAGAAAGATTAATGCCGTCTAGCGCCTTGGTAATATTTCCACGAGTTCCATAGTACTTCTCGAGGTTTTGACAAACCAAAACGGTGTGAGGGGTAAGTGCTGAAGATTGTCCAGCCACAACAGTTGGCTGAGTTGGAGTTACTTGAGTAGCTGCCATGTTGCGTCCTTTCATTGGAGGCGAGTAAATCTTGAGATATATACTCCCGCACTACCGTTTACGTTGCCATCGATTGACCTTACGGAAACCTTACGCTTTTCTCACTTTGATGTGTCAAAATATCACTATCAAGCATACGGGAGGGGCATGCTATGCAGTTAGTAATTAAAAGATTTGGGCAGCTTACCGCTAAAGAGTTATATCAAATTCTTTCTCTAAGAGCAGAAACGTTTATTGTTGATCAGCAGATTATGTACAACGATCTTGATAACGTTGATCAAGTTTCTACCCATGTCTTTTATCAGGATACTGACTCGGTGGCTGCATATTTGCGCATTATTGATGCAGGACAGTCGTATAACTCCCCTCTTATTGGCCGCGTATGTGTCAGCAACAAAGGTGCTGGTATTGGCTCAAAGCTGCTGCACGATACCCTTGATTACCTGGCGCAAGAAAGTAGCGCCTCCAAGGTGCTAGTTGAATCACAACTCAAAGCTCAGCCCTTCTACGAGCGCGCTGGATTTACGCAGGCATCTTCTAAGGTACTTGATCACTTTGGCGTCCTCCACCATGTGCTCTCTTTTGACCTTGATGCATATCGTCAGACGAGAAACACGGTCAATGTTAATGACGCTCACGTTTCAATCCGAACACTTGACACAGCTGATTTACGTGCGCTTCAGAAGCTCAGCGTGGAGACGTTTGTGGACACCTTTATTGACTCAAACACAGCAGATGATTTGGCAAGCTGTATTGACTCGCTCTACAACACAGAAAAGCTTGCTCGCGAACTTGCTGCTAAACACTCATATTTCTATTTTGTTGAGCTGGAAGACCAGATAGCCGGCTACTTGAAGCTCAATACACGCTATGAGCAAACCGAGGGTCAGCGTGATGACTCACTTGAAATTGAACGCCTGTATATCCTTCCGCGTTTCAAAGGTCTACACCTTGGATCAAAGCTCATGAAATTTGCCCTTGACCTCGCAAAGGAGAAGGGCAAAAAACGCGTGTGGCTAGGTGTTTGGGAACACAATGAGCCTGCTAAGGCATTTTATTCACGTTGGGGATTCAAGCGCTTTAGTCAGCACACCTTCCAGGTAGGAAGCGATCCTCAAACAGATGAACTGTGGGAGCTTCTAATTTAGGAGAAGTGCAATTGACGCTAAAAGGCTCAGAACCAAAAGTGCATAGGTAATTGTTTTTCTTTCTTTAAATTTAACTATCCTAAAAATTTGCAAGAGAAAGATAAAAGCAAAAATACATGCACTTATCTGCTGTGAATAAGGGAATGCTTCTGGATAAAAATGAATTGCCGTATTCAGTACGAGCAAAGCAGCTACGATGTAGTCTGCTTTGCTCGTATTTTCATTATTAATCTGCTTCATCGCAAATCCGTAAAAGACTGGTTGAACGTAATAGAAAAGGTTGAGCCTTTACCAATTGTACTGCTCACAGCCAGCTTAAGCCCCATTTTCTTACAGAGCTCATAGCATAGATAGAGACCCATACCGGTAGATTTGGCGTACTTGCGTCCATTTTGACCGGTGAATCCCTTATCAAAAATTCGAGAAAGATCCTCTTCAGGAATACCGATGCCATTATCCTTAATGAAGAGAGTAGTTGAAGTTGTTCCTTCACGTGGCTCTGAGACAGAGGCAGAAATCCAAACGTTCTTCTCGCCAGGTGCAAGCTCTGGATTTGAATACTTTGCGGCGTTAATGAGGAGCTGTCGCAAAATAAATTCAAGCCACTTTGGGTCAGCCTTGACCACGTGGGCCAAGTCGTCAAAATGCGGAAATACACCAGCGTCAATGAAGACGCGTGCGTTGTTTTTAAGAGCATCTTTTACGATGGACTGCAAATTGACGTCTCGAATAGAAAAATCTCGATCTACAGATGCGCTGCGTGCATAAAAGAGCGCTTGCTCTACCAGAGTTTCAATCTTGGTAAGTTGCGTTTGCACGTCATCCATAGGTAGCGATGGATTATTCTGAGCAACCAAATGAGCTGCAGCAATGGGAGTTTTAATCTCATGCACCCACATCTCAATGTACTCTCGATATTCCTTTGATCGCATATGCTCATCAGCAAGCTGGTCCATCATAGACTTTGACATGCTTGAAAGTGCGTCTTTAAAAAGCCGTTCTTCCAGCGTTGAAGGCGTATCCAGCATGGTAGGAACCAGATAGCTCTCTTTATCAGTTGCTGCTAAATTCTCAGCAAGCTGCTGGTAAAACCAACGACGATGAAAATAATCGGCTAATAGTGCAGCTGTTCCCACTACCCATAAAACCAGAATACAGTAGGCAATAGCAAACACGTTAAGTCCAACACCTTTAAGCATAAAGCCAATCAACGTGCTGCTAGCTATAAGCGCAAGAAAGAAAATAGTTCGATTTTTGAGATACTTGAGAAACGACATAGCAGCCTACTCAATAACGTAGCCAAGCCCGCGGCGTGTCATGACAAAGTCCTCAACGCCAATGCTTGCAAGAGTATTTCTGAGGTGGCTAATGTTTACCGTCAACGTATTGTCATCAACAAACTCGTCCGACTGCCACAGTTCTTCTTGAATACGCTGGCGAGAAACAACCGTTCCCGCGTTTTGCATCAAAAGTGAAAGTATTCTGAGCTCGTTTTTGGTCAGCTCGACGCTCTTCTGATTTGCAGAAACTTTGCAGGAAGAAGAATCAAGTGTCACGCCTGCATGTGAAAGCTTTGTTCCTGTTGTGACATCACTATTTGCGCGCCTCAAAACCGAAGTTATGTGCATAAGCAAAATCTGGGTGTTATAGGGCTTGGCGATAAAATCGTCCGCTCCTAACGAGAGCACCATAAGCTCATCAAGGTCAGTATTTCTGCTGGTAACTACAATGATGGGAACGTTTGAGAGCTGTCGTACTTCTCGACAAATCTGTTGTCCGTCAATGCCAGGAAGGTTGAGGTCAAGCAGAACCAGGTCTGGATGCGCGGCAACAATTTGTTGAGGTGCAGACTCAAAAGACGAGAGAGCCTGGGCCTCAAAGCCGTTTCTTTGCAGCATGAGCACCAGCTCTTGCTGAATCTGATGATCATCTTCTACTACCAGGATTTTTGTCATATGTGCTCACCTCCTGCTGTGCTATGCAAGTCCCACAAAGCGCTGGGCGTTTTCCCACAGTATGGTATACGTCTTCTCTTTGGGGATATCAAGTCGCTGCCAACGAAGCTCCGCCAAACGCTCAACCGTGTGCACCACCATCGCTGGCGTGCACTCCCCTCCGCGCAAAGGCTCTGGCGCCATGTAGGGAAAATCCGTCTCTGAGAGCAGTTGAGTTTCTGGGCATGAAATCATTGCAGCTCGAATATCATCAGAGCGCTTAAACGTTGCTGCACCACCAAAGGCTACAAAGCAACCAAGGCCTGCAAAAGGCTTCATGACCTCAGGACCATCGGTGTAGCAATGCAGGTCACAGCCCACCTTAGGCACACCCATACGGTTTAGTATTTCAAGCGCCAAATCATGTGCGTGCGCATTATCAGCACCATCACGTAAGTGAAGCTCAACACGTTGATTGCTCTCATGTGCAATGGAGAGCTGGCGTTCAAATGCTTGGCGCTGGACCTCTTCTGGAACCTCACAGTACGGTCCAAAATCAAGGCCAATCTCTCCCACGCCGACGCAAAGAGGGTGCTCAAGTAACTCAAACAAGCGCTGTTCAGCCCCTTGACTATAGTCTGGTGCGCTGTATGGGTGAGCGCCTACTACAAAATAGGTGTGTTCAAACAAATACTCTGCAGGTAAATCGCAGGGTACGCAGAGATCTGCCTCAGCCAGCTTTGTAAAAGCGTGGCGTGCCTGCCTAAGGGTGTCCTCAATCCATGTGATAAAAGCGCTGGTATCTGCCCACTTACGAGGGAACTCCGTTGCAATATCTACGGGCACGATAAGCATGCGAACACCTGCCGCAGCTGCTCGCGCAAGAGACTCTGCTGCGTCGTGCTCGTGGAGGCTGCCCAGGTGACCATGGGTATCAGCAACAGGTGCTAAAACGCGAGGTGTTGGACGAGGTGTGCCGTAGATGTCATGGAATAACTGACCGTCAGAAAAAGAAAGTGCTTCCACTTCTTCTGCTGGTAGATGATGCTTTTTCTTACTCACTCAAAGGCTCCAAAGCAGCTGCAAGACAAATAAAATCTTGGCTGGTCAAAACTTCTGCGCGCGCCGTAGGCGCAATTCCTGTGGCGAGAAACGCCTGGTCTAGCTTGTCTTTATCAAAGCCAGAAGCACTCATTGAATTACGAATGGTCTTTCTGCGCTGAGCAAAGGCAGCGTCAATAACCCTCATGGTATGCAAGAGCTCTTCTTCAGAAAGAAGCTTGGAGGTCACCGGGTTTCTCGCCTGGGTGCGATCAAGGCGGACCACAGCAGAGTTGACGCGTGGTGGAGGCATAAAGTTGCCAGGGCCCACTTCAAATCTACCGGTAACCTGGGCAAACAAAGACAGCTTTGCGGTATAGGCACCATATGCCTTGGTAGAAGGCTTGGCGGCAATTCTGTCGGCTACCTCAGCCTGCACCATGACTACCGCTCGCTCAAGCGAAGGAAGCTCCTGGAAGAACTTGAGAATCAGCGTAGCCGCCACCTGATACGGCAGATTGGATACAAATTTTGTTGGCATCGGGGTGCTCGGCGCTGCGCCCTGAGCAACGACCGGAAGTGTACGGTAAGCTTCAGAGAGCTTCTGCGGCGTGATTGCCAGCGCATCGCCCATGACCAGCGCAAATGAGTCTGGATGAGGCTCCTTACAGGTTACTGCTAAGACTTGCTCAAGCTCAGAGTCCGCCTCAAGCGAGCAAACCGCACAGGCGTTGTCGAGCAAGGCCACCGTGAGGGTACCCAGACCAGGTCCAACCTCAACAATCACGTCGGCAGGCTGAACCTCTGCAAGCTGGACGATTTTCTCGATAACGTGATCTTGCACCAAGAAGTTTTGGCCCAGCCTGTATTTGGTGGCAAGGCCAAAACGTTCCAGCGTTTCTTTAGTGGCGCGCTGATTAGCGAGCCACGATGTTTGATGCGATGCGCTCTCCGACACGATTACTTGCTTGCAAGACGTGGGAACAGAGCGTCTCCCTTAGAGACAGCCAGGCCGCCCTGGAGCTTGCCCCATACGCACTCGCTGCGGGTATCGGTAGAGGTAATCTCTGCCTCGTCAAGGCTCATACGGCGCAGAACCTCTGCGGACGTAGTAGGCATGAACGGCATCAAGAGATGTGCGCAAATGCGGATAGACTCAAGCAGCGTATAGATAATCTCTGCAAGCTCTGCTGCGCGCTCGGGGTCTTTTGCCACTGTCCAAGGGGCAGCGTCCTCAATGTAGTGGTTAGCCGCGTGGACAAGCTCCATGATGATGTTCTTAGCGCCTACGTAGTCCATCTTCTCCATGCACGCGGCGTAGCGGTCATAAATACCCTCGGCCAGCTTGCGCAGTGGGTGATCTGAAGCAACGGAAGAACCATCAAAGGTTGGAGTGACGCCCTCAAAGTACTTATCACTCATATTAAGGGCGCGAGAAACCAAATTGCCCCAGCTATTTGCCAGGTCAGCGTTATAGACCTGCTCCATGCGCTCAAAAGAAATGCCAGAGTCCTCGCCAGGGGTTACGTCGGTCATGAAGTAATAGCGGTAGCCCTCAACACCCAGCAGCTCCAAAACATCCTTAGGTGCAATGGCGTTTCCACGAGACTTACTCATCTTCTCAACAACGCCGGTCTCAGAGTTACGGACATTCAAGAAACCGTGAGCAAAGATGTGCTCAGGCACAGCCTCACCAAGAGCCATAAGCATTGCAGGCCAAATGACGCAGTGGAAGCGGATGATGTCCTTGCCGACAACGTGCATCTGAGCTGGCCAGAAACGCTTTCTCATAGCAGCAGCCTCTGGGCTATCATCGCCATAGCCAACAGCAGTGTAGTAGTTGAGAAGAGCGTCAAACCAGACGTAGGTTACGTGAGACTCATCAAAAGGAACCGGAACGCCCCAGTCAAAGCTGGTACGGGATACAGAAATATCCTGGAGGCCAGACTCAACAAAGCTACGTACCTCGTTTGCGCGGAAGTCTGGCTCAATGAAATCTGGGTGCTCAGCGTAGAGCTCAAGCAGTTTATCTTGGAATGCAGAGAGCTTGAAGAACCAAGACTCTTCAGAGACACGCTCAAGTTCGCGATGACAATCTGGGCAGAGGTGGGCACCCTTGCAACCAGCTTCTTCATCTGCCTTCTCTACCTGAGTCTCGGTGAAGAAGGTCTCCTCGTGGATGCAATACCAACCATCGTAGGATCCCTTATAGATGAAGTCAGCCTCGCGCATGCGCTCCCACAGATACTGGACAGCTTTTACGTGGCGCTCATCGGTAGTGCGGATGAAGTCATCATATGAGATATTCAGCTCTTCATAGAGTCCCTTGAAGAAAGGAACCTGGGAATCACACCATGCCTGTGGAGACAAACCGTGGTCGGCTGCAGCAAGAGCGACCTTCTCGCCATGCTCGTCCATACCGGTGAGGAAAAATACATCGTAGCCGGCAGCGCGTCTAAAGCGAGCCTGGATATCGCAAAGCAGGGTGCAATACGCAGTTCCCAGGTGTGGCTTTGCATTGACGTAATAAATTGGGGTGGTAATAAAGTATGACGGCTTGGCCTCGGGCATAATGACTCCCTTTGTGTAAGTTGCAATAACTTATCCAGTATAGAGCAAATGCTGGGCGCACTTGTGTTGGTATGGTGATTATGCCTCGTGAGCAAGAATTGCCTGGTATGCCTCATCACGCGCAATACCAAACTTCTGAGCAAGCTCCTTGGCCAGGGCTGATTTTCTAGTACCAGCAGCAAGACCAGCCTCTATTGCGGCTTCAAGCGAGAGCTGAGACTCTCCTTCTGCCTGCGATGATACAGAGGCAAGCTCTTCTTCTGTGGGAGCCGCAATAACTAAAACACACTCACCTTTGAGGTTCTCTTTTGCAGCAAGCGTCTTTGCAAGACACGGGGCTACATCGCGCACCACTTCTTCGTGCAGCTTGGTAAGTTCTCTGACAAGAGCTACCTGCCTAGTTGGAAACACTTCAGCTATAGCCTCAACCGTTGTAAGCACCCTAAACGGAGATTCGTACAGCACAATAGTGCCCGGAATTGTTGCAAGCTGTTGCAAGCGCTGAACAATCTGCCCGTGTTTTCTGGGCAAGAATCCTTCAAAAAAGAAATGATCACTTGCCAAGCCCGATGCAACAAGCGCGCAGGTCACCGCAGAAGGTCCCGGAATAACCTCTGTAGCAAGTCCTTCCGAAAGCGCCGCATCAACCAAATGCTGACCCGGGTCAGAGATGCCTGGCATACCAGCATCTGAAACAAACGCAACACGCTGACCAGCTCGAAGCCTCTCAAGCGTTGGCTCAATTTGCGACTCAATAATGTTTTGATCACAGCGCTGCAGCGGCACGTGAATATCAAATGCCGAGAGGAGCTTTGAGGTCACGCGTGTGTCCTCACATAAAATGACATCCGCTGCTGCAAGCGTTTCTTTAGCGCGCGGTGACGCATCCGAAAGGTTACCAATAGGCGTGCCCACAATAGACAGTTTACCTGCTAAAAGAGTAGATTCTGTCATTACTCGAGCATTCCCCTCTCAAACGTTGCAAGTGCAACGCGTGCGTCCCATGCAGCTAAAAATGCAGAGGTCTTCCAGGTCTGGAAGAACCATGCAGGACACGTATTGTACACTTTGAGCTGGCCAGAAGTGTAAATACGCTCAAGTGCAATTCTTCCCTCTGCAGTCATAGCACCGTCAATGCTTGGCAGTGAAGCTGACCACTTACCTACCATGACCGGCAGACCGCCTGAAGCAGAAGTCTTTAAATACGCTTCGTTTTTATCAATGAGCTGCTGCACACCACGAGGACCTGAGCAATCAATTCCCTCACAAGGCTTATCAAGGTGAGCGTCAAGCCAAACGTTTTGATAAGCCTGCTGGCTCATAAAGCGTCTAAATCCCTGAGGCCATCCACCATCTGGAAGAATGACCACAGGTTCTTCTCCTGCCACAGATCTAATGGTCTCATAAGCACGGCGATAATAGTTTCTGAGCGAGTGGCCAGGGATTCCATCAGTGAGCTTAAAACCTTTGCGCACACGAGGCTTAACTTCATCAGCTACTTCGATGCCATAAAAACCACTGCGGTGAGCATAGTGAAGAGCAAGCTTATGCAGAATAGAAAGGGACTTCTCCCCAGAAATTCTGGTGCGTGGAGCGCCACCTGGCTGGTCATTTAAGCCATCAGGCAGGCCTGGATTTACTGCTAGCACAAAAATAACGTGTAGACCAAGCTCTTCTGCCCATTCAAGAGCCCTATCAAGCTCGGTAATGCAGCTAACATATGGAGTCCCTGCGGCTTCTTCATCAAAAACATACCAAGGCACAGAAATTCTTACCGCATTAAAACCACGTGCGGCAATGCTGACAAAGTCAGAACTCTGGATAAATGAAGAACGATGCGCTTTAACAAGATTGTGGTAAGCCTCAACACCAAGTGCCTTAATGAGCTGAGCTTCATCAACGCAGCCTGTACGTGCAAACGGCTCAGGAGTTACCCACGGTTCAAGCGTAAGCCAACCGGTTAAATTGACACCCCGCAACGCTCCGTGAGCCATGAAATTCCACCTCGCCAAAAGATAAAACCTCTACATACGTAGAGTATACCCATCGAGGTTACGTTGCTCGCACGAGCTTAAAAAAACAACAGGTTACTTCATATTTTTTGAATAAATGGCGCAATTGTTAGGCGTCTCATCAACCTCAACAGAAGAGACGGGTAAGCCTTCCGCTTCAAGTTGCTCAAACAGATACTTAGCCAGATTTTCTGCTGTTGTTCTAAACGGCAAAATAGTGAGCGAGAAACCCTCTTCTTTAAGACAGGCCAACGTCTTTTCAGAAAGTGAACCTTCTTCAATCAAAAACGTATGGTCAAGGGAATCACATAGCGCGCGGACCTTGCGCTTAAAGACACCAAAGTCCATAACCATGTCCTTTTCTGTACCAGACTCACCAAGCTCTGCAGTTGAAATGCAGGCAGTCACATGCCAACGATGGCCATGCAGGTTCTCACACTTGCCGTAGTAGTTTGTAAGAAAATGCGCTGAGTCAAAGGCATATTCAGTCTTGAGCGTATACATTACGCGTTGTCCTTTGAACCGCGTCCGCGATCATCGCGTCCAGCTCTTCTGTGCCTACGACGTGCAGCGTTTTGAGGCTGAGCGTCTCTAGATGCAGCATTAGACACACCATTAGAACCAGAAGCATTCTGTGGAGCGCTCTGTGGGGCGTTCTGAGCCTTCATACCTGCTCTATCACCTGGACGACGAGTCCTCTTTGCACGGATTGGAGCCTGCGCCTCATCAGCTTTCTGTGGCGCTTGAGGAGCATCAGTTCTTCTAAAGCGCTTTCCCTGTGGCTGCTTCTGCGCAGGAACTGTGCTCTGTTCGCTCTTCTGAGGAGCCTGAGTATTTGTAGCGCCCTCTTCGGTTGCGTGATGGCGACGGCGCGTACGACGCAGTGTATCTGTTGCAGCATCAAAAGTACTAGAACCAGGATTAACCTGAGCATTCTTTGAAGTTCTTACACGACGGGTGCGAGAAGAACTTTGAGCTCCCTGTTCTTCTCGAGCGTTTCTTGCACCAGAGTTCTTAGCGTTATCCTGCCTATTTGCAGAGTTCTGCTCGGAGCGCTCACGTTTGCGCCTTGGAGCCTCAGTAACAAAGAGGTCTGGATTAATCTCAGGCTCTTCATCAACAATGAGACCATTTGCTCTATCAAGTTCTGCCAGAGCCATCTGAACCTCAACAGATTCAAGACGCTCAAGAGCAGCGCGAGAAACGCTATCTGGCCTGCAGGAACAGCCAAGGTCTTCCGACTTCTGCTGTGCTGCAGGAGAGGCGTCCATATCAGCAAGAGGGATGCGTACTACCTTGCCACTCTCAAGGCGAAGGGCAATCTCTTCTTTTGGCGTGTTGTATTCAACAATTTTTGCCATGCCCAAAGGAGTCTCAATAACAGCGTTGCGCTTTGGAGCACGGTTTTTAAAGTCACGATACGCTTCAAACTCATAGCGCAAGCAGCACATTAAGCGGCCACAAGCACCGGAAATTTTGGTGGAGTTCAGAGGCAAATCCTGCTCTTTTGCCATGCGAATAGAAACTGGCTCAAAAGAGAGACCAAACCTTCTACAGCAGAGCTCTTGTCCACAGTGGCCATAACCGCCAATAACCGCCGCTTCTTCTCTGACGCCAATCTGACGCATATCAATACGCTCATGAAGCTCGTGAGAAAGCTCGCGCACAAGCTGCCTAAAGTCCACGCGATCATCCGCCGAGAAGTAACACACGACCTTCTCGCCATCAAAAAGGTACTCGACGCCAATAGGCTTCATCTCAAGTTCTTCTTGAACAGCAAACTTCCTGAATACAGGAAGCGCAGCCTCACCCTTAGCGGCAAGCTCTTCTGCGCGAGCAAGGTCTTCTTCAGTTGCTACACGAACAACGTCTTTGAGCTCAGCTTTATTTGTCTTGTACTCAAACTCTTCCTGTGAAATCTCACGAGGATCAGCAACAGCAAGACCAATCTCTAGACCGCGCTCAGTCTGACAAATGACGTGGTCACCTTCAAGAACGCCGGACTCCTTTGGATCAAACCAAAGGTCGCGCGCGGCGTATTCAAATTTCACCGGGACAACGGTGGGCATGTAAGTGCCTCCTTGATATGCAGCAGCATAACCTCAAGGGTTAGCTGGGGAGAAACAGAGCGGTCCAGGTTGTATTGAGCCTCTTGCACAGCAGCTAAAGCCCCAAGAACACCCTGGGTATGAGTTTGAGATGCAACGCGGTCGATAATGCCTGCTGCATCCGTATTTACTATTTCTTCATCGACTGCCTCGCAACATAAAAGCACGTCGCGAAGAAGCGATTCCAGAATTGCCAACATTTCTATGATACCCGAACGTTCGCGTGCTGTGAGTTCTCGCTTATTGGCAGCTTCAACCTGCTTTAACGCAGTGCTGGTAAGAAAGTCCTCGTTTTGAGCAAGCGCCTCCTCTTGTGCGCGTCTTACATCACCTAGAGGAATTTTTGCAGCTTCTATCAGCTCTTTTGCAGAAGTAAGCACATCCCACGAGTCGTTTCTGAGCAGGTTACCAAAAACGTCAATGAGCTGTCTGCGAATGTTTTTGCGCGTAGCAGACTGCAAAAACTCCACAGCTCTACCAGGAGTTCCTGTTGCTGCAAGTGCAATACGAGCTTCTTGTTCCGTGGCAGAAATCTCTCGCATAATAGCTGCTTTAGCAGCAGCATCAGTAAGCGTTCTAAACGCAACTACCTGACAGCGAGAAACAATGGTGGGAAGCACCGCAGAAGAAGAACGGGCAGACAAAATAAAGATGGTGTCTGCAGGTGGCTCCTCAATGGTTTTGAGCAGCGCATTTGCTGAGTTTTCTCTGAGCAAATCGGCGCGGTCAATCACGTAAATTTTATGAGCTGAGCGCATGGGCGCCAGACTAACGTCTGCAATAAGCTGGCGAATCTGCTCAATGAGATAGCCATTTGCGGAAGCTGGAGTAAGTACGTGCACGTCAGGGTGGGTACCGCGAGAAATACGAATGCAGTCGTCACAGGCAGCATCGCCGCCTTGAGCACAGAGCACGCACTGCGCTAAAGCCTTGGCTGCAAGGCCTTTACCAGAACCAGGAGCACCTACAAACAGATAGGCATGAGCAAGCTTGTGTTCATGCAGTGCACGCGCAAGCAAGTTCTGAACCTGAGGTTGATCCTGAAGGCGCGTTAATGCCTGAGGAAGTGGATAGGTGTTCTGCGTAGTATGTGTGCTCTCTTGAGTCATAAACGCGTCACTCACCAAGCTCACAAATACCAGGAATAAGATCTGCTAACAGCTGACGAGTACGTGCGCGAACCTCATCAATTGTGCCATCTGCATCTACAGCTTTTACACGCTCTGGCTCATTTTGCAGAAGTTGCTTATAACCAGCAAATACTCGCTCCTGGAAGGCAACACCTTCTGCTTCTAGCCTATCGGCATCATTTTGCGTAGCACGCGCATGAGCAACTGTTGGCTCAAGCATAAAGACAAGGGTTCTATCAGGAGAAACCCCACAGCTTCCCAAACGATTTGCACGGTGTACAAGGTCTGTATCAAGACCGCGACCAGCTGCTTGATAAGCATAGGTAGAATCGTAGAAACGATCGCATAAGACAATCTTGCCGGCAGCTAGAGCTGGGCGGATAACCTCTCCTACCAGTTGAGCACGACTTGCTTCGTAGAGAAGCAACTCACACTCATCACACATAGCATCGTTTTCTGGGTTAAGAACAACGCCTCTAATCTGCTCAGAAATAGCAGTTCCACCGGGCTCGCGAACAAAAACCACGTCAAAGCCAAGAGCTTCAAGGTCTTCTCGCAGAAGAGAAGCTTGTGTTGACTTGCCACATCCATCAACGCCTTCAAGCGTGATAAACAAACCTTGAGATGTACGTGTGCTTTTGTTCATGCTTCCCTCCCTCTTAACTATCTCACGATACAAGCAGATTGTGTTTCTCGCCATGAATATTCTAAAGGTTTTACGTATTTCCACATGAAAAGCGCTCAAAAATGGGTAAAAATACGTATGGAGCGGGCGTTGGAGAGGGACGCTCGTTCTTCCGAAAACGGTGCACCTCTCGATGCACCGTCATACGTTTACTTTTTTGCTGCCTTAGTGGATTTGGTGCTCTTAGTACTCTTACGAGCGCCTCTACGCGGGGCAGTTTTCTTTTCTTTACCAGGGCAATCGTAGTTTGGACAGAGCTTCCAAGGACCACGCTGGGTGGTAACAACCACCATAGGTGCGCCGCAGTCTGGGCAGACCTCATCGGTCTTCTCGAGCTTTCCACGAGCTGGTAGAGGATAGCTTGTCTCGCACTCCTCGTAGTTGGTGCAGCGGATAAAACGCTTACCCGTGCGCTCGGACTTGTGCGCTACCAAATCGCCGTGCTTACCATTTGCCTTACAGGTTGGACACTCGCCCACAATAAGGTCCGGCTCTGCGTTTGTAGGGCAAGCAGGATTGATGCAGGTCTCATACGCACGCTGCCTAAACGGTTGCACCTTTACGCGAGGAGCACCGCACTCTGGACAAACTCCAGCCTCTCCCTCAAGCGGCTCAACGCGACCCTGAGGCAGCGGATAGGTAACATCGCAGTCTGGCCAACCCATGCAGCCTACAAAGCTTCCACGAGTCTTCAGAGAGCTCTTAGCAACCAAATCTTTGCCGCACTTAGGGCAGGTTCCCACCTTTGCGTCAGCAGTAACGGCATCAGCAATGGCCTCGGACAGGTCTTCTTTATGATCAATGAGCGTATCAATCATGCCCGCAAGCAGCGCTCTTGAGTGAGTTACAACACCATCACGCGTATCTTTGCCCTCAGCAACGCTTGTCATATCGGACTCAAGCTCTGCCGTCATATCAGGCGAGGTAATGTGTGGTGCAAACTGCGAAAGTGCATCAACAATGGCCATGCCAAGCTGACTTGGCTCAACAGGATCATTCTTGAGATATTTACGCTGGTAAAGCGTATCAATAATGGAGGCACGCGTAGATTTTGTACCAAGGCCGCGCTTCTCCATCTCTTGAATAAGCTTGCCCTGGCTATAGCGAGCAGGTGGCTCTGTCTGCTTTGCATCAAGCGACAAAGACTTAATGGAGACAATCTCTCCCTCGCCGACATCAGGAATCTGATCGTCTTTCTTAAGGCCAAAAGGATAAATCTCTCTAAAGCCTGGCTCTGCCAAGACTGTTCCATTTGCAACAAAAGGCTGACCTGCAACATCAAGCGTAATCTTAGTGCCACTCATAGTAGCTGGACCCATAAGGGTTGCAAGGAACCTTCGAGCAATCAGGTTATAGAGCTTCCAAGCTGCGGGCTGCAAAGCATCTGGATTTGCTGCCGCTGTTGGATAAATTGGTGGGTGGTCGGTAGACTCCTGCTTGCCACGCGTTGCGTGCAGCTTTGACTGACCCAAAAGCTTTTTGCAGGTAGGAGCATACTGAGGAACCGCGGACAGCGTACGAACACAATCCTTCAAGTCAAGCGAACTTGGATAGACCGTATTATCAACACGTGGGTATGAAATCAAGCCGTCCATGTACAGAGACTCTGCCAAACGCATAGTTCTAGCTGGCGAGATACCCTCTGCAGCTGCAGCCGCCTGGAGCGACGTGGTGTTAAATGGAGCTGGTGGCTGCTGCTTTCTGCTACGAGACTCAATCTCGACAACCGTTGCCTGCGTTTGATCTTTAACAACGGCGTAAGCAGCATCTGCTTCTGCCTGATCCCAGAATCTTGCGGTCTGGTGAACCATCTTAAAGGTTGCTTCCGCATCATCTTCAGGGGCAGCAACACCAGAAATGACCCAATAGTCTTCTGGCTTAAATGCAAGGCGCTCACGCTCGCGCTCAACAACAAGTGCCAGCGTAGGAGTCTGAACACGACCAGCAGAACGCGTATTGCCCAGACCACCAAAACGTGCAGTGGTTAGATAACGGGTCAGTACAGCACCCCAAATGAGGTCGATATACTGCCTGGACTCACCTGCAGCAGCCAAGTTGTAATCAAGATCTACCAGGTTATTGAAGGCAGTCTCAATCTCTGTCTTGGTAAAGGCAGAATAGCGAGCTCTAAATACCGCCAGGTTAGGATTAACCGAGAGAACCTGGGCAAGCGCATCAGAACCAATCAGCTCACCTTCGCGGTCAAAGTCTGTGCCAATAATGACAGACTCTGCCTTCTTAGCAAGATTCTTGAGCGCTCGAATAATCTCTTTTTCTGCAGGTTGTTTATCTACAGGAGCCCAAATCAAATAGGGCAAGCTAGGGATTTTCCAACCCTTAAGGTCAACGCCGTCTGCCATAAAAGGCTTGCGCTTAACCTTGTAAGGAGGACGCTCAAGACCATCTGGAACGTCTGCAGGAAGGTGCTCCCCTTCTGCAGTTTCTCCGTACCAGCCCTCTTCCTTGTCAAACTTGAGAGCTAAAGGAAAATCAGGCTGCAGAATATGGCCGCGAAGACCAATGGCAACATGGTCTTCTCCGCCGCGTCTAAAACGATAAACAGGAGTGTTGTATACCTTGTCTGCCTCAGGCTTACCCGATTCAGACAGAAGGCGAGCAATCTGCTGCGCTGCGTCGTTTTTCTCGGTAACAACTAGAATCAAAGAACAACACTCTCCAAATTAAAAAGCGGAATTACTAGATTTTGTCCAGCTCATGCTGCTCATAGTCTTCGCGGCTCCACTTAAGAGCAGCCTTGCCATCGCGGGCAATAATGACGTAGCGAGCAACAGCCAGAGCAACTTCGTACAGCAAGATAAGAGCTGCAAACATCAAAATCATGGTGACAGGCGATGCGTCAGGAGTAACTACTGCAGAGAGGATCATCAGTCCAACGTAAACGTAGCGCCACTGCTCACGCATATCCTTGTAAGGAACAAGGTGAAGAATAGCCAGGTAGAAGATAACCAGAGGAAGCTGGAACGCAACACCAAAGCCAATCTCAAACATCATAATAATGTTGAGGTAATCGCTTGCCTCATTAATGGTTCCTGCAAACTCCTGCGACTGGCCAATCATCCAACCAATTGCGGTGTTCAAAATGATGAAGTAACAGAACAGCATACCCAAGAAGAACAGGGTAATCATAGCGGCTACGGTAGGAACAACCCACTTGCGCTCTTTGGCGTTAAGCGCTGGCAAGAAGAACGCCATAATCTCCCAGATGATAATAGGTGTGCAAATAATCACCGAGAAGAAGAAAGCCACCTTAAACCTGATACTAAAACCGCCAAGAACCGAGATAACCGTAAGCTTACCGTCGGTTAAAAACTCCCTGATAGGATCAATCAAAATCTCAATCAGCGCAGGTGTAGCAAAATAAATAATGATTGCGGTAACAAAAAGCGAAACCACCACAATGGTCACACGACGACGGAGCTCTCCCAGGTGATCAAAAAGTGGCATACGAGCTGGAGTGATAGGCATTACACGCGAAAGCTGGACTTATGCGTCCTGGCTTTCTCCCTCCTCTCCAGCAACTTCTTCTTTCTTGTCTTCTGCCATGGAGCGAGAAGAACGTGCAGATCCAAGGTTATAGAGGTCTTTTGCAGATGGAGCGGCAGTAGGAGTTTCTTCTGCAGCCTGAGGTGCCACGTGCTCAGTTACCTCTGTAGAATCATCAGAGAAAGCAACAGAAGAGGTAGCTTGTGGCGCGGCTGCAGGAGCCTCGTTAGCAGAAGCAGCCTCTGCCTGCTCAGCCTCCTGGGTCTGCTCGGCCTGCTTGCTCTGTTCAGCTGCCTCAGCAGCAGCCTTCTCAGCTGCCTCACGCTCTTCCTTGAGACGAGCACGACGCTCAGCAAAGGTCTCCTGGTGATCTGTATCCTCGCGATCAGCATCAGATGCAGCATTTTTGAGCTGCTCGGAGCGCTTGGGTTTCTCGTGAAGTGCATCCGCCGCAGGATCAAGTAAGTCTGCACGGACAACTTTATTAAAGCCTTCTTGAGCGTTCTGGAACTGTCTGAGAGCACGGCCAAGCGTGCGACCCATACCAGGTAATTTATCAGGACCAAATACTAAAAATGCAAAGAGCAGAATTAGTACGAGCTCTGTTTCTCCAATGCCAAACACAAGCAATACCTTTCTGGAACAAACATAAACAAGCTCTTTGAACCGTTTCTCAAAGAGCTTGCAAGTTACCAAACCTACTTGCGAACGTTAAGGTCTTTATCAACCCCAAGAAGCGTAAAGACACGCTCCACGTTTTTCTGAGGGTTTGCCACAACAAGTACAGAACCACTCTCTTGTGCTCGATGTGCAGCGCCCACTAAAACGCCAATGCCCGTCGAATCAATATAAGCTACCTCAGCAAAATCAGCTTCAACTTCTTTTGCTCCATCGGCGAGCGCAGTATCCAAAGCATCACGAAGCTCGGAGGCGTTTGATACGTCTACCTCACCCTCAATGCGAATAATGGCCTTTGTATCTGTAATTTCAGAGCTTATCTCTAGTGCCATAACTCCTCCTTACTTGGTGTTATTTGAAGAGGTAGAGGCGTTTCCGTTTAATGCATCAAGAACTTTCTGTGCATTATCCCTCACACCGGCGCTATTATCGGAATCCTTTTCAATTGCCTTCTGCAGTGCCTCTTTTGCAAGATCTACTTGATCAGTAACACGATACATCATTCCCAAATTAAGCCAACCGTTAGCATAATCTGGAGAGCGATCCGTTACTGCCTTAAGTGCCTCAACAGCACCTGTTTGGTCTCCTGCGTAGAACTGAGCAATTGCCCTATCAATACGGACCTCATCAGAATCATTTGAAGCAAGATACGTATCGTACTCAGCAATTGCTTTGTTGATCAGCTGTAAAGACTGCTTCTGAACAGAGTCATCTTGAGAAGAACTCTTAAGCGCCATTCCCCAACCTAAATAGGTACGAGCCAAATCAAGATGTGCTGGCAGATTATCTGGGTTGGACTGAATGGCAGACTCTTTTTCTTCTGCCTGCTTCTGATAGACCTGGTTAATAGCCTCAGGAGAATTCTGCTGAGTCTGATGCTGCTTTTGCGAGTTAGAAAAAATGCTGGCAAGAGAAGGTAGCATCATAGATATAGCAATAAAGAGTGAGAATACGCCAATAGCAATCTTCATGCCTGTAGAAGGACCTGGCTTTTTAGGAGCCTCATCGGGCTTGCGGTCCTTTGCCTTCTTTTTTGCTGTCTGGTTTGCCATGGCAACCAGTTCTTTTTCTGCCTTCTGTTCTGGTGTAAGTTCTGGCTTTGAAGTATTAGTTGGCATTCAACATCCAATCGCTTTTTCTAAAACATAACTTATCAAGATACGGCAGAATGGGCCTACTTTCAAAGGAAATACCAAAGTTACACAAGCTATCCCCAGACGCTCTGACCGCGATCAACTTTTGCAAGTCGAGCACTTACCTGTTTAACAGCAACAATAAAGACATCAAGTGCTGCATCAAGCTCTTCCAACGTTGGGTAACTTGGAGCAATTCTGATATTAGTATCAAAAGGATCTTTGCCTGCTGGCCATGTAGCTCCTGCAGGTGTCATGGTAACGCCCAGTTCATTGGCGCGAGAAACAATTGCGCGTGCAGAACCAACAGGACCATCAAACGAGACAAAGTAGCCACCCTTAGGATGAGACCAGGTTGCAACGCCTAGATCTCCCAGTCCCTCCTGCAATTTGCGTTCAACTAATTCAAAACGTGGTCGAAGCAGCTCGGCATGCTTTTGCATATGGGCTTCAATACCTTGAGCATCTTTGAGGAAACGCACATGTGCCAGCTGCGAGATTTTCTCGGGAGAAACTCGAGCAACCTTGAAAGCGCTCTGGATTTCTTTACTGTCTGCAGGACTTGCAGCAACCCAGGCCATGCCTGAGCTTGGGAAGGTTACCTTTGCCGTTGAGGCAAAAGCAATTACCAGGTTCTTTTGAGCGCCACCTGCAGCAACCTCTGAAAGTACATCAAAGATATTTAAGAGCTGAGGAGCCTCAGATTTTGGTACAAAGGCATGAATTGCATAGGCGTTATCCCAGAAGATTCTAAAGTCAGGAGCTGCGGGTTTGAGGTTTGCAAACGCACGAACAACCTCATCTGAATAGGTAATGCCAGTTGGGTTGGCAAAACGTGGCACACACCAAATTCCCTTAACAGAGCTGTCGTTTTCAACAAGTTCTTTGACAACGTCCATATTTGGGCCGTCATCGGTCATAGGGACTGCAATATTTTCAAAGCCGTAATGCTGTGTAATAGCAAAATGACGGTCATAGCCTGGAGCAGGACAGAGGAACTTAAGTGTAGTGCCCTGAGCCTTTGCAGCCGCCATCTGCTCTGCCCAAGAAGGCTGACCAGCAAGACCGTGGGTTACGGCATGAGAAATAATGTCGTGCATAAGGTTAAGGCTTGAAGAGCCATTTACGATGACCTGATCAGCAGGTACACCTGTGAGTTCTGCGGCAAAAGCTCGAGCAGAAGGAAGGCCCCAGGGGTCTCCGTAGTTGTCTGCAAAAGAACCGCCGTCAGTCAGGTCAGAAGTGGAGTTCAGCTCATCAAGCATAGGCTTAGACAGCGCCGTCTGCGCAGGGCTTGGCTTTCCGCGAGCCATATCAAGCTTGAGGTTTTTCTCGCCAAGTGCACGAGCTTCTTGTCCAATAAGCTCAAGAGCCTGGTTAAGCTCAGCGTCGCTCATCTTCTGATAAGCGTTTTGCTCAGAGGTTGATTTTGGCTGGAACAGCTCGCGAGAAACTAGCTCAAACATGACACTCCCCTTTTCGGTCTCTGCGTGATACAAAGTATAGGTGATTTGAAAATCAACGCGACAAGGAGAATCATGGCAAATTCTACACAGCCTGGCATGCGCTCGGAGGCATATGGCGAGCTCCAGCACCTTGTTGACAATCTTTATAAGCGCAAACCTTCAGGCACAGTCACTAAGGTTGACGTGCTGATTCAAGCTGAAGTAGATGATCTTGATGAAGATTTGCAAGAAGTCATTGAGCTGATTCCGTCGGGCACCTATGTCCGCGCTCGCCTCTGCGATCAGATTAACTCAATTGTTACGGCGCACGGTTGGGGCTTTACCTACGGCACGGTCGAGTAGTCTTAATCTTCCTTTATATTGTTCTGCCTTTGGTGCTTATAGAACTCTGCGAGGTGTACAAAGAGTAGGCCTAAGATTGCAGAAGCAAACGATGCGGCGAGAACAGCTACCTTAGCTGCAAGAATCTCTCCTGCATCGGGGAATGCAAGATTAGAGATAAGAATTGACATGGTAAAGCCAAGGCCGCCCATAAGACCTACGGCAGTAATCTGAATCCAGTCAACTTTTGCAGGAAGCTTGCAAATCTTACATTTGACCAGCAACAGCGTTACAAAAATAATTCCCAGTGGCTTACCCAGGACAGCACCAAAGAAAACACCATGTGCAATAGTGCTGCTTAGTAGAGCAACGAAATCTGCTCCTACCAGCGTAATCTGCGCATTAACAAACGCAAAGATGGGCAGAACAACAAAGTTTACAAAGACAGAAATATAGTGCTCAACACGCTGAAGCGGTGGAGTTACGTGGTGCATGACCTGCTCAATAGAGTTAGCACCACGTGTAAAGTCATGCTGACCCAAAACGTGATGCTCGTCATCGTAGTGATCGTCAAGCTCACGAGCACGTCTGGAAAGCCAGCTTCCCAGCTTGCTCAAGCGAACATCAGAGTGAGATGGCAAGAAGAAAGCAAGAAGGACACCTGCAAGGGTTGCATGAATTCCCGAGTGGTACATGCAGACCCAGAGAACCAAACCAACAAGCAAATAAGGACCGGAAGAATAAATCTTTAAGCGATTCATTCCCCACAAAATAACAAGAACACCAAGAGAAGCTGCTAACCAGGCAATATCTGGCGTGTGACCATAGAAAAGCGCAATGACCACAATAGCCAGAATATCATCAGCAATTGCAAGTGTTTGGAAAAAGACCTTGGTTTGCGGACTAATTCTGTTGCCTAAGAGCGACATGACACCCAGCGCAAAGGCAATATCGGTTGCAATTGGTGTTGCCCATCCATGAGGAGCAGTACTTGCATTGAGCGCCAAATAAATGATGGCAGGAACCGCAACGCCACCGACAGCAGCAAGCATAGGAAGCATTGCCTGTCTTGGCTTTCTAAGCTGGCCAACAGTTACCTCATACTTAAGCTCAATACCTACCAGCAAGAAGAAGATTGCCATAAGGAAATCATTCACAAAGGTTTCTAGAGCCATATGTGCATGAATCATTCCAAGCGAGAAACTCATTTGGACTTCAAGAATTTCTCGAACCACCTCATGAGCAGGTGAGTTGGCAACTACAAGTGCAATAAGAGCCGCAAGCACCATGACTGCTGCTGCAATAGTGCTGTTAGAGGTAATTCTCTTTAGAGAAGAGCGCTGGCTAATTCTTCTTACTACAGCGGGCTCTCTATAAATACTAGACATTATCTACCGTTCTCTCTTTATCTAAATGGTATTAATCGTTAGCTATGCAAGTTTTTCTCGATGTATATACCTAGTGTACCGTCTACCTACCGTTGAGGGCAACTTGTCATATCTCAAGAAAACGGGGTATATCTCTATGTAAAATGTGGGTAATAGAAAGTCAACGTTTGGCTACTTGTAGCACGTATATATTTGGAGCGGATAATGGACACTAAGCGAATTGCCATCATCACAGACTCAGGAACTAATGTCCCACCTGATTTTGTTGCTGAACACAATATTCGTATCACCCCACTTCGCATTAACTATTCTGATGGCTCTTCCTATGAGTCTGGTATTACCATTACGCCAGCAGAGCTTGTTGCCCGCTTTGAAGAAGAAGTTCCTAAGACTTCACTTCCTTCTCCTGAAGGAATTAAAGCTGCCTTTGATGATGCAAAAGCAGCAGGGTACGAGGGTGCTGTTTACGTTGCTATCTCCTCTGGACTCTCTGCTACCTGCGATACTGCTCGCATGATTGCAGAGTCCATTACAGACTTCCCTATTTATGTTGTTGATACCAAAAACATTGGTATTGCTTCCGGTCTTATTGTTATTGAGGCTCAACGTCTTATTGAGCAGGGCCTTTCTCTTGAGGAGATTGGCGCCAAACTTGATCAGGCTTCTCTGAACACACGCGTATACTTCTCCGTTCCAAGCCTTGAGTATCTACGTAAGGGTGGCCGCATTTCTGAGGCAATTTATCGCATTGGTTCCATGTTGAACATCAAACCTGTTCTTACCTGCGATGAGAATGGCAAATACACCATTGCCAAGAAGACTCGCGGTTGGCAGAAGTCTCTTGCAGGACAGATTGCTCTAGGAGCAGCCTTTGCTCAGCAATTTGACCGCGTCCATGTGGGAATTTGCTGCTCTGCGCCAAATATCATTTACTCCGAAATGGAAGCCATGATTAAAGAAGCAATCCCTAATGTCACCGACTTTAGGTATGTCGAGGCTGGCTCGGACCTTCTTGTCCATACGGGACCAGGCCTTGTTGGTTATGCCGTATTCGGTTACTAACAGTTAATCGCCTCATGCAACTAAGAACAGCCGCCCACACAGGCGGCTGTTTTCTTGTAGAGAGTATGTACGGCGAGAAGGGCTTCTCGCCCTATGCGTCTAGGGTTACAGCGATGGCTGGTCCGCGAAGAAGCCTTGGTCGTCAAGAAGATTGGAGCCGTCAGCAGCCTCAGTAGCCAGCTGATCGCAGCGCTCGTTAAGCGGATGACCTGCGTGGCCCTTGACCCACTTAAAACTTACCTCATGGTCTTCCATAGCAGCAAGGAGGCGCTTCCAAAGATCCACGTTTTTGACAGGCTCTTTAGATGCCGTTTTCCAGCCTTTTCTAATCCACCCCGAAACCCATTTTTGATTAAACGCATCAACCACGTACTTAGAATCGGAATAAAGCTCTACCTGGCAAGGACGCTTAAGCGCCTCAAGTGCAACAATGACGCCAAGGAGCTCCATGCGGTTATTTGTAGTGGTTTTATAACCCTGACTGAACTCTTTTGTATGCTGCTGACCGGAGGGATCGGTGTACAGAAGCACAGCCCCATAGCCACCAGGACCAGGGTTTCCTCGAGACGCACCGTCTGTATAGACTGTAACGTGCATGTATGAGGTTGCAGCCTCCATACCAAATCTCCTCTAGAACGAGCGTTGAACGTGCCTACTTTGCCTCAGCCCAGTTAGAACCATAGCTGACATCAGCAATTAGAGGAACACGCAGAGTAACAACGTCTTCCATGGTCTCTTTTACCAGTTTAGAGACTGTCTCAATCTCTGACTCAGGAACTTCCAAGTCAAGTTCGTCGTGAATCTGAAGAATCAGCTTTGATGCAAGACCCTCATCACGCAGGCGTTTCTCGACATTAATCATTGCAATTTTGATAATGTCTGCGGCACTTCCCTGCATAGGGTGATTCATAGCAGTGCGCTCGCCAAAGGCAATAAGCTGGCGATTTGACTGGTTGAACTCTCTAATATGACGCTTACGGCCGTACATGGTAAGAGCGTATCCACACTCGTGAGCAGTGCGAACAGAGTCATCAAGATAGGCACGAACGCCAGGATATGCGTCAAAGTAGCGGTCAATCATCTCCTGCGCTTCCTTGCGGGAAATCTTAAGAGACGTTGCCAGACCAAAGGCCTGCTGACCATAGACAATGCCAAAGTTAACTGCTTTAGCACGGCTGCGAAGTGCTGGAGTAACCTCTTCCACAGGCACGCCAAAGACACGAGCGGCAGTTGCTGCATGGAAGTCAGCACCAGAGTTAAATGCTGCTACCAGGTGCTCGTCAGCTGAAAGGTGTGCCAGCAAGCGCAACTCAATCTGGGAGTAGTCGCAGGCGAGAAAAACGCTGCCCTCGGGAACGGTAAAGGCAGTGCGGACACGATGTCCCAGCTCAGAGCGGGTAGGAATGTTCTGCAGGTTTGGATCAGAGCTGGAAAGCCTACCTGTTGCAGCAACAGTCTGATTGAATGTGGTGTGGATGCGCTTATCACCACGAATAAGCGCGGGAAGCGCATCGAGATAGGTTGACTTAATCTTGGCGCGCTCACGATACTCAAGAACGTCAGCAACAATCTGGTACTCCTGTGCCAGGTCTCCAAGCACCTTTGCGTTGGTGGAGTAGAAACCAGAACGTGTCTTTTTGAGGCCATAGGTTGGAAGCTTGAGCACGTCAAACAAGATGTGCGAAAGCTGGCTTGGAGAATCCAAGTTGAAATCCTCGCCTGCTGTCTGGTGAATACTTGCTACACGCTGCGCAATATCTTCACCCAGCTCCGAAGACTGCTTGGCAAGCTCTTGAGGATCAACGTAGAGACCACGACGCTCCATCGCAGCAAGTACAGGCAATAGCTGCATCTCTAGAGAAGTAAAGAGCTCCAAGGAACCATCATCTTCAAGCTTTTTAGTGAGCACAGGCACAAGAGCTCTAGCAGCTACAGCTCTTAGTGCCGCAGCAGGAATCTCATCTGTAGGCTCAGGAAGCTCAGAGCCAAAGTACAGCTCAACCAAGCCGTTGATATCAAAGCTTGAACGATCGGACTCAAGCAGATACGCAGCAACACCTGTATCAAAGAGGCGGTCAGAATCGATAGTTTCAATATCTAGCTTTTGTGGCTCAGATGAATCAACAGGGCTTACCTCATGAAGCAGCGCCTTGACATCGTCTGCAGCAACACGGGCTTCTCGCAAAATACGCAAGAGTGCTGCGGTGGCGTTTTCTCCTTCAAATTTGAGGAGCGCCTTTTCTGTAGACACCCAAAGCGTGCGAGAAAGGCTAAAGAGGGCTCCAGCGTCCGCAGCTGAATCCTCAGCAACGCCAATCCACTCCTGGTTCTCAATTGCAGCAGTGAGCGCAGCAGATGCATCTCCTGCCTGCAAAAACACTGATGGAATAGGAAGTGCAGGTGTAGCAGAGGCGGTTTGTGCGACTGCGCCAGCGGCAGAGCCACCGGCCATGCGAGCAAGCCTTGAGGTCATACCGGTAAAGCCCAAAGCAGAGAAAGCCTTGACCACGTCATTTGGATCAAATGTTGGGAACTGAGCGTCGTCCAGGTTGATATCAAGCGGCGCATCAGTGCGAATAGTAGCAACCTTGCGGGAAAGCAGCGCGTCATCAATGTGGGCGCGAAGGTTTTCTCCCACCTTGCCCTTGACCTCGTCAGCGTGAGCAATGACCTGGTCAAGCGAGCCATACTCCACAATCAGCGCAGCGGCTTTCTTGGGGCCAATTCCGGGAACGCCCGGAATGTTGTCGGAAGAATCTCCCTTAAGACCATAGAAATCTGGAACAAGCTCAGGCGTAATACCTGCATAGAGATCTGCCACAGTCTCTGGTGTCATAATTGAGACGTCAGAGACGCCCTTGCGTGTAGAGACAATCTTGACGTTTTCTGTGGAGAGCTGATACATATCGCGGTCGCCCGTGAAGAGCAGCATCTGATAGCCCTCTGCCTCACCGCGGCGAGCAAGGGTGCCCAAGATATCGTCGCCCTCCCAGCCTTCAAGCTGGCAGACAGGAACATCAAGCGTCTTGAGCAGCTCCTTGACTATGGGAAACTGTGCATGCAAAGCGGGGTCCATCGGAGGACGCTGAGCCTTGTACTGAGGCAACATATCAATGCGAACCTGTGGTTTACCCTTATCAAAGGCGCAAATGACACCATCTGGCGAGAAGGACTCAACAAGCTTGATAAACATGTTGAAGAAGCCAAACAACGCGCCAGTTGGCGTACCATCTGGAGCTGCCATTGGCTGACGGATTGCATGGAATGCTCGGTGCATGAGCGAGTTTCCGTCAATAACGGCAATGGTCCTACGTGGTTTAACTGCACCTTCTTTGATTGATGCAACCTCGTTTTGATCTGTAGTATCAACTGGCATAGTAGTATCAGACATACCTGCTCCTCTTAGTTTTGTGTGCTTCTATTGTACTAAGAGTTCCTCTGCTTATGCGCGCCAGAGCCCATGGAAACAAAGCCCACATCTCATTTGGGCAGCGGCCAAAATTTTTTGTAATCGTTATGTTTCTGTTTGTATCCTCGCCACTCTGCCTCTGCCAAACGTGCGAAAATAACAACCAACATAACGTGCTCAGCACGCGAGAAAACAGACTAACTGCCAGCATTTACCCACAAGGAGGGGCTGTGGCTCACGACAAAGTTTCTCAGGAATTTGGCTCACTTCTCTTTACCGACGCAGATATGCAAGAACGTCTGCCAAGGCCAACGTACAAGAAACTTCGTAGTGTCATCCAAGACGGCAAACCGCTTGACCTCGACATTGCAAACGAGGTTGCGCATGCCATGAAAGAATGGGCACTTGAAAAAGGTGCTACTCACTTCACGCACTGGTTCCAGCCTCTCACAGGTATTACTTCCGAGAAGCATGACAGCTTTATGACTCCTCAGGGAAACGGCACCATTTTGATGTCCTTCTCGGGAAAAGAGCTGGTACAGGGCGAGCCTGACGCATCAAGCTTCCCTTCTGGTGGCCTGCGCGCTACCTTTGAGGCTCGTGGTTACACGGTTTGGGATCCTGCAAGTCCAACCTTCATCAAAGACGAAGTTCTCTGCATTCCAACTGCATTTATTTCATACACCGGAGAAGCTCTGGATAAGCGCACTCCTCTGCTTCGTTCCCAGGTTGCCCTAGAGAAGCAGGCCAAGCGTGTTCTTGCACTTTTTGGACAAGAGCCTTCTCGCGTTGTTACAAACATTGGCCCTGAGCAGGAGTACTTCCTTATCAAAGAGGAAGACTTTGAGCAGCGTCCTGACCTTATTCTGTGTGGTCGTACCCTCTTTGGTTGTGAGCCAAGTAAGGGTCAGGAACTTGACGAGCACTACTTTGGCGCTATTCGTCCAACCGTCAACAACTTCATGAAAGAGCTTGATGACGAGCTCTGGAAGCTGGGCATTCCTGCAAAGACCAAGCACAATGAGGTCGCTCCTTGCCAGCATGAGCTTGCACCTGTCTTTGAGCAAGGTGCACTCGCTATTGACAACAACCTCCTGACCATGGAGAAGCTCAAGCTTCTTGCACCGCATCACGGTCTTGCCTGCCTTGAGCACGAGAAGCCCTTTGAGTACGTCAATGGCTCTGGTAAGCACGACAACTGGTCACTCTCCGCAGACAACGAGAACCTGCTCGAACCTGGCGATAAACCTGGCGAGAACCTTCGCTTCCTGGTCTTCCTTGCGTGCCTTGTTGCCGCTGTTGACTCTCATGCAGACCTTCTGCGCATGTCGGTTGCATCTGCTGGAAACGATCACCGTCTTGGCGCAAACGAGGCTCCACCTGCGATTGTTTCCGTCTTCCTAGGCGCCGCGCTTTCTGTAATTGTTGATGATCTTATTACTGGCTCCGATGTTCACGGTGCAAAGCGCACTCGTATGGACCTTGGTGTACCAACACTACCTGCAGTCCTTAGGGACAACACAGATAGAAACCGTACCAGCCCCTTTGCTTTTACTGGTAACAAGTTTGAGTTCCGTATGTGCGGCAGCCAGCAGAACCTCTCTGATCCTAACGTCATTTTGAACACCATTGTTGCCGAGCAGTGTGACCGCTTTGCAAACGATCTTTCAAATGCTTCTGAGGAGAACTTCACCAAGGAAGCTTTGAGGTGGGTTATTGATACCTTCAAGGCTCATGAGCGCATCCTCTTTGAGGGCAATGGCTACTCAGGCGATTGGGAGAAACTTGCCGAGGAGCGCGGCCTTCCAAACCTCCGCACCACCCCTGAAGCACTTCCCGCAATGATTGCTCCAGAGAACATTGAGCTCTTTGAGCGCTATGGTGTTCTTTCCCAGGCAGAAGCACAGGCTCGCTACGTTGCAAAGGCAGAGCAATACGCTAAGGTTCTCAACATTGAGGCTCGTACCATGCTGTATATGACGCGCCACATGTACCTGCCTGCCCTCTTTACCTACTCAAGTGATGTGGCCTCTTCAGTTGCTGCTAAGCAGGCTATTGGTATTAAGAGCGCTGCAGAAACAGAGATTGTTGAGAAGCTCACTGCAGGTATTGACGAGATTTACGCAGCTACCAACAGCCTTGATGAGATCAATACCACAGCTCACCAGATGAAGGATCAGCCTCAGGAGCAGTGCGAATACTACTGCAATGAAGTTCTTCCTGCTATGGCCCGCCTCCGTAGCGCCGTTGACTCCATGGAACTCATTTGCGGACACGACTGGTGGCCAGTTCCTAGTTACAACAAGATGCTCTTCTACGTCTAGTTCTTCATCAGAACTTCTTGGCGAGAAACCCGGTCTTCTCGCCACTCCATCTATACAGCAAAACGGCTCAGTTTACCTGGGCCGTTTTTTTGGTGTCTAAATGCGTAACGTATGGAAAGAGCTATACGTTGATCAACTTACTGTAGGTAGCGTGGACGTCTTCAAGCTTGATGAGATTGCCTTCTGCATCGGTTGGAGCAGGAGCTATCTGCATTGATTCACTTACTGCTGTCAAATTCAGACGATCTGCATACCAAGGCGTTGGTGTTCCCTCAATAACTGGCGAGAAGAACGAGTCCATTTCTCCCATGTGTTCAGCAGAATCTCGCTTAGTAATAAATTCCTGCCATAAATACGCTGAATACGTATGTTTTGACCCCTGACATACAAATGACCTTATCGTAGAGAAATAAGAAGTGCCTGGCAGAATAACTGAAAGATTATCAAAATCGTCTTTAGTAATTGCTCTATAGGCAGCGCTCAGCGGACAAACACAAGCCCTGTACCTGCCAAATCCTGTGTCTCTAATAGCTTGATAAGTACTCTCAGAAAATGCGTCAACATTTTCAAACAAACTTTGGATAATCTGAGTGCCTTTATCCAGACCATACTGTCCTAAAAAGAGCGATTCAAACTTCTTGCCCGTATACGTAAGTGCGGGGTCAGGAATAACATACCTTCCACGCAGGCCATCTGTAAGAAGATCGGTCCATTCGTGAGGACGCAAAATCTTTTTCTCATTAAGGCGTTCTTGATTTACCAGTAAAACCAATGGATCTGCAGCGTAGGCATACCAGTGTCCGTTGGCGTCAAAAAATTCAGGGCGCACGTACTGGTCTGCTGAAGAAACTTCAAACGGTTGACAATATGCGGAAGTCTCAAAATTTTGCATGAGAGCTTCGCTTGCCAGAAAAATAACATCAGGTTTCTCAAAACCCCAATCGGTACCAGATTTAATATCAGAAGTTTCAGACTCCGCACTCTTACCAGAAGCGTATGTTTGCTTAATAAACTCCTGAATTTCTTCCTCTGTTGCCTCGCCCACCGTAACAGGAAGAGAAAACATTCTTGAATATGTTTCTACCAGGGGTTTTGCCGCTTCTTTTGAGGTGCAAAGCAGATTGAGAGAGCCTTCTCGTTGTGCAAGTTGAATGAGCGCTCGAGCGTAGCCCGGAACTTTTGAATTGAGCTGTGGAGGGAGAAGTTCCTGCTGGACATAAGAAATTCCTGGGCTCAAAACGTTTGCTACGGTTGCTATTACGGGC
The DNA here is from genome assembly GCA_963539685.1 of uncultured Atopobiaceae bacterium. Classification (GTDB taxonomy): domain Bacteria; phylum Actinomycetota; class Coriobacteriia; order Coriobacteriales; family Atopobiaceae; genus Lancefieldella. Next base: position 22,689 of record CAUTMX010000007.1, on the reverse strand, counting down.
GCAGCAACCGCTGAGACAGCCAGGATAATAAATGAGGTTCGTGTAACAGAAGTGGCAGTTGGTGGAGTGATCTTCTCGTCAGGGTCTTTTGGTCCAAAAGTTTTATGCAGCTTCTGGCGCAGACAATCTGGGATAAACTTCACGCTACCTCCTTACCTGCTACTCAGTCCATCTGGTCAAACAAATTTTATCCAAAAAAGGCTTTTAGTCCAATCAGGATAAGCACTACACCACCGACCATCTCGGCGCGATAACCCAAAAGCGAGCCGAGTTTTTTACCAATGAACAATGCAATAGTGCAGAGGATAGCGGTAATAACGCCAAAGAGTGTCGAGGCAACCAAAATGTCTACGCTATGTGCCCTAAAACTTACACCAACAGCAAATGCATCAATTGCCGTAGCAACAGCTTGAAATACTAGCTTGCCATAAGAGAGTGTTGTAGCGCCTTGCTGAGCTTCTTGTTGAGCTTCTTCCTCATCTTCTTCAGAAGCATCTTCTTTGAGCGCCTTATAGCCGCTGTACAGCATGTTTGAACCAATGAAGCCAAGAATAACCAACGAGACAATACCTGCGTACTTCTCAATCAACTCTGCTGCAATGCCACCAACAAAATAACCGGCAAGAGGCATGACAAACTGAAAGAGACCAAAGAAAAGTGGCATGCGCATAAGGCGAGAAAACCTATGGTCATCAAAGGCAAAGGTGTTAGAGATAGTGACAGAGAACGCATCTGTTGCAAGCGCCACACCCAGCATTAAAATTTCAAGTAGACCCATGTGTCAGTTCCCAGGTATCATTAAATCTTGTAACACGAAGGAGAAATTTTAACGCCTGTAAGCTGTTTTAGGCTACTCTTATATTGAAAAACTACGAGGAGTCTTATGCCTGCTTTAATAACCCACTATCTGTTTGGCGCAGAGGTGGTTCATGATTTACCGCAAGAACTTGTTGCAACTGATGCAGAGGTCAATGCATTCCTGCTTGGAAACCAGGGTCCTGATCCCTTCCTAGCACGTCATCTTGCCTGGCCAAACCACTCACTTGCCTGCAATAGACTACATCGTCGTATGCATGCAGGTCATATTGTTGACGCGTTTCTTTCTATTCGCGATGGTGTTTCTCGCCTCCCGCAGAGCGACATGCCAGCTGGTCGTGCGTTTGCACTTGGTCTCTTAGCACACTACGCACTAGATAGGATTGTCCATCCGTTTGTGTATTCCCAGCAAGATGCGCTGATTGAGGCGGAACCATCTCTCAAAAATGCCTACAGAGAGCTCCATCCTATTATCGAAACGGATTTGGATTCATACCTTCTTTGGCACATGCGCCACACTACCGTTGAGACGTTTCCACCAGCTGAGGTGCTTGAAGCCATTGAATCCACCAAACACGTTGGTGGCGCGCTTTTCTCGCAAGTAGCGCTTCAGGTATTTGGCCTTAATGTCGGCGTTGGTGAGTACGAGAAAGCCCTCCAGGATTACGCTCGCATTTACCACACGGTAGAGCGCACTGATCCTAAATACACTACCAAGCTTCCTGACGTTTTATACAAGACCGAGAAGTTCATGCGCCCTTCAAACAATTCGTACGTTGCCGCAATGGCTCACCGTATTGTTATGACTGAGGACTTCCCTACCGCTAATCACAAGCGTCTTCCTTGGAAAGAGCCTTACAACGGAGAAATTAAGACTGAAAGCATTCTTGATCTTATGGATGAAGCTCGTGAGTTCTACAAAGAGCTTGTTCAGGCAACTATCTTAGGTCAAAGAATCACCTTGGAAGAACTGGTCGACGGTATCAATTACATGGGCAAACCTGTTGTAGAAATGGTTGATGACGAGGACTAACTCACATCAAAATACAAATGCATTGAGCATTCAAACACGTAAGCAAAAGGCGACTACCTTGTGAACTGCCTCCCATTTCTTAGACACGAGAAATGGGAGGCAGTTCAAAACACACTTAAGTCAGATAATCTGTTAAAAAGACGTATACATGACGCAGAAATTACCTCAAACATGCAGATTATCTTTATTAGGTGTGTAAAATGCCCGCATCTGAGCAGATTATCTGACTTAGGTGTGTTCCGTAGATACTGAATTTATCTATAGTTAAATTTCTTATATAAGCCTATTCATGTTTAAGCATATTAGATGAAGTTTATGCATAGATATGCATATCAGGTAGTACGACCGCCTAGCTGCCTAGCTATCTTGATTAGGAACATGTCGATTCTTCGGCAGAACCTACCAAAGCTGCGCTATTTTGTGCGCCAAACGCAAAAGCCGACGCTAACACGCTGCAGAATCATAATCACCTGCATATGAACTGCCTCCCATTTCTTAGGTCCAAGAAATGGGAGGCAGTTCACTTGGTAGCCGCCTTATTACTAACGCTTATCCACAATCTAACGCACGCTATAAAGATGCATGCTGTAAAAGCGCATGCTATAAAAACACATACCGTAAAAGTTGATTTTACAGAAGCGCTTCTTCCCATGCAGGCTCTTTAAATCCAAGCAAGATAGTATTGCCTGCAACCACCAAGGGGCGCTTGACCAGCATGCCTGTAGTGGCGAGCAGCTTATAGGCATCGCTATCGCTCATACCCGCATCAAGCTGCTCCTTGATGTTATTATCGCGATACACCATGCCTGAAGTATTGAAGAATTTCCTGATGGAGAGACCACTCAGTTTGTGCCACTCAGCAAGCTCTTCTGTAGTTGGGTTCTCCTCTTTAATATCGCGCAGCGTATAAGAAACACCATGTTCATCAAGCCATTTAAGAGCTCTCTTACAGGTAGTGCAGCGAGAATAACAAAGAACCAGAATGCTTTTATCTGCCATAGCTGTCCCTTTTGGATCAATTATCGATTGCACAAACGAAAACTTTTTTGAGTTACAAGCAATCCTAAAATCAATATTCCTAGAGAAATGCCATAGAGCATACCGATAAAGAGGTCATTAACGTTTGATGCTGCGCCCAAGATGATTGCTAAAATCAAAAACATCATTCCAAGAGAAATGTACTTGCTTTTTAGTAGGTTCATTTGGTCGTCTCCTTTTTACTGACGGTAACGAAGCATTATAAATCAACACCTTGTTACTAACCATGCACATTTATGCAGGTGCCTGACCTGTTTCAAGAATTTGCTGGAGCGCAGCCTCATCAAGTACGGGAACGCCCAAGCTCTCAGCCTTTGTAAGCTTAGATCCCGCGGCTTCTCCTGCTACTACGAAGCTAGTCTTTTTGGATACAGAGCCAGAAACCTTTGCTCCCATAGCTTTAAGCTGAGCACCAGCCTCATCACGTGTGAAGTGTTCAAGAGTTCCCGTTAAAACAAACGTAAGCCCAGCAAGTGTCTGAGGAAGCTCGTTTTCTGGCTTCTCTTCCTCAAGCACTACGCCTGCCTGACGAAGACGCTCAATAACGGCAACATTTTCTGGTATCGAGAAGAACTCGTGTACAGATTCTGCAATCTTGGGGCCAATACCTGGGATTTCAGCGATTTTCTCGACAGGTGCTGTAGCAAGCGCCTGAATAGAGCCAAACTCCTGAGCAAGCAGCTCTGCAACGTTAGCACCAACATGCCTCATGCCAATACCAAAGAGCACACGGCCAAGACCTCTTGTCTTTGATTCCTCAACCTTTGCCATTACCTTCTTGGCAATAGTGTGACCCACAGGAATGCTGTCACCAGAAAGGTGATCTGCGGTATCAGTATCGTACACACGGCCCGTAGGCATGCTGGCCAGCACCTCTTCAGTAAGCTTATCGTAGAAGTCGGCTACATCAGAGAGAACACCCTCTTCAACCATGCGGTTAATAAGCTCGTCACCAAGGCCGTCGATGTCCATGGCCTTACGGCTACCCCAGTGAATCAGACGCTCAACCGCCTGAGCGGGGCAATCAATAGAGACACAGCGGAAGGCCACCTCTCCCTCTTCCTGAATAACAGGGCTACCACAGCTTGGGCAGGTAGCTGGCATCTGGAACTCAACAGTATCTGCAGGTCGAAGACTCAAAACTGGTCCTACAACCTCTGGAATGACATCTCCTGCCTTGTGGACAATGATGGTATCGCCCTCGCGCACGTTTTTACGACGAATCTCGTCAAGGTTGTGAAGAGTTGCACGCGCAATGGTAGAACCTGCAACAGTAACGGGATCAAACTCAGCAACAGGTGTGAGTACGCCCGTACGACCCACCTGAATACGAATTTCTCGCAAAACGGTCTGCTTTTCCTCTGGTGGGAACTTAAATGCAATAGCCCAACGAGGAGCGCGAGAAGTAAAACCTAGAGCTTCCTGACTGGCAAACAAATCAACCTTTACCACCACGCCATCAATGTCGTAGTTAAGGTCTCCTCGCTGCTCAAGAGCTTGCGCACAGAAATCGTGAACTTCCTGAGCACTCAGGCAACGACGAGCATGAGGATTAACATTAAAGCCGCAGCTACGAAGCCAGTTTAAGAACTCCCACTGACTGTGAACATCAAGAGGACCCTCATCGGCTACCGCATAGATAAAGGTCTCAAGGTCTCGATGAGCGGTAATCTTTGGATCCTTCTGACGCAAAGATCCAGCAGCTGCATTTCTAGGGTTAGCAAAAGGCTGTTTACCTGCAGCATCTGCATCTTCATTCAAACGAATAAAGGAATGCTTGGGCATATAGACCTCACCGCGCACCTCAATGCTCTGATTAAGGCCTCTATTCTCAACCTGCTCAAGACCAGCAAGCGCCAGCTCTCGTGGTACGTCAGAGATAGTCAAAACGTTTGCCGTAACGTTTTCTCCCGTACTACCATCACCTCGTGTAGCAGCACGTACAAACTGTCCGTCACGATACGTTAATGCAACACCTAAGCCGTCAATCTTAAGCTCACAGGTATATGCCACTGGGTTTGTAGGTGATGCACCAAGAGCCTCATCAGTTCTGGAAAGCCATGCATCTAGCTCTTCTAGGTTCATAGCATCGTCCATGGAATACATGCGAGCGGCATGCTGGACAGGCTCAAACTGCTCAGAAACGTATCCACCTACGCGCTGGGTATAGCTATCCTCAGTTACAAGCTCTGGATATGCTGCCTCAAGCTGCTGAAGCTCAATAAGAAGGCGGTCAAACTCAGCGTCAGTAAGCTCTGGATTATCAAGGGCATAGTAGGCATATGCCGCATGGTTCAGGATTCTATTGAGTTCTGCCGCACGAGCGACATCTTTTGGCGAAAGGGCTGCCATTACTACTCCAAACATAAAAACGTAGGTGCAAGAAATCTTGCACCTACCAGGTATTTATTTGCGTCCTCTTAAGGTTCTACCAAGGGCCTTAAGGGCTTCTCGCCTTGCGCTGCCATATGGTGCAATGGGGTCAATAATCTTGCGCAGAGGGCTTGCATCAGAAAGCGCACGCTCGTGGAACTCTGTGACATCGGCGTCATTTCTAGCGCCTGGCACCATGTCCTGAATAATAACCTCGTAGAACGGAGTGTTGCGCGCGTACTTCCAGAAATAGGAAGCCATGTCGCAGCTAGCGTTCTGCCAAGGCTTAATAGCACCAGCAAAGTGAACAATCTTTGGGGCACGACGTGCTGCCTGATAGTCATCAAAGACGCTATTTGGCGCCATTGGATAGAGTTTCTCGGCACGTCCAAAAATGTTATGCGTAACGTTCCAGTCAGCAGGGAGATAAACAACGCGACCCTGGCACTCGCTGTTCAGAATATCTTGATCGTTGTAGATAAAGATTGGATTGGATGCAATGCGCAACCATTCTGGAACAGTGTGATAGCGACGCAGTTCAGCGGTATTAAAGACCATAACTCCCGCCTGGAAGTACGCATAAGGATTCTTGAGGTTAAGCACATCAAGGCTGTACTTCATGCGATCTCCACCGCGAACATTAAGGTTTGCCAGATAATCAATATCAAGCGTTGCAGCAATAAGATTGCTGCCCATTCTTACATCAAAAAGTTCAGCAACATTACCGTTAACTACAAGGTCAGAGTCAAGATAGACAACCTTATCGTAAGCAGAAAGAATGTCTTGAGCCAAGAAACGGAAGTATGTCTCCACGCTAATGTGCGCATTATTAGTGTCTAGCTTGTAGTCTTTAACCATACGCCACACGTTATAGAACGTAATACGAGCATTCTTATAACGCGAGAAGTACTTCTTAACCATCTCCTGCTTTGAGCTGCCAATATTGGTGTTAAGGACAACTACATCGTAGAAGCGGTTAGGGTCGGCGTTTTCAAGCATTGAACCCATAGCGCAGGTAAGAATTGGAACGTAGTTATTATCTGCTGCAAAGACAACAGGGACAACATTTTGACTTGCAATCTCAGGCTTCTCTTCAAAGAGAGGAATGAACTTCTGGCGGGGCTCTGGATTGGTAAAGTGAACGCACTGGAGCTCTTTTACCTTCCAGTTTTTGCCCTCTGTACGAAGCATATGCATACGCCAGATATTAAAGAGACGCTCGGTCAGATGACCTGGAGTTCTCAGGGCCTCTTTGCTGTACGTAGACATATCAGTACGAGCAGTCCACTCATCAACAAGTGGGAACACCCATGCTGCATAGCGATCAAAGAGCTCTTTGCGCATGATGTACATGTTGCAGAAGCACTGTTGATGACCGTTGAGAAAAGCGTTTACATCCTCTGTATACTCTGGGTGACGCTCAACAATAAGCGCAGCCATGGTATCCATATCCTTTGGATGCAGCAGTGGAGCAGCATGGTACTGCTCAAGAGGTGTGTTAGCGCTTCCAGGGAATTTGCGAATATCCTTTACCCCCGTGGTAATAAGGTCATAGCCTTCAATGCACTGAGCAATGGTCTGATCATCAAGACCATATTTCTTAATAGCATCTTCATCAATGAAGTCATCCACAACCTCACCAAACGGATTTTCTGGATAAACCGTATCGGTAAAGTTAAAGTAGCGACGATAATGGCCAAAGCCAACATAGCGAGCATTGGTGATGTTCTTCCATGCCCAATACTGCGTAGTCATCTCGCAATACATTGGGTTTTTCTCGGTAATGTTATCGCCCTCATCGTCATGGAGCATATACGTAAAGCGATTACTCTTCTGACCTGGTCCTACCTGAATAGGCTGAAGGTAGTTGCTTGCGGGAACATCAACATCTTTATGAGAAGTGATAAGAATGCGAATAGGCTGCTGCTCAAACATCTTTACCATGTGCTTTCTTTCTAGATATTCCATGTGCTCATCGGCAATCTGTTTCATGCGGACTGCCCTATCAAACGACAGTCCCTCATCCTGATGCATGAGAGCAGCATATTTCTTTGCATACGTCCTGTAGCGATATGCATCACTGTCTTCTGGAAGCTCTGTATCAGTAGCAATAGCCTCGTAAGCAATATCCCTTACAAAGCGATAGAGCTCTCGAGCTGCTACTGATGGTCCAAAGAGGATGGCAAACGGCTCAAGAGCAGCCTCTTGATCTTCAGGAGCAAGACGGAATCTCCACTCAGCACTCAAAAGCTCCAGTAATCTATGCTTCATACCCCTAAACGAATTGAGATGAGCAATGGTATCTGTCTTGCCAATATAAAGTTCTACTTGATCAATGTTGTCTAAGAACTGATAGCAGAACTCTCCGAACTTATCTAAAGAAATACGAGAAGCACCAGTTACTCCGATGCCATAGTGGTACAAAAAGCCTCTGCAAGACTCAAAACCATCGGCAGTCTGAGCCTTATCTGCCAGGATAAATACCTCATAGGCATCTTCTGCTCTTACCAGGCGCTCCGAAGTCATCTCTGCAAAAGCAGAGCGGAAAAGTTCTCCGCGATACAAGCGTTGCGTGGCGCGCCAGTCAAGCTTCTGCCCATAGCCCTCATCATAAATAATGCGAAGGATATCGTCACCCTGAGTAAAGTCTGATTGTTGGTTAATGTAGCTCTCAAAAGACTTTGCATCAGTTGGGTCAACGCCATTTTCTGGAATAACAGTAATGCCAAGGTGAAGAATATCAACAGGATTTTGGTCAATGCGCGCAACTACCTGCTCAAGAAAATCAGGAGTGACCTCATCGTCACCGTCTAGGCAAAAGACCCACTCGCCTTTTGTGTGAGCTGCAGCAGTTTTACGTGCAAGATGAAGTCCCTGGTTAGTTGCATGAGTAACAACTTTGAACCTTTTGTCATTCCCTACTGCCGTAACGATTTTCTCTGGAGTGGAATCTGTTGAGGCGTCATCAACAATAATTGCTTCAAAATCACCAAACGTCTGATTCTTTACGCTTTGAATACAACGCCCAATGTACGATTCGATGTTGTATGCAGGAATTACAAAAGAAACCTTAGGCATACCAACTCCTTATAAATAAGCAATCTCAACTATCTTCTATCTTATCTAAAATGTGCCTTCCTGGGGCGCGCAAAAGATGCCTACTCAACACTCTTCAAGCTCTCCACCATATCAATATTTTTGAGCTTTGGCCGCATAGCAACATATACCAACAGCGAGAAAACAAGCGTGAGTCCAAAGGCAAACCAATAACTTGGTGCATGAATAGCACGACCAAACATAACAAGATCAATCTCAGCGGTCTGAACTACAAATCCCTCAAGATACGTTCCTAGAACAAGTCCAAAGAGCGCTCCAAAGACGGCTAGTAATGCAATTTCCCTAAAGACATAGGCATCTACTTCATGACGCGTAAACCCAAGAACTTTGAGGCTGGCAATTTCTCTAATACGCTCTTCAATATTGATATTAGTGAGGTTATACAAGACGATAAAAGCCAACAGAGCTGCGGCCACAATAAGAATGGCTACCACGCGATTAACTACGGCAAGTGATTCTTTGTAGGTATGAATAGCCTCATTGACATCATCTACTGTTGCAACTCCTGCCTGGTTAATAAGCTTTTCTCCAAACGCATCTCTTGTTGTTTGATCTTCGGGAAGTGTTGCATACCAGCCATCCGTGGCGTCGTTTTGAATGCCCAGGGAACGCCATGCAGAAGGTCCCACATACAGATATGACCCAACGTAATTCTCGGCAACTCCTGTAATAGTTAGCGTACTTGGCTCACCTGAAGCGTTTCCAATTCTGTCTTGAGCATAGACCTGAATGGTATCTCCCACACCTACACCAAGCCGTTTTGCAAGCTTCTCTGTAATTACTACCGAGTCTTCTCCAAGCTCTATTGCCTGACCAGAAAGACGGTTACGGAGAGTGGCTAAACCAGCCATGTCTTGAAGAGAATTGCTGGTCATAATAGTTGTTCTTGTAAGAGAACCTGCTTTTTGTGTAGGTGACTCAAGAAGAACATTTTCTCTTGTTATGCGATGAATATTTGTAGCGCCTACTTGATTAAGGTCTGCATTAATCTGATCTGCTTCCTCACTTGAAACATCAGAGGTCATTCCCACAATGTAGTCATAATGCGAGATAGCTGGCCATTGGTTATCAATGATGTCGCTAATGGAATCCCTAAGGCCAAAAGCCACTAATAAAAGCGCAGTACATCCAGCAATTCCTACGAGCGTCATAATCAAACGCCGCTTATAACGGACAAGGTTTCTGATTGTAACTTTCCACGAGAAAGACAACCTGGACCATAGAGGTTCAACGCGCTCAAGAAAAATCTTTGAACCTGCTTTTGGAGCTTTTGGAAGCATAAGGCTAGAAGGCTCTTCTTTCAGTGAGGATAAAACGGCAGCTGTGGTTGAAAGAAGCGTGATGCCTATACCAGAAAGTCCCGAAAGCAGCGCGCTATCTAGCTGAATAGGATAAGGAGCTCCCCCATTTGGAATGGTGTAAATAGATCCGTAAGCAGAGACAATAACGCCTGGCAGCACCTGACTTAAACATGCTATGCCAATAACAGTGCCTAAAAGTGAAGCAGACAAGGCATATAGCAGGTACTTTGCCGCAATCTGAGCGGTTGAATAACCAAGCGCCTTATGAACACCAATAAGCGTGCGCTCTTCAGATACCATGCGCGTCATACTGGTAAGTGACACCAAAGCAGCCACCAAGAAGAACATCAACGGGAACACATTGGCAATATCGTTGATACGCTCAGAGTCTGCTTGATACGCTGCAATGCCAATCTCTTTTGTGCGATCAAGTACATACACATCGGGCTCTTTGAGCTCGTCAATTTTCTTTTGAGCCTCGTCAATTTTTGCCTGGCCATCAGCAAGCTGCTTTTCAACCTCAGCGCGTTGCTCCTCAAGGCTCTGCCTTCCCTCGTTAGTCTGAGCCTCTGCGTTTTGGAGAGCCGTTTGTCCTGCGTTCAGGAGGCTAAGCGACGCGGCAAGTTTATCCTGAGCTGCAGACAGCTGATCTGCAGTAGCAAGCCTTGCCTCTGCCAAATCCTGGCGCGCCTGAGCTACCTGAGACTCTGCCTCATGTAGTTGAGCCGTGCGCTGATCTAGCTCTTCTCGCGCGACTGCTAAAGCCTGCTGCTGGGAAGCAAGTTCTGTCTCTGCAGCGCCAATCTGTGCCTGTGTGGCGAGAAGGGCGTCCACTTGCGTAGTTGCCAGACCTAAAGCACTGAGCTGCTGCTGTGCTTCTTCAAGGGTAGAAGCCGTAATTCCTTGCGCAGCAAGTCCTGCAAGAAACGCATCTCTACCCGCTTCAAACGCACTCTTTTGCTGCGCAAACGTTGCTTGTCCTGCATTGAAAGCAGCAAGGCCAGCTTGATACTGAGCCTCTCCTGCACTGAGCTCAGCCGTTCCCTGGGCTATCTGTGCCTCTGAAGCTGTAATCTGAGCTTCCGCTTGTGCAAATTGCTGCTCAGCACTGTAGCGCGAAGCTGTAAGCTGCTGACGTCCTGTATCATATTGCTTCTGACCATCATCCAGCTTTTGCTGCTGAGCGGAAATTTGTGCCTCCGCATCATCAAGCTTCTTCTGAGCATCCCCTAGTTTATCCGCGGCCTCTTGTCTTGATTGCTCCAGCTTTTGACGAGCCTCATCAACCTGAGTTTGAGCGTCATCTTTGAGCTCTTGCAAACGAAGAGCAGCAAGCGACGGATTCATCTGTGTAATGCGTTCTGCAACGCTATCAACAGCGCTCTGATACGCCGATGAGCCGCTCTTATACCTGGTAGCACCCTGAACCGTTAGATACGCTTCGGTATAGGGGTCATCATTTGCAAAAGCATCTTCAGTGACATACACAAATTGCTGCACAATGCCATTGCCTAACGATGTGGTGCCAAAATTGCTGACATACGGATATGTTGGCGCATTTACAAAACCAACAACTGTGTACGAGCCGCCCTTTAAATGAACACCGTTTGAAGTATCTGGTAACTCAATCTCTTGACCAAGACTGATATCAGCACGTTTCTTGGGATCTGCGCTCATCACGCACTCGTAAGGTCCTTGAGGAAGTCTTCCTTCAACCACTATTGGCTGGTTAAGCTCACCGGGTCTAAAAGAACTCACGCGAGCAGTAGATTGCGACGACGTCAGTGTAGCCATAACGTCTACCGTACGAGAAGGCATAACCGTTTCAACACCCTCAACTGACGCCAGGGCAGAAATGTCCTTCTCGCTTAATCCAAGCGTTGAGATGACGCGAAGGTCATAAAGATGCTGGTTTGCGTAAAACGTATGAGCCGCTTCTTGCATGTCAGGACTTGCCATTTTGAGTCCCGCAAAGAAGCCGCAGCCCAACGCCACAATTCCTGCAATTGCAAGAAATCTGGCGAGAGACCCTTTGATGGTCCGAGTAATCTCGGTAAAAAGAGCACGGGGCATAACTACCACTCGACAGTAAGCGCGTCGGCTGGGTGTTGATTAATTTCTACCGATTGAGCTTGACCCTCTTTAACGTGGATTACCCTATCGGCAATTTGAGTGAACGCAAAGTTGTGCGTAACAATAGCCACAGTTTTATGCTGTTCTTTGCACATATCCTGCAAGAGCTTAAGAATTTGCTTTCCTGTTTTATAATCCAGCGCACCTGTTGGCTCATCGCAGAGCAGAAGACGCGGATTCTTTGCCAAAGCGCGTGCAATAGAAACGCGTTGCTGCTCTCCACCGGAGAGCTGAGCTGGGAAGTTATCCATACGATGCTCAAGACCAACAGCTCGAAGTGCATCTTCTGGCTGCATAGGGTCAAGACAAATCTGAGAAGCAAGCTCAACGTTTTCTTTTGCAGTGAGATTAGGAACAAGATTGTAAAACTGGAAAACAAAGCCAATGTCATGACGGCGATAGAGCGTTCTTTCTTTTTCCGAAAGCCCGCCAATTTCTTTTCCGTCTAAATAAATAGACCCGGAGGTACAGGTATCCATACCTCCGAGCATATTTAAGACAGTTGTTTTACCGGCACCTGATGGGCCAACAATTACGCAAAGCTCGCCCTCTTCTATGGAGAAGTTCATGTCATGGACAGCGTGTACCTTGACGGAGCCCATGGTATACGTCTTTGTTACCTCTTTAAATTCAACAAAAGACATACGTTTCTCCTATGAGAAGAATCCTCCAAACAAGAAGAGAGTGCGTGAACAGTTACTCCTGTGGAGCCTCAGGTGCTGCTGGAGCTGCTGGAGCCGCTGGAGCTGCAGGAGCCTCAGGTGCTGCTGGAGCTGCTGGTACCTCAGGTGCTGCTGCAGCCTCTGTAGTTACAGGAACTACAGGAGCAACCTCTGCGCCCTCAGTAGCAAGAGGCATTGGAGCAACAACAACCTCTTCCTCCTCAAGATCAGCCTGACGCTGGTCAAACTCTTTCTTAGCACGAACCCAAATAAGAAGTGCAAGAAGAGCAGTGAGGAACAAGAAGGATACGATCATGATGTTAAGAATAAGGGTGGTGAAGTTTACTGCTTGGCTAATAGAAATCATCACAGAGAGCTCTGTAAGTGCGGAAGTTAAACCAACTACAGAGAGAATGGAAAGACCCCACCTAAGACGAGGACGGAAGCCCCTCAAAAGACCTGAAACCGCAGCAAAAAGGTAGCACAGGAAAATAATGTAGGTAATACGTGCAAGCATCAGAGAGATAGGGTTTGTCTGACGAGTTGCAAAGTTAAATACCGTGTGGAAATAGCTGAGATACTGAACAGGTGCAACAAAATCAATGACAATAAAAATGAGAGCCACAATTGCTGGGATGGCAATTTTTGCTTTGGGGTTCATGAAACCTCCTCGATTTCTTTATACGACCTGTCTATTTTATCGTATAAACCTATGACCAGTGTGGTAAGTCATGAAAGTCTTTTATATGGTCTTGAGCTTCTTGTTCTCTTTCTGCCAAGGCTTCTCGTAAACCTTTCAGAGCATCAAAAGGCATAAATATTTTTGCCCTGTTTGCTCGCGACATGCGAGGGTGTCCGTAGTGCATCTGCGCTGCAAACGCATCCTCTTTTGCACCATCTTCCGCGGGCGAGAAACCCTGTTTAGGCCTCATTGGTTTCTTCTCCACTACGGTGTCCTCCAATCTGAGCATTTCTCTGTCGTGCCGTTGCTTCGGGGAGCAAATCCATAGCTTTGAGCAAAGAATTCTTACCAAACTTCTTCTTTATGGCATTGATAGTATCTTGACGCTGGCGCTCTCTTTCTAAAACGGTGTTGTCCTGGAAAAGAGACGTCTGAATACCCGAGCCCGTTTCTTCTTGAGTGTTTCCAAAGGTAAGGCCCACGCGGTGCACACTTTCTGAAGGTAGTACGCGCTCGTCAAAGAAGGACAAAACCTCTGCCATAAGCTCATCTCTAGAGTTAGTAGGGTAAGAGAGCTTCCTAGTACCGCTACTGGAAGGAATATGTCTTCTCCAACTCCTATAATCTCCTGTTTGCCTCAGCTCTTCCATCTGACTCTCTGTTGCCGAGTAGCCAATATAGATGCCAATAGAAGAGCAAACCAGCTTTTGCGTTACAAGCTCTAAGGACAGCGCCTCAACCATCTCTTTAAAGATAAGGCGCGCGCCCTCTGTATCTCTGTTGTGATCAAAGACCTGCGCTGTTGAAACAGAATGACTTTGAGACTTATAGGCCTTAATATCTGCAATGGTTGTTGGCTCAATACCCCACGCATGGTCAATAAGAATTTCTGCATCAACGCCAAATTCTTTATACAGAGGTTCTGTAGGAGCCATGGCAAGCTGTCCCATGGTGTGAATATTCATTGCTGCAAGACGCTTTTGAATACCTGCACCTATATGCCAAAAATCAGTTAAAGGCTTATGGTTCCAGAGTTTAAGCTTGTACGACTCTTCATCAAGCTCGCCAAAAAAGTTGGGGCTGTGCTTTGCAGTAATATCAAGCGCAATTTTTGCTAGATACAAGTTTGGACCCAAACCACAGGTAGCAGGAATGCCAGTAGTTTTTGCTACATCTGCACGGATTTTCTCGCCCAACTCTCTTGCCGTACATCCATAAAGCGATAAGTACGGTGTTACATCAATAAATGCCTCGTCAATGGAGTAAACGTGGATGTCTTCTGGTGCAATGTATTTGAGATATACCGAATAAACATCTGCGGATCGCTCCACATACAGGGCCATACGAGGAGGAGCTACCTCATAGGTAAGGTTTTTGGGAATCTCAAAAACACGGCAACGTCCAGGAACACCCAGCGCACGAAGCGCCGGTGAAACAGCCAAACAGATTGTCTTTTCTGTCCTAGTAAGATCTGCCACAACAAGCTTGGCCTTCATGGGATCAAGGCCTCGCTCAACACATTCAACCGATGCGTAAAAACTCTTTAGATCAATAACCAGGTACTGTTTTTGAGAAGGCGCCATGGTCTAGATAAGCACAATGCCTTTAGAAACTTTTTCTGCCACGTCATTACCTACAAGATAACGAACAATCTCAAGACCAAACTTAAGAGCTGTTCCCGCACCCTGACTGGTAATAAAAGAACCATCAACACAAACCGCATCTTGCGAAAGATTGGCGCCATTCTCTGAAAGAAAATGCTGGAAGCCTGGATTAGACGTAGCCTTCTTACCCGCAAGCAATCCACGCTTAGCGTAAATTGAAGGAGCAGCACAGATTGCAGCAAGCGCACGGCCATCTTCCGCAAACGCATCAACTGCCTGCATAAGTGGCTCACAAGCCTCAAGATTAGTAGTTCCAGGAAGACCTCCAGGAAGCACCAACATGCTGTAATCATCAAACGAGACCTGACTAAGTAGCTTGTCTGTTAGAAAGGTAACCTGGTGAGATGAAGTCACGCTCAAGGAATCAGAGATAGACACTTTGTCACAGGGAATACCTGCACGATACAGGACATCAACAACGCTCAGTCCCTCAATCTCTTCACAACCATCGGCAAAAAAGACAGCAACGCGCTTGTCAGTACATGGTGTAAACATCTGACTCCCTTCTCGACTAAAACTAGTACAAGTGTACGCCTTTTTACACAAAAAAGGACACTCAAGTTTGTGCTTGAGTGTCCAAAATTTTACCCAGTTAAACTGTTGCAGGAAGTACTTGCCAAGCCCTCTATAATCTGGCGAGAAACCCTACTCCTCGCTAATGCCCTCGTTAATAGCCTGAGCAATAGCTTCCTGATCATTAGAGCCACGAAGCAGAGACTTAAACTCATCTCTCATCAGAAGAACAGCAGTCTTAGAAAGAAGCTTGATGTGAGTGGTGCCAGCCTCTCCATCTGGGACAAGCAGTGCAATGGCAACATCAACGGGCTTCTCGTCAAAAGAAGGCCACTCAAGAGGGGTGCTGTTCTTGAAGACAAAGACAGCTGCGTCCTTGATAGCAGCATCTTTTGCGTGTGGAACTGCAAAACCGTCAGTCATGCCGGTCTCGCCCATTTCCTCACGAGCCAAAAAAGCATTGTAAACAGCGTCTGCATCGTCAGTTACGCCAGCTTCCAATGCTTTATCGGCAATAAAACGCAGGACATCATTACGGCTCGCTGCGTTCTGGTTTACAAAAACATTGTCTGCCTTAACAAAACCGCTCATGAATCTTCCTTCCGTATATTTGAGCTTTTAGCTCAGTAACTTCGTATGTAGTAATAATACCCGCAATGAAACAAAATTTACCTTGAGAAACTTTACTTTAGGGCCATTCTTAAAATCTGTTGAACATCTGCTGTTTTAAGCTGCATAAAGTTGCCCGCATGATCTCCACCGCGAGCATCAATAGTGCCTTTTGCCATCTGGAGAATGTCCTCTTCCGAAGGGTCTACTCCAAGCTCGGCAAGGGAGGTTGGCATACCAATTGCATGACACCACTGATTCCAAGCTTCGATTCCCGCAAGGCCTGTAGCGGTTGGATTATGGAAGTTATTTTGAACTCCAAAAACATTAACCGCAAACTGCGCAAAGCGCTCTGGATCTTGGCTCATAACATAGCAAGCCCAACTTGCCCAAATAGCCGTGAGACCAGCACCGTGAGCTACATCATACTTTGAGCTCAGCTCATGCTCGATTGCATGAGAAGCAAAATCGCTTACGCGACCAGTTCCGGTAAGTCCGCAGTGAGAAAGCGACGATGCCCAGAGCAAATCTGCACGTGCAGCGTAATTCTCTGGTTCTTTGACAGCAATCAAGACAGCTTCTTTTACGGTGCGTAAGAGCCCCTCGGCTAGCTCGTCAGTGAGTGCCACGTCCTTCTCGAGCGTAAAATAGCGCTCCATGGTGTGCATCATGATGTCGGCGCCTGTTGATGCCGTCTGATAAGCACTCACGGAATAGGTGAGCTCTGGATTCATGATGGCAAAGCAAGGACGGCCGCTCTGATGGTGATAAGAACGCTTAAGAACACGGCCATCAGCCAGCGTAATGTTCATGACGGAAGAATCAGAGGTTTCAGATCCAGTTCCTGCAATAGTAGAAATGACACCAAGAGGAACTGCCTTTGAAACACTGACCTTATGCAAATAGAGGTCTTCAAGAGAAACGTCATTGGCCAGGCCATATGCAATCGCCTTAGCAGAATCCATGACAGATCCGCCACCGATGGCCAAAATAAAGTCAACACCCTCGCGTTTGCCCAGCTCTACAGCTTCTTCTGCAAGCTCTAATCGAGGATTAGGGACAACTCCACCACAGTCAACAAAAGCAATTCCCGCATTGCTTAGAAGCTGGTGGATCTGGTTAAGCAAGCCACTCTTTACCACGTGACTGCCACCAAAATGCACCAGCACCTTGGTACCTCCGTGAGCAGAGACAAGCTCTGCCACACGAAGTTGAGTATCTTTTCCAAAAACCACTTGAGTAGGTACAACGTACTCAAAATTAACCATGACTAAAGACCTTTCCTACCTACTCGAACAACATCTTAAGCGCGAGGTTCTTCTCCCCACCAGAATGTTGCAACAGTTCCAGGACCAGTATGAACACCAATAGTTGCGCCAATGGTAAAGATGTTGATATCACCGGTCTGTGGAAGCTTTTCTTGAATAAGCTCTTTGACAGCCTGGGCATCAGAGGCGCATTCAGAGTTAGAGATAAACACTTTACGTGCGTAAGCACTGCCCTGCTCTGCAGTTTGAGTCATGATCTCAACTACGCGAGCGATTGCTTTCTTTTTGCCACGTGCCTTCTCTTTAACAGCCAAAGAACCGTCGGCCTCAATATCCATAACAGGACAAATGTTAAGCATGCCGCCAAGAAGACCAGCTGTCTTGGAAATGCGACCACCACGAACAAAGAAGGTCAGATCTGTGGAGAAGAACCATCCATACACGCGATGACGAGCCTCTTTAGCCCATGCAACCGCCTCGTCAAAAGACAGGCCCTCATCACGCTTATCGGCAAGACCGTCTACCAGCAAACCATAGCCAGAAGATGCCTGAAGAGAATCGACAACCTCAATCTTTCTGTCAGGAAACTCCTGCTCAATTTCTACCTTTGCCTGGCAAGCAGACTCATACGTTCCAGAAACGCCAGAACTCAACGAAACATGAAGAACGTCTTTGCCCTCCTCAAGGAAAGGACGCCAGAAAGCCATGTACTCACCAATTGATACCTGTGAAGTACGGCACTCAGCGCCTGCAAGCATCTTTTTATAGAGGTCATCTGGTGAATTAGTGCGACCAAAGTCATCCTTGCACTGAACACCATCAAGCTCGTAGTTGAAATATACGTATTTCACATCACGTGACTGAAGGTACTTCTCACTTACATCGGCCGTAGAGCAACAGGTCAGAACGTAGTTGGACATACGAGTCTCCTTGAAATATCTTCTTGCATAAAACAATCGCACACACTTATTTTTCTTGCAGATGTGAGTATACTTCTAATCTCATTTTTATGCTGCTTGTGGGGCGCTTCAAGTGCAAAATCACGTATACTTGCACGCGTTTGATTTTCTCAAATCACTACCTATACCTTAACTTTTACCTTCGACGGGAATGGATAGCGCGTGGCATCATCAGATCTTTCTACTAGAAACTCTTCCGGACTCACACTAGATACTTCTTCTACGCTTGTATGGAAGTTTGCTCTTCTTATCTGCGCACTTATCTGGGGCGGGTCATTTGTCGTTATCAAAGATGCAATTAGTTATATCTCGGCAGCTTGGCTTATGACCTTACGTTTTGTCTTTGCCGTAGGTATTGTTGCCATCATCTTTAGAAAAAAACTTAAAGAACACTTGAATGTCACACATATCAAATACGGCGTGCTCTTAGGCGTTCTTAACGGTCTAGGATTTCTGTTCCAAAATGGAGCTCTTGCTTATACCACTGCAGGTAAAGCTGCTTTTATTGCATCAATTTATTGCGCGATGATTCCGTTTGTAAACTGGCTCATTGCAAAGAAAAAACCTCATGGAACCAGTATTTTTGCAGCCTTTTTATGCGTAGCTGGCATTGGTCTTATCTCACTGGGCACTGATTTTTCGTTCTCGTTTGGCTTGGGCGAGCAGATGACATTGCTCTCAGCCATTATTTTTGCCTTCGTTTTTGTGCTTACTGCCGAGCTTGCTCACAAATACGACATCATCACACTTACGGTGGTGCAGCTTGGCGTGAGCGCCCTTCCCTGCCTTGCCTACGCGCTTTGCTTTGAAACGGTTCCCAATTTTGCGGCACTGCCCATAAATGCCTGGGTTGCCCTCGCCTACATCACTCTTATTGCAACCGCACTGACTGGTGTTTTGCAGAACCGCGCACAGAAGTCAGTTACTCCTGTTCAGGCCTCACTAATAATTTCTCTGGACAGTATTTTTGCAGCAGTTTTTGGCGTGATCTTCCTTGCCGAAGTTATTACCCCTACAATTTTCCTGGGCTTCATTGTTATCTTTGTTGCTATCTTTATCAGCGAGCTTGGCGAGAAACCCGCAGAGCCCCAAACTTCTTCAGAAAACTAAAGCTCTCTATACAACACGACCCTAAACAAAAAGCCCGCATACGCGGGCTTTTTTATTGCGCTTTGGAGCTCTTACATCTCTCGAGAGCTCAGCATAGGCCCATCGGACCAAAGGGTAATCTCTCCTGAAGCCAGTGTTTTAGGGACATCAATAAGACGCTGGTTGGAAGAGCCTCTAAAACGCAAGGTAATATCGTGGAGACTCTGAACCCATGGGCCATCTACCAGAACATCTATACAAGACAGAATACGATCGGTGTACTCTGTGTGCCACTTTCCCTCGGTCAGCTGATCCCAGGTGTGACCTGAATACATCCAGATACTCTTTTGAGGATAGGTAGCTCTGACCTTCTCGACAAACTCAACAAGACCTTCTTGGTTTTCTGGCTCAAATGGTTCTCCGCCCAGAATGGAAAGGCCGTTGATATAGACAGGTGCAAGCGAATCAATAATCTCTTGCTCAACTTCTGGAGTAAACTCTCCTCCGCTCTTGAAGTCCCATGCCTCGTAATTAAAGCAGCCTTCACAGTGCAGGCGACAGCCTGAAACAAACAGAGTTGTTCTTACGCCAACACCGTTTGCAATATCTGAAAACTTAATATTTGAATAGTTCATACATAACCTTTGATGGGTAACCTCCGCATATTGTGGATGTTACCTGATAGAGATAATAAAAACGAGCAGAAGGGCTAAGACGCTCTTCTGCTCGTTTGTCTAGTACTTAAAACTTAGAGGTGAAGGACGCGGTCCTTAATCTCCTGGGTACGACCCTGGTTCCAGAACTGGGTACCAATGTAGCCGCAGGTACGACGAGCAACGTTCATCTTGGTCTGATCACGGTTGCCGCAGTGTGGGCACTCCCAAACCAGCTTGCCGTCTTCCTCGACAATCTGAATCTCACCGTCATAACCGCACTCCTGGCAGAAGTCAGACTTGGTGTTGAGCTCTGCATACATGATGTGGTCGTAGATGAACTGCATGACGCTGAGGACAGCCTCAATGTTGTCCTGCATGTTAGGAACCTCAACGTAAGAGATTGCTCCACCTGGGGAAAGACGCTGGAACTCAGACTCAAACTGAAGCTTCTGGAATGCGTCAATCTCTTCTGCAACGTGGACGTGGTAGCTGTTGGTGATGTAGCCCTTATCGGTGATGCCAGGGATAACACCAAAGCGACGCTGAAGTGCCTTAGCAAACTTGTAGGTAGTGGACTCAAGAGGGGTTCCGTAGAGGGAGTAATCGATATCCTCTGCTTCCTTCCACTCGGTGCACTTATCGTTCATGTGCTGCATAACCTGAAGTGCAAATGGAGTTGCCTCTTTATCGGTGTGGCTGTGACCAGTCATAGCCTTAACGCACTCGTACAGACCTGCATAGCCAAGGGAGATGGTGGAGTATCCGCCGTAGAGCAGTGGATCGATAACCTCACCCTTGTCCAGACGAGCAAGTGCGCCGTACTGCCAAAGAATAGGAGCAGCATCAGACAGGGTGCCCTTCAGGCGATCGTGACGAGCGCGAAGTGCGCGGTGGCAAAGCTCAAGACGCTCATCAAAGATCTTCCAGAACTTGTCCATATCGCGACCAGCAGAAAGAGCAACGTCAGGAAGGTTGATAGTTACAACACCCTGGTTGAAGCGGCCATAGTACTTAGGCTTGTTTGGCTCATAGTTCTTTGCGCGAGCAACGTTGTTGAAGCCATTACCAGAACGGTCTGGAGTCAGGAAGGAACGGCAGCCCATGCAAGTGAAGGTATCACCCTCGCCTTCCTTCTCGCCCTTAGAAAGCTTGTACTCCTTCATCTTCTTCTCAGAGATGTAGTCAGGAACAAGACGGCGAGCGGTGCACTTTGCAGCCATCTGAGTGAGGTAATAGTACTTGGAGTCCTCGTAAACGTTGTCCTCTTCAAGAACGTAAATAAGCTTAGGGAATGCAGGAGTAATCCAGACACCCTCCTCGTTCTTTACGCCCTGATAACGCTGACGGAGCATCTCTTCAATGATGAGTGCAAGGTCCTGCTTCTCCTGCTCATTCTTTGCCTCGTTGAGGTACATGAAGACGGTAATGAAAGGAGCCTGACCGTTGGTGGTCATCAAAGTAACAACCTGGTACTGAATGGTCTGAACGCCACGAGAAACCTCGTCACGAAGGCGCTTCTCAACCATCTCGTTGAGCTGCTCAGCAGAGAGCTCGACACCGACGGAGTTCATCTCCTCCATAACAGTCTTGCGGATCTTCTTACGAGAAACATCAACAAAAGGAGCAAGGTGAGCCAGGGAGATGGACTGACCACCGTACTGGCAAGATGCTACCTGAGCAATGATCTGAGTTGCAATGTTGCATGCCGTAGAGAAGCTGTGTGGACGCTCAATCAGAGTACCGGAGATAACAGTGCCGTTCTGCAGCATGTCATCAAGGTTGATGAGGTCACAGTTGTGCATGTGCTGTGCAAAGTAATCGGAATCGTGGAAGTGGATAAGACCCTCGTTGTGAGCAGCAACAATATCCTCTGGAAGGAGCTCACGCTGAACGAGGTCCTTAGAAACCTCACCAGCCATGTAGTCACGCTGAACAGAAACAACGGTAGGGTTCTTGTTGGAGTTCTCCTGCTTGACTTCCTCGTTGTTGCACTCAATCAGAGACAGAATCTTGTCATCGGTGGTGTTCTTGTGACGCTTCTGGTTCTGAATGTAGCGGTAAATGATGTACTTACGAGCAACCTCAAAGCGGTCAAGAGCCATGAGCTGATCCTCGACAAGGTCCTGGACCTCCTCGACGGTGACGGTGTGTCCAGCCTTCTCGCACTCATCGGTAACGTTGAGGGAAGCAAACTGAATCTCACGCTCAGTCAGGCGCTGATCCTCAGGGACCTCTGCGTTAGCCTTAGCGATTGCGTTAACAATCTTCTCTACCTCGAAGGTAACCTCTGAGCCATTGCGCTTGATAATCTTCATGTGCAAACTCCTTGAACAAACGTTGGTGAAAGCAACGCTTTCATGCGTGTTTAATTGGATTATCACTGCGGTTCCTAAGCTTTTGCCTAAGCGAAGTAGTTGGGAACCCGCTTGTGTGATGAAAACTACTATGCCACAACTTATAGTGTTTGAGTTCGAGAACTATAACAATATATTGTGAAATTTCCACACGAATACAAAATTATGTATTGACACGTTGCGGCAACCAATATCTCTGCAGGTAGAAAATTAGCTAGAAACTTCGCTAATTACAAAATTTATTAATGGTCATAAAATAATTCGATTTTTTGTATGTAGGCATTCGTCGCCTTTCACAAATGCGCCACAATTCACCCCTCAGTACTCACTTTTGTTGGGCGTTTGGGGACTAAAAAAGCCGACACAAATGAACTGCCTCCCATTTCTTGGACATAAGAAATGGGAGGCTTTTTATGCGTATG
>CAUTMX010000006.1:0-78276 GCA_963539685.1 uncultured Atopobiaceae bacterium | reverse complement strand
GTGCCCTTGGGAAGTCTACCATCACCAAACGTTGCACTTGCTTTGAGAACTCAAGGCTCGATTAATCCAAAAGCACACTAATTATGTGTCGAGAAACCCGATTTTGATCCAAAACCCACGTTATTATGTGCCTTTCGGCACATGATTACCCCACTTTTGGATTGACCGGACACATAATTACCCGGGTTTTGGATCAATCGACCCTGAAAAATCTATGGCGCGGGCCCACACAGGCTAGTAAGGGCACTCTTTTTGAGTTGAGGTTGCTAGTTGAAGATTTTCTCGACAAAACGCAACTTATTAAGAAGATGCAAGCGAGACACTCTTTTATCAGGACTTACTCGACGATTGATATCTTTTTGTTGCGTTCCCACACACTTTGCAAGTGTTCGAGCAAGCTTGTCCATGTAGTCAATGTCACTGTACTGCGTATTCCACACGGTAAACGAGCGAATTCCAAGAGCTGCGAGCTCGTTGGCCCGCAAACTATCAGAAATCACTTGATTTTTGTGGAAATCGCCGTTGTATTCCAAGGCGACGTATTGATATTTGCTTCTTGCAGAATTGACTCGGATGAGCAAATCTGGTTTACGAACCACAGTAGTCTTTACCAACCTGCCCATAAGTTCTGCGTTAAGAGTTGGATTTAAACTGATGTCTTTAAAGCCGTAGCCACCCATTCGAACTGGTAGCGTCATGCGCATAAAAAGTTTAATTTCCATTGGTGACATAGCGTTCTGGCACGCAAATTGGCAACACTTAAGAATCTTTTTTGCACCTCGTATATGTTGGTTTTTAGTAAAAAATTTTGTAATCTTGTCGATATTTGTAATAGGAGAATCAATGACTTTGATTCCAAGCTCGTTATCTTGATGAATAAAATTTGAACACATTTCGCTAATCAGATAAGTCAATTCAAGGAGACTGCTTTTCTGTGCGAAAGACGCAAGAAGGAGCTCCGGTGAGACAACGGCAATCTGAGAATTAATATTAACAAAGCAGTTACTAGGTAATTTAGCCTTAATAACATGCACTTTAAAATTTTTGCTCGATCGAGAAAACCGAGGATTGCTGATTAAGACATGAGGACGCAATCCTTTGGTTTGTTTGTTGTCCAAATAATGGCCCAACATGCTGTTGAGATCATCGAGGTCACTAGGAGTTGGAGGTTTTTCGGGAATTGAAATCGTAGCGTATGATGACCTGCTCCTAGAGGAATGCAAGGCTTCAGACTGTCGAAACAGCGAAAGAGCGGTTATGTCGGTAAGTAGAATTTTCATGATGAAATTAGCTTAGAGCATTGTGCAACTAACAAGAGTGGGAATGTATGAAAAATACTGATTTACCTGCACAGATGATGGTCAGACTTGTGGCAGAAAAGTGACAAATAAGCCTAATTGTTGAGAAGTCATTTTTAGAAGTATTTACTGGCTGATAAGAGCTGGTTTGGATTGATCGAAATTTCAGGTAATTATGTGCGAGAAGATCGTGCGTGTGGTCATGCAGGTCCGCAAAGGTCCGCGCAGACTCGTGTCAACTCGCGCCATAGATTTTTCAGGGTCGATTGATCCAAAACCCGGGTAATTATGTGTCCACATGATCCAAAAGTAGTGTAATTATGTGCCGAAAGGCACATAATTAAGTGGGTTTTGGATCAAAATCGGGTTTCTCGACACACAATTAGTGTACTTTTGGATTAATCGAGTCCTAAAAATCTACAAAAACCAGCTCAGACACATAATTGCATCGATTTTGGATTGAAAAAGACAGTACACCATGGGCAGCATGCCCCTAGATTACACAACTCCCAGGTAGAAGAACGTGTAGTTGAGCACGTTGATTAACGTGTACAGACCGCCAATGACCAGGTAGGGCCAGAGGTGCGCTTTGGTGATTGCGATAAACTCGCGGATAAACGCCGTGGGCCAGTCCAGCCTTTGGTGTGCGAACCGATGCCATCTGCCTTAATGCCCAGGTTGTGGGCGTATTCAGCGCAACGGAAAACGTGGAAATCACTGGTAACAACCGCGGTGGTGAAGTCGCCGGTTGCGGAGGCAGTGTCGCCGCTCGGTGCACTCGCGTCTTCGGCCGCTGCTGTGGCGGGCGCGCCGTCGGCCGCTGCGGAGGCGCGGTCGGCGCGGATAATGGCTAGCGAGTACCTAAGATTTTCCCAGGTAGTAGTGGACTTGTCTTCCATGAGAATTGCGTTAGCTGAAACACCCTTATCCAGAAGATAATCGCGCATAGCCTGAGCTTCGGAGACCACCTCGTCAGCACCTTGACCTCCAGAAACAACAAACTTTCCGTGTTGATGCTGCTTGTTCCACAGCTCAAGTGCCTTATCAATCCTACCCGCGAGTAGCGGGGTTGGTCGCGGGCCATCAAGTCCAGCACCATGAATGATGATGTAATCGTACTGACGACGGCGGGGAAGAATCCGATATATCCACGAATAAAACAGCAAGGCCACAAAAGTAAACGAGAACCATAAGCCTTCAAGTGTAAAAAGCCCCAGCAAAAAGACAACAACATGGCGAGTATCTGGGTCAAAATAATTTACGATAGACGGAGACGCAAGCAGTAAGATAAGAAATCCAGCCATCAAAAACGGCAGCATTGACGTCAGTGAAAATCCGTTATTTTTTACCACAACTATGGTGTTGATCAGCAAGAAACCAATGGTCAGAAATGGTGTCAGCAGTACAAGAGTAATCAGAATTAGCCCAAGGATAAAGTTGTTCAGTCTCAGCACCAGAAGAATTGATGACCATACAAGAGCCGCGAACAGAAAAAGTGCATTGCGGAACTGTCGAGGTTCCTTGATAAATGAGTAAATAAACAGCACACCAGGAACAACCGCTGGAGCCAGCAGGGTGGCGTACAAGAGTATGTATTGCCAATCAAATTGAACACCAACGTCTCTAAGCAAGTTATCAATGGGCATGCAAATTCCTTTTTTGACTGCTGGTTTTCTCCACAAAGCGATTCATTGAAGAGGTTCATTTGGCGAGAAATTCATCTACCAGAATTATAACAAAGCGCCCCTGCGTAGCTGCCGAGACGCCTCTGCGTAGCTATCGAGACGCCTCTTCATACCACTCGGCATCGCTTGCATACAACAGAAAAGTGGACAGTTGCCCATTTGACTCGGTGAACGGTAACCGTTTGCCGATAAGCGTTGTTTCGCATCGGTCGGAGGTTTGGTTAACGGTATGTTAGCGTACACATTGTCTACGTGCGCAAATATCGGATATTTGTAAACCGCATTTCTCGTCAGCTTAAAATTCATGAAAGTCTGCTCAACCTTTCACGGTTTCATTCTAGATTTACGTAAAAAAGTACTTGAAAATGTACTTCGCGAGTGTTCGTCGTTTTGTTGTAGAGAGGACCCATTTGTGGCTGCAACAAACCGTACGCTCGTATGCGAGCTTTCGCAAAATGTTTATGGGCCTCGTCAGTGTCACGCAAAGGACGTGCTCCTCCACGAGGTAGGTAGTGTTTCAACTGCAGAAACACAGATTTTAGGAGGGTTTTATGAAGGGTTATGCAATGCTCAAGATCGGCGAGTCCGGCTGGATTGAGAAGGAGACACCAAAGTGTGGTCCTCTGGACGCAATCTGCAAGCCACTTGCGGTCGCAATTTGTACATCTGATATTCACACTCTGTGGGAGGGCGCAATCGGCGACCGTCACAACATGATTCTTGGTCATGAGTGCTCCGCAGAGGTTGTCGAGGTTGGCGAGTGCGTCAAGGACTTTAAGCCTGGCGACCGCGTCCTCGTTCCTGCAATTACTCCAGACTGGAACTCCCTTGAGGCTCAGGCTGGCTACTCCATGCACTCCGGTGGCATGCTTGCTGGCTGGAAGTTCTCCAACTTCAAGGACGGCGTCTTCTCCGAGTATTTCCACGTAAACGACGCTGATGGCAACCTCGCTCACATGCCAGAGGGCATGGATCCAGCAGACGCCTGCATCCTTTCCGACATGGTTCCAACCGGCTTCCACGCAGTTGAGCTGGCTGGCGTTGAGTTCGGCGACACCGTCCTGGTCATCGGCATTGGACCTGTCGGCCTTATGTCCGTTGCTGGTGCTGCACTCCACGGTGCTTCTCGCATCATCGCTGTTGGTACCCGTCCAGTCTGCGTTGAGGCAGCTAAGGGCTACGGCGCAACCGACTTCATCTCCTACAAGGACGGCCCAATCTGGGAGCAGGTCATGGAGCTCACCGGTGGCAAGGGCGTTGACCGCGTCTGCGTCGACGGCGGCGGCTGCGAGACCTTCGAGGACGCTGTCAAGGCACTCAAGCCTGGCGGAAAGATTGGTAACGTCAACTACCTCGGTTCCGGCGACTACGTCAACATTCCTCGCGTCGAGTGGGGCGTTGGTATGGGCCACAAGGACATCCGTGGCGGCCTCATGCCTGGCGGCCGTCTGCGCATGGAGAAGCTCTCCAGCCTGGTCACTTCTGGCCGTCTTGACCTTCACCCAGAGGTTACCCACCTCTACCACGGCTGGGATCACCTCGAGGAGGCTCTCTTCACCATGCGTGATAAGCCATCCGATCTCATCAAGCCAGTTGTTGTTATCGACTAGGTAATCAACTAGGTCGCGTTATTTAGTATGTTTGAGCTGGCGAGAAGTTCGTTTTTCTCGCCAGCTTTTTGCGCTGGTGGGCGCCAACGGAGTTTAGGAAGCGGTTGTATTCATGAAAATTCTTGTTGTATCAGGCTTTCTTGGAGCTGGTAAAACCACCTTCATTCAGGAGCTCGTGCGCCGGACTGGGCGAGATTTTGCTATCTACGAGAATGAATATGGCCAGGCAGACATCGATGCGCGCCGCCTGAGGCAGGACTCCGACCTCAAGGTTTGGGAGTCTACCGAGAATTGCATTTGCTGTTCGGGTAAGCAGGATTTTGCGACGTCGGTGCTGACCATTTCAAACACCATCGACCCCGAGTATTTAATTGTTGAACCAACTGGTGTGGCTAAGCTGCAGAGCATTCTTGATAATGTGAATCAGGTGGCTTGGGAGCGCATTAGTTTGCTGGCGCCGGTTACCGTGGTTGATGCCGTCTCGTGGCAGAGTCAGCGCACCGATTTTCCAGAGATTTTTGATAACCAGCTGAGCGCCGCCGCGAGCGTGGTGATTTCCAAGCTTGCTCCAGGTAGCGAGGATGCTGCCGAGCCCATTAAGCAGCTTGCAGCAGAGATGAATCCGCAGGCAGAGGTTATTGCGGAGTCTTCATATGCTGATATTCCCGACGAGTGGTGGAATGGTCTTCTGACTCGCGCGCTTGATGGTTCTGTTCTTAAAGACGCAGCTGGTGATGAGGATGAAGGTCCCGACTTGGAGACTATGGCGCTGACTCACGCTGAGCTTCCAAGTCCAACGCACTTGATTTGGCTTTTGGACGCAGCGTCGGCTGGCGTTTTTGGAAAGCTCGCGCGCGCAAAAGGAACGTTGCCGTGTGGTAATCAGTGGGTCAAGTTTGACCTGGTAGAGCGCGCGTGGGCCATTACAGGTGATGAGCCTCAGGAAGAGTCCAGGTGCGTGTTTATCGGCCGCGACCTGCTGCGTCATGGACTTCGCGAGGCGTTTGTGCCGGCGTTCTGGCACGAGCAGTCGGACTTGGCTGACGAGCACGATCACTCGCACTGCGACCACGAGCACGGATACTGCGAGCACGAACATTGTGATCACGAGCACGGACACTGCGAGCACGAGCACTGCGACCACGAGGGACACGCGCACGCGCACGAGCACGGCCACGGCGAGCACGCGCACGGTGAGCACACGCACGAGCACGAGGGTCACGTGCACAGCGTCGGCCACGAGCACGACCATGGCGAGCACGCGCACAGCGAGCACATGCACGGCCACTGAGCCGCAAGCGCATAAAACCTGCAACTAAAGAGAGCCTCCGATTGAACTGCCTCCCATTTCTTAGACACGAGAAATAGGAGTCAGTTCAAAACACACCTAAGTCAGATAATCTGTCAAAAAGACGTATACATTACGCTGAAAATACCTCAAACGTGCAGAATATCGTCATTAGGTGTGTAAAATGCCCGTATCTGAGCAGAATATCCGACTTAGGTGTGTTCCGTAGATACAGAATTTATCGATAGTTAAATTTCTTATATTTCTCTATTCATGTATAAGCATATTAGGTTAAGTTTATGCATAAAGATGCATATCAGATAATGTGACCGTCTAGCTGCCTGGCTATCTTGATTAAGAGCTAGTCGATTCTTCAGCAAAACCTACCAAAGCTGTGCTATTTTGTGGGCCAGGCCTAAAAGCCGACGCTAACACGCTACAGAATCATAATCGCCCGCATATGAACTGCCTCCTATTTCTCGTGTCCAAGAAATGGGAGGCAGTTCAGATGTGGAGGCTCTTTTGCTAGTTCTTGAGTGAATTGAGTGGAGCGGGGAAGCGACCGCCTCGGTGGGCAAGCACTGAGCCTGCAAACTGGTTGACCGGCATAATGGGCGCGGAGCCAAAGAGACCGCCAAACTCCAGGACGTCTCCCTCGTTATAGCCGATAGCTGGGATAACGCGAACCGCCGTGGTCTTGGTGTTGATGACACCAATGGCCATCTCATCTGCGATGATGCCCGCGATGGTCTCCACAGTGGAATCGCCAGGAATGGCAATCATGTCCAAGCCAACGGAGCAGACTGACGTCATTGCCTCGAGTTTCTCGAGAGAAAGTGCGCCGTCTTGAGCTGCGCGAATCATTCCCGCATCCTCGGAGACCGGGATGAACGCGCCGGACAGGCCGCCAACGCTGGACGACGCCATGACGCCGCCCTTCTTGACGGCATCGTTGAGCAGAGCAAGTGCGCAGGTAGTTCCGGGGCCACCGCATTCGCCAACGCCGATGAGCTCCAGAATCTTAGCGACGGAATCGCCAGCTGCTGGGGTAGGCGCAAGACTCAGGTCTACGATGCCCTTCTCGACACCTAGGCGCCTTGAAGCCTCGCGGCTCATCAGCTCGCCCGCGCGGGTAATCTTGAATGCGGTCTGCTTGATCTTCTCGGCAACGTCCATGAGATTTGCGGAGTCGGGGAGCTCGGCGAGGGCCGCAGCCATGACGCCAGGACCGGAAACGCCCACGTTAATGACGGCGTCTGCCTCTCCGCTGCCGTGGACCGCGCCGGCCATGAAGGGGGAGTCCTCCACCATGTTGGCAAAAACGACCAGCTTAGCGGCACCGTAGCACTGAATGTCGGTGGTGCGGCGAGCGGCTTCGAGCACGGTCTGGGCCATGAGCAGGACGGCGTCCATGTTGATGCCCGCGCGCGTGGACGCGACGTTTACCGAGGAACAGACGCGCGACGTGGTGGCCAGTGCCTCGGGGATGGATGCGATGAGTCGGCGGTCGGCGTCGCCAAGGCCCTTGTGGACCAGTGCTGAGAAGCCACCCAAAAAGTCGATGCCCAGCGTCTCGGCTGCGCGGTCAAGCGTGTGGGCCAGCGGGGTCAGGTCTTGCGCCGAGGTACATGCCGCAATCTGCGCGATTGGCGTGACGGAGACGCGCTTATTGGCAATGGGGATGCCGTACTCGCGCTCCAGGTCCTTGGCCACGGACACCAGGTGTTCGGCCTGGCGCGTGATGCGGTCGTAGACCTTCTGGCACATGCGATCCAGGTCCTCGTCTGCGCAGCTATTGAGTGAGATGCCCATCGTGATGGTACGCAGGTCAAGGTTTTGCTCGCTGACCATGGCGAGGGTTTCGGCGATTTCCTGTGGAGTAATGTTCATGCGCGTCCTCTCGGAATGCAGTTGTCGTGCGAGCGCCGGGGCGCAGGTGCAGCTTGCGTGCGGTATCGGGGTCCAGGTGCGGTTGTCGTGTGGAGACAACGTCTGGCTTTTGGCGGACTACCAGCCGCAAGGGTTTCTCGACTATTATACTTAAGCAACAACGATAAACGGGGCGAGTTGCGAGGTAACGTGGCAGAAAAAGTCACCCTAAAAACGATTGCGCGCGAGGTGGGGCTGTCGCCCGCCACGGTTTCGCTGGTACTGAACGGCCGGCCGGTGCGCGTGAGCGACGAGAACCGTCGCCGCATCCTCGACGTTGCCCGTCGCGAGCACTACATTCCCAATCAGATTGCACGAAGCCTGGTCACGCAGCACACGCAGACGCTGGGGTTGATCGTACCGAATATCGAGAGCCGGTTTTTCTCGTCGTTTGCAAAGATGTTGGAGATGAAGTGCCGCCGCCGTGGGTACGCGCTCTTCATCACCAACTCGGATAACAGCACGTCAAACGATGCGGACCTTGTGCGACTGCTGGTCAATCGCGGCGCCGACGGCATCTTTATCATCACGTCCGACGAGGTAGAAGCCTCGAAGCAGCTCATCGCCGACCTGGAACAGCTGCCCGTGCCGTACGTCATGGTGGACCGAACCATCGACGCGCTCGACTGCGACAAAGTCACGTTCAACAATGAGCTTGGCGGCTATCTGGCCACAAAATACCTGCTAGATCACGGTCATCACCGGATCGCATGCATGGTCAACACCGCTTCCAACACCGGCTGCGCGCGCCTCAACGGCTACGTTCGCGCACTTGGCGAGAAGGGCCTGGAGCTTGATCAGTCGCTTGTGCTGACCAGCGATTATTACATTCCTGATGCGTATCTTGCAGCTCAGCAGCTGATTCGCGTGAATGCTACGGCGGTTGTTGCAACGTCGGACAACATTGCGTTGGGCCTGCTGCGCTATCTGTACGAGCGCGGTTTGCATGTTCCGCGCGACTATTCTGTTGTCGGATACGATAACAGCATTTCAGACGCACTGTTTGAGCCAGCGCTGACCTCGATTGAGCAAAATGTTGATGAGCTTTCTGACGCTGCGCTTTCGATTATGTTTCGTCGTCTGGGCGAGCATGGGGCGGATGTTGTGCAGAGAGCCGCGACGCAAGAAGCCGCGACGCAAGAAGCCGCGACGCAATCAGCTGCGGCGCAATCAGCCGCGACTGGCAAAAATAACGGCATCGAAGCGCAGGATGACAGTGCGTCAATCCAGATAATCCTTGAGCCACGCATGATTGAGAAGAATAGTGTGCGTCTTTTGGGGCGCTAATCAGATTTCTGCATATTTGTGCAATTAAATTCATTTCTATGAATACGTAATTTTTGAGCTCAAAATTATGTGCCGAAAAAGGTAAAAAACCCGTTTAGTTGGAAATGAAAATTGAAAAATAGACGTTTTATTTCCAACTAAGACGATTTTTTACCGCCTCAAAAACTTTTATCTGGGCAAACATTGTATGCAGAAAAATGAAATTTCCAACTAAACGACTTTTTTACCACTTTGGTGTGTATGCACTCTACTTGGCACCATTTTGGTTGCATTTTGGCATTGTGGGTACTGTTGGGGGATCATTTTGCTGCTCAAAAGACATCTCAAAAGTCTCCCGTAAAAGAAATTTCAAGAAATCTCACAGTGATAAAACGTTTTATCACTTAGAGTAGTATTTGAAACATAGCCGAAGCATCATACTGTTATGTATGTGTTGTTTTATGCGCGCCCAGTTGAGTGCGAACAAAACAAACGCTCAGGTAATGGAAGCAACGAGGTTGCCTAACCTGCGTAAACGCGCAGGCGGCAGCCCAAGAAAAGGAGGAGCACATGGCTCAGCCCGTGTACGGCACACCTTGGCAGACCCTGAATCAGCCTGTATCTGAGGACGAGCTTGCCGGCGTCGATAGGTATTGGCGCGCAGCTAACTACCTGTCTGTTGGTCAGATTTATCTTCGCAGCAACCCTCTTATGAAGGACGGTTTCTCTCGCGAGGACGTTAAGCATCGCCTGGTTGGCCACTGGGGAACCACCCCAGGCCTGAACTTCCTGTTTGGCCACGTCAACCGCTTCATCCGCGATCATAACCAGAACACCATCTTCCTCATGGGCCCTGGTCACGGTGGACCTGCAGGTACCGCACAGTCCCTGCTCGACGGCACTTATCGCGAGACCTACCCATTCATCACCGACGATGAAGAGGGCCTCCAGAAGTTCTTCCGCCGCTTCTCTTACCCAGGCGGAATTCCTTCCCACTACGCACCTGAGACTCCAGGCTCCATCCACGAGGGCGGCGAGCTGGGCTACACCCTGTCCCACGCATACGGCGCCGTCCTGGACAATCCATCCCTGCTGGCAGTCGCTGTTGTCGGCGACGGCGAGGCAGAGACCGGCCCACTTGCAACTTCTTGGCAGACCAACAAGTTCATGGACCCACTGACCGATGGTATTGTTCTCCCAATCCTGCACCTCAACGGCTACAAGATTGCTAACCCAACCATCCTTGCTCGTATTTCCGACGGTGAGCGCGACGAGTTCTTCCGCGGCATGGGCTACCACCCATACAACTTTGTTGCAGGCTTTGACGACGAGGACCACGCATCCATCCACCGTCGTTTCGCAGCTCTTCTCGAGGCTGTCTTCAACGAGATCTGCGCTATCAAGACTCGCGCAGCCGCAGGTGACGCATCCCGTCCTTACTACCCAATGATCATCTTCCGCACCCCTAAGGGTTGGACTTGCCCTCCTTACATCGACGGCAAGAAGACCGAGGGCTCTTGGCGCGCGCACCAGGTTCCACTGGCATCCGCTCGCGACACCGAGGCTCACTTCCAGGTTCTTCGCGACTGGATGGGCTCCTACAAGCCAGAGACTCTCTTCACCGAGAAGGGCGCAATCCGTCCAGAGGTTACCGCTTTCATGCCTAAGGGTGACCTCCGCCTTGGCGCTAACCCTAACGCAAACGGTGGCGCAATCCGCCGCAACCTCGTCCTTCCTGACGCAAAGAAGTACGAAATCCCAGTTGCCGAGAAGGGCCACGGCTTTGGTGCTACTGAGGCAACGCGCGTCCTTGGCGAGTACACCGCTGAGCTCATCAACAGCAATCGTTCCGAGTTCCGTATCTTCGGACCTGACGAGACCGCTTCCAACCGCCTGCAGCCTTCCTTCCAGGTAACCGACAAGCAGTGGTTTGGCGGCTTCAACGACGACTTTGAGAACGACGAGCACATCTCCCCAGTTGGTAACGTTATCGAGCAGCTTTCCGAGCACCAGTGCGAGGGCCTGCTTGAGGGCTACACCCTGACCGGCCGCCACGGCATCTGGTCCAGCTACGAGTCATTCGTTCACATTGTTGACTCCATGATTAACCAGCACGCTAAGTGGCTTGAGGCTACCGTCCGCCACATTCCATGGCGCAAGCCTATCTCCGCTCTCAACCTGGTTCTTTCCAGCCACGTTTGGCGCCAGGACCACAACGGATTCTCTCACCAGGATCCTGGTTTTGTTGACATCATGCTCAACAAGAGCTTCAACAACGACCACATCACCAACATCTACTTCCCAGCAGATGCTAACCTTCTGCTTGCAGTTGGCGAGAAGTGCTACACCTCCACAAACTGCATCAACGCAATCTTCGCTGGTAAGCAGCCTGCTCCAACGTGGGTAACTCTCGACGAGGCTCGCGAGGAGCTTGCAGCTGGCGCTAAGGAGTGGAAGTGGGCTTCCAACGCTGAGGCTGGCGAGGAGGACATTGTTCTCGCATCCTGCGGCGACGTCCCAACCCAGGAGCTCCTGGCAGCTCTTGACATGCTTGGCAAGCTGGGCATTAAGGCTCGCTTTGTCAACGTTGTTGACCTGCTCAAGATCCAGAACGCTTCCGAGAACAACGAGGCTCTCTCCGACGAGGAGTTCACCAAGCTCTTCTCCGCAGACAAGCCAGTTCTCTTTGCATTCCACGCTTACGCTGGTTCCGTCCGTCGTTTGATTTGGAACCGTCCAAACCACGACAACTTCAACGTTCACGGCTACGAGGAGCAGGGTTCTACCACAACTCCTTACGACATGCTGCGCCTGAACAACATGGACCGTTGGGCACTTGCTGCTGACGCCCTCCGCATGATTGACGCTCAGAAGTGGGCAGATCAGATCGACGAGTGGGAGAAGTTCCGCACCGAGGCCTTCGAGTTCGCTGTCGAGAAGGGCTATGATCACCCAGCATTCACCGACTGGTCTTGGCCAGACGCTTCCGATGCTGATCAGGCTATCTCCGCAACTCAGGCAACCGCTGGCGACAACGAGTAACACGTCGCGAGCTGCGAGTGGCGCCCGCGCGTCGCGACCGCGCTAGCTGCACAAACGTGCTTTCCGCCCGGTATCCACTTCATGTGGGTACCGGGCTTTCTTGTGCGTAACCGCTGCTAGTGGACGTGGTTTCTCGCCAGTCAGGTGGCGTGCCCACCGCGCGCCTGGGCGTGCTTGGTGCGCGCCTGATTTCTGCAAAGAATCTGTAACTTTTGCCTGAAAATGCAAAAGAATCTGTGGATTTGCCTGATTTTGCAAAAGAATCGGTGGCTCAAATACAGATTCTTTGCACTTTTCAGGCGGACTTTTAAGCATACCCAAGGCTTATTTCATGAGCATCTTCACGAACACCTTCATGGAGCCTGATTTTCTCGTCGAGTCTGAACAATTTGCCGGAATATTGCATGAAGTCTGAGCTATTTGCCGGTTTTTCTCGTCAAGTCTGAGTAAGTTTACTCAGACTTGACGCACTTTTCAGGCGCGCTTTGAAGTATGTCCGAAGCTGATTTCGAAAGCCCCTTCATGAGAGCTCTCATGGAGCCTGATTCTCTCGCCTTGTTTGAGTAATTTGGGACGTAACTGCGCCCACGCACCCAGGTGGTAAAAAATGCGTTTAGTTGGGGAATACAGGTTTCTGCATACAACGTTTCCCCAGATAAAAGTTTTTGAGGCGGTAAAAAATCGTCTTAGTTGGGGATAAATCGACCAATTTTAAGTTTTCATCTCCAACTAAACGCATTTTTTACCTTTTTCGGCACATAATTTTGAGGTCAAAAATTACGTATTCATAAGAATGCATTTTATTACACAAATATGCAGAAATTTGATTAGCGAACTAAAGAACGCACACTATTCTTCTCAATCATGCACGGCTCAAAGATTATCTGGATCGAAGCACCGTCGTCCACCAACTCACCTGCGCTTTTCTGACCCGCTCCGTCAACCTTTGCAGCGACACCCGCGTCGCCGCCGCTACCCGCGCTACCCGCGCGAGTCGCGGCCGGCACGCTCGTCCAGCTTGGCGCGAACGGCAGCCTTGAACGCGGCAGCATCCGTCATCCACGGAACGTGCTTGCCGCCGATAATGTTGAACGGCTCGTCGCCCTTGGCCAGCAGGTACACCAGCGCCGGGCGAGGGTCGTCGTAAGCAGCGGAAACTGCCTCGTAAATGGCGTCGTAGCGGTCAAGGATAATCTTGTGCGCGGCGCCCTCGGGCGTGGCCTCGGCCATCTGCGCGCAAATCACCGCAGGATCTTCCATGTTGCAGTCCTCGGTGGTGTAAATCATCAGGTCAGCCCACTTGGCTGCTTCTTCCGGCAGCTCCTGGCGACGGTTGTACGCCTTACCGCCAACGGCCCCCATGACCACATAGCGGCCATAACCAGGAAATTCCTTGGACGTTGACGAGAAAAGCTTCTGGTAGGAAAGCTTATTATGGGCGTAGTCGACCAAGCCTGTGACCTTGTTATCGGGCGAGCTCAACAGCTCCATGCGGCCTGGCACCTTAACGTTCATCAGCGGAAGCACGGCGTCCTTCTCGCGAATGCCCAGGTAGTCGGCAACGGTGATTGCCGCAAGAGCGTTCTCCACGTTGAAGAGGCCAGACATTGGCAGCGCAGCGGCGCCGGTCCAGGTTGGCGCATGCACGGTGAACGTGACCATGCCCTGGTGAGGGGTGATTTCGTCCGCCCAAACGGTTGCGTCGGAATCGGTTGTGGAGAAGGTCAGGACCTTCTCGCACCTCTGCGCACGCTCCATGACCTGGTCAAACATCATGGTGTTCTTGTTGACAACTGCCACGCGAGCAAGGTCAAAAATCTTCAGTTTGCTCTCAAAGTAATCTTCAAAAGTAGGGTGTTCAACAGGGGAAATGTGATCGGTTCCAATGTTTAGGAACACCGCGACACTCAGATTGAGGCCAACCGTACGGTCGTACTTGAGGCCCTGGCTGGAAATCTCCATGTCAACGTAGGGGAGGCCGGCCTCTGCGGCATGCTTGAGGTGACGCCACAGCTCAGGAGCCTCGGGCGTGGTGTTGTGCGCGGGCTGCGTGTCCTTGCCGTCAAACACCTCGATGCCGCCGATCACGCCGCACTTGGAGTATGGCTCGTCGCCGTCGAGGATGGCGCGCAGCATATACGAGCAGGTAGACTTGCCTTTTGTGCCCGTGATGCCGATGGTAGTGAGCTTCTTGTCGGGATGTTCCGCAACGCCTGCGGCCGCGTAGGCCATGGCAAGGCGCACGTCATCCACGCGAATAGCGGCCACATTTGGTGCCACTACCTGCAACTCTTCCGCAAGCGACTGCTGGCAGAGGTACGCAACAGCCCCAGCCTCCACCGCGCTTGCTAGATACGCTGGCGAGAAACTCGCGCCTTTGCAGACAAACAGCGAACCCGGGGTGACCTCACGAGAATCGCTTGCAACATCGGTAAGCTGTGCGGTTTGATCAACCGCGTCAAGATGCGCGGTAGTGTACTCGATGTTCTTGCTGGTAAAGAGCGCCAGGAGCTCGTGTAATGTCATCCTCAAAAGTCCTTCGATAGCTGTTCGGCGCAAGCACAGCGCCCCAAAGACAGTATCAATAGTTTAGCCGTCCGCCCCCAATTGTGCTGCCGACATCGTAACTTTCTTGGCCCTTGCACGCCAACCTCACACCTTTATAGCGAGAAAATCTTTGATTTTGCTTGACGTGGGGAGGGCTGCGAGGTATAGTACTTGTTCGCGCAGATGCGCATGAATTGCGGGGTGGAGCAGTCTGGTAGCTCGTCGGGCTCATAACCCGAAGGTCGTAGGTTCAAATCCTGCCCCCGCGACCATAAGAATTTTAAACCCGCCGCCGGCGGGTTTTTTGTTAGCAATCAGCGCTGCTCAGGTGGGCTATCTTAGCAGACCGTTGGGCAAGCCACCAACATCGCCTTTACACACAAGAATCACTTCCGCACACAAAAACGTCCCTCTACGCGCCAAACCCAAAGTTCAGCAAACGCTGCAGCCTAAGCTCAAGACCCTTGTGATGATCATAAGAATCCAGCATACGTTGATACTTCGGAGCAGCAGCCGCCAGCTTATCAACCAGTGCATCTGTTGTCTGCCTCACTGAGCGCAGGGGCTCAGGATGGTTTTTACCTTCGTTTTCTCCGCTTGCAATGCACCAGCGAATGTTCGAACGCACATGGCTGGTATCAAAAGTTTCAACAAAATCGGGAAACCACGTACTTGGGCTCGCAAGAAGATACTGGTTAAAGTGGCAGGTAGTCTGCATCTCAAAAAGGCTGCACAGACCCGACAAAGAATAGCCTAGCAAGGTAAGAGGGCATGTACCCTGAGCGGTATGAGTAGCAAGAGCAGCGTACTTCTCGACAGCTGGAAGTACGACATCTGAAAGAAATTCTTTTCCAAGCCCTTCAAAATTTGGAACTTTTGTGCGCACACTAGATGCCGGCCAAGGGGAATAGCAGGCTTGATCAGACGGTGCGGTAATGGTGAGGCATTGGGGGAGCTTGGTCGCGTCAAATTTCCCGGAAGTAAGAAGTGCAGCTATCTTGGGCATAAGCAGGGAACCATGGAGAACAACAAGAAGACCTGGAACTTTGGAACGTTCTCCGATAGTGATTGTACTGTCTGGTAGAGCCGATAAATCCATGAAGTTCCTCGTCTGACCTCGTCTGTTATTGCCTGTTGGTGCCGGCGTCGTCTCGTAGCAGCCGCCTCGCGGAGAGCATCCCATAGAAGGACGTAGGTATTTTAAGCATTTCTCAACTCGCAGTCTTCTCACAACTCAAAAAGTAATATATAGTTAACTTTCAAAAAATCCGCTGCTTCTGTGTAACGCGCATTGTACGTTGTACGTTGTGCGCAAAAACGCAGCGTCACT
This sequence comes from uncultured Atopobiaceae bacterium, assembly GCA_963539685.1. Taxonomy (GTDB): domain Bacteria; phylum Actinomycetota; class Coriobacteriia; order Coriobacteriales; family Atopobiaceae; genus Lancefieldella. The sequence continues at coordinate 62,281 of CAUTMX010000006.1, read as the reverse complement.
TTAGAGGGGTATTGTATGGTAAGAAAAGCCGGACCGTTCCGTCTTTTCATGGGCGTTCTCGTTGCAATTCTGGCAGCGAGCATTGTAATAACTTCAACGATGGGCGCCATCGGCGTGTCCTTGCAAGACGCATATGCCGTGCTGATGCATCATCTTTTTGGCATGCCGCTACCGGAGGCTCTAGCTGCAGGAGGACCTGTCGAGAAGGTCGTCTGGTCGCTGCGCTTTCCCCGCATCATCTTAGGAGTGGTAGCTGGAGCTGGCCTTGCGCTTGCGGGTGTTGTCATGCAGGCGTCAGTTCAAAATACCTTGGCTGAACCGTATATTTTGGGCATTTCATCAGGAGCTTCGTGCGGAGCAACCTGTGCCATCATGCTTGGAGCCGGCGCGGTACACGTTGTGGGAATTTCTTCGGTGCCGCTGTTCTCGTTTATCGGCTCAACAATTGCCACGATTGGCGTTTTGTTGCTGGCATCTACTGGCGGCCATATGACGTCGTCAAAGCTCGTTCTCTCGGGCATGATTTTGAACGCTCTGTTCACGGCGCTGTCTAATTTCATCATCACTATTGCTGCTAACGCTGAGGGCATGATGGATCTGAAGTTTTGGACCATGGGCTCCTTGGCACGAGCAAGCTGGGGAAATGTTGGCGTTTCTGTTGTCGTAGTACTTCTCGTCAGCGTGTTTTTCTTAACGCAGTTCCGCTCACTCAACGTGCTTTTAATGGGAGACGAGGCTGCAACAACGCTTGGTCTCAATACCAATTTGTGCAGATGGGCATACCTGACCATTTCTGCGCTCATGGTTGGCACGTTGGTTTCATCAGTAGGAACCATCGGTTTTGTTGGTCTAATCATTCCGCATATTGCGCGCTCGTTTGTTGGGTCTGATCACCGAAGGCTGGTGCCAACTGCGCTGGTACTTGGAGCCATCTTTATTCTGTGGGCAGATGCCTGTGCTCGAACCATCCTGGGCAACGCCGAAGTTCCTATTGGCATTCTGACCGCTGTGGTTGGTGCGCCGTTCTTTGTCTACATCATGGTCGCCCGTAACTACAGCTTTAGGGATGGTGAGTAACATGCGCCTTGAAGTGCAAAATGTTTCGGTCACCATTCACAACAAGCCGATTGTAAAGGACGTCTCGCTTAACGTGGCAGATGGCGAGTTTGTGGGCATCCTTGGCCCTAACGGATCAGGCAAGTCTACGCTTTTGCGGGCAATTTATGGCCTTGGTCATCGCTATGACGGCCATATTTTGTGGGACGAGCGCGACGCCACTGAGATATCACGACGTGACTTTGCGCGTAAGGTTGCGGTTGTAAGCCAGTTTAACTCGCTGTCCTTTGACTTTACCGTTCGCGAAATTGTGTCGCTGGGACGCAGTCCTCATCAGTCGGCGCTGTCAAAAGAATCCGATCACGACGAGTCAATCGTTTCTGACGTTATTCAGAAAGTTGGCCTTTCTCGCTTTGAAGACCGCTCGTTTGCCACGCTTTCAGGTGGCGAGAAACAACGTGTCATGTTGGCTCGTGCGTTAGCTCAGGAACCAGAGTTTCTGGTGCTTGATGAGCCTACTAATCACCTGGATATTACGTACCAGATTGATATTTTGCGACTTGTTCGCAATCTGGGTATTAGCTGCCTGGCTGTTTTGCATGACATTGTGATGGCAGCTCACTATGTCGACCGCCTGTACTTCTTACAAGAGGGTTCAATTGTTTCTGAGGGAGCACCTGAGAACATTGTGACACCTGAGCTGCTGGCTGATGTGTATGGCGTTGAGGGCATGGTCCGCCCATCAACTGCTGGAAACGGCATCAGCATTGATTACGTGTATTAATCGCCTGTTGACCTGTCAACAGATGAATGAAAGGAGATCTGATGGATCGCCGTATAAGTTCAAGCCTTTTTACAAGAAGGAATTTTCTAAGCATTGCAGCAGGATTTGCTGCAACTGGTGTTGGACTGGGTCTGACTGCATGCAACAATGCTACGCCTAGCTCATCTACCCCTGCTACAGAAGAAAAGAAATCAGCCAATACCAGCTATCCTGTATCGTTCAAGCTCTATGACGGTGACGGCAATGAGTTTGAGGCAAAGTTTGATAAGGCTCCTGAGAGCGTTGTTACCCTGACAGATTCTGCAGCCGAGATTCTGCTGCGCCTGGGTCTTGGCTCTAAGATTATTGGTACTATCAAGCCTGATGCACCAATGCCTTCAGATATTGCTGATGAGTATGCAAAAATCAAGCAGCTGGGCGATAAGAAGAGCCTTTCTCGTGAGGTTGTTGTTGCCGCTAATCCAAGCCTTATTGTGGGACGTTCCCGTCTCTTCACTTCAAAAGATCAGACTACTCCAAAGGACTACGCTGACCTTGGCATTTCTGTTTACACTCAGCTTGCATCTTCTGAGCAGGGCGATCCAACGCTTGCTGGAATTATTTCTGACATCAAGAATCTTGGATCCATCTTTGACATTCAGAGCAACGCCGACACTTACACCGCTGACCTTCAGAAGCGCCTTGATGCCATTAACGAGCGAGTTAAAGCTCACGAGAAAGATGCAAAGAAGACCGTGCTGGTTATGACTAACCTCAAGGACGGCACGTTTGGCCTCTTTGGCGGTAGCGAGAAGAGCCTTGAGTTTACTATCATTGACCAGCTTGGAGCTACTCCCGCAACAACTCAGTCTGCAAATGGCCTGACGTATGAGAATCTGATTAAGTTCAATCCTGACGTCATTATTTACGTCACCGCAGAGCGCAACAAGGCAACTGACGCTGTAGCTAAAGACACCCTTCTGGGCGAGAGCTCCCTGCAGAACGTCCCTGCTATTGCCAACAAGAGCATCGTTGAGATTCCATATTCTGAGTACATCGACTACTCGCCACGTGCATTTGATTCTGCCGAGAAGATCCTTGAGGTTCTGTATCCACAGAAATAGACGTATTTGACATACGGTACTGCAGAGACCAAGCAGGAATTTCATTTCCTGCTTGGTCTTATTTATATACTATGGAAAGGAATACAGAGAGTTTCCTAAACAGATAGAAGAATTCTTATGAATTACGTTCAAAAAATTCCTGTTGCTATTTGTGGTGTTGCTTTAGGTTTTGCAGCACTTGGAAATCTTTTTAAGACTTCTTTCGAGAGCCTTTATCTTGCATGCGGCATACTCTCTATTGCTCTTTTAGCTCTCTATACCCTCAAATTTATGGTGTCGACCAAAGTTGTATTGCGAGAGCTCTCTGATCCAATTGGACTTTCAGTTTCTGCAACGTATCCGATGGCAGTTATGCTGATTTCGGTGTATATGAAGGCCGATATTGGTGACGTAGCACAATTATTTTGGTTTGCAGGAATTGCGTTGCACATCCTGTGCATAGCCCTCTTTACTTCTCGATATATTGCAAAATTTAATTGGGAGAATGTGCACGCCAGCTGGTTCATTGTGTATGTGGGCATTGTTGTTGCAAGTGTTACAGCACCAGCGTTTAACTTTGAAGCAAGTGTTGGTACGGTTGCATTTTGGTTTGGATTTATCTGCCTTGTGGTGCTTTTGATAGTTGTAAGCATACGGTATGTTAAATATGGGCCGGTGCCTGATTCTGCTGAGTCGCTCGCCTGTATTTATGCAGCTCCAACAAGTCTTTGCATTGCAGGATATATTCAATCTATTACGCCAAAGTCTGTACCGTTTCTTTTGGTTATGCTGGCAATCGCTTCAATTATTTATGTGGTTTCTTTTGTGTGGTGCATCAGGTGTCTTACAAAACCATTCTTTCCCAGTCACGCCGCGTTTACGTTTCCCTTTGTAATTTGCGTCATTGCGCGTACGCAGACGTCGGCATACCTGGCCGAACTCGGCCAGCCTCTCCAATGGCTCGACGGAATAGCTACTGTTGAAACGGTGCTTGCAGCAGGGCTTTGTATTGTTGTGCTTGTACGATTGCTTGCTTACGTGCGTGATCGGACTTTAGGACGATAGATGCGAGTAGCTTGAGATGACGTTTTGTATTTGTTTTGTCTAGAGCTGTTACCTTAAAGCGATAGGTACTTTATCGTCAGGTTTTTATTATTTTTCGCATTTTGTGTTTGCTATATAGATTGTTACTATCATATCTATTGTGATAATACTACTTGCAATGATTGTTGTTGTAATCGTTATATTTGGGCTAAGTACGGCCATGTAAAGCATTGTTAGTGCACATACAGACGTAGAAATACCCATTACAAAACAGAGTTTTTTCTCGTCAATTGTTTTCTTTTCATCTTCAGTCATTGTGTTATATCCAGCAATTAAAGCAGCACCATGACCGGATAAAAGTATGAGAGAACAAATGCCAAGAATTGCGGTTAGAGACCACAATATAACTGAAGATAACATCGTATTCACTCCAATCAGGAACGAATTGCTTGTTAATTGAATTATACAACCTCGAGTTTAATTGGGTAATTGAATAATGCCAGATCGTTCATGTGCGCTACTTTTGTCAGCAGTGATAAAGACTTTTACTGTCCATTGCAGTACCCACTTGAATTATATTTAAGACTTACTCTTCCTTTTGTATACAAGTTTCAAATTTTAGATGGTATTTGAGAAAAAAGGAGATTCTGAAGAAAGTTAATACTTATCGAATATGCTACCAATGATATAAAAGTCGAACTAACTATTTATCATTAAAACTCAACAGTAGATAATATTAAATTAAAGTTTACGCTCTTTAAAGAATTGAAGGGTAATTTGATGGATAACATAGAATTCTTCGAACAAACTATCGAGACTGTAGAGAAAAGAGAATATCCATTTCTCTATAAACCTGAAGATCAGAATACTGCCGTTTATTATTCTGAGAAAAATGTAAGAAAGCTTCGCTCCAAATCTAATAAAAAAGTACCTATTTCTTTGGGAAAACGAACTATTTTTACTGTAAGTAATACCGACTCTTTTGATGCTGCAAAATTATTAAGTGAAAAGCAATCAAAGAATACATCTGTTCTTAAAAATATCTTGGTACTTAATTTTGCAAATCCATACACCCCAGGTGGTGGAGTATTAAATGGCGCTAATGCTCAAGAAGAAGACCTATGCAGAAGATCCACTCTTTATAAATCGTTAACATCCGAAGAAGCGTCTAAGTTTTATGAAGAGAATAAAAAGGGTAAAGAAAATATCTTTACTGATGCAGCAATTCTTAGCCCACATGTTGAAGTATTTAGAAATCCTAATGGAAGTTATTTGGATAAGCCACTAGAAGTAGCAGTTTTAACTATGGCTGCTCCTTATGCCCCTGGACTAGCGGGAGTAAAAAAAGAAGAAATATATGATGTATTCAAAACCAGAATCATGGGCATGCTTGATATTGCTATTAATGAGGGGTATGAAAATCTAGTTCTTGGTGCATGGGGATGCGGAGCATTTGGAAATGATGCTCAGTTAGTTTCCAGAGCATTTTTTGAAGTTTTTAAAGAGATTCGAGTACCATCAGCCGATGGATTATTTAAGGACCTAGAATGCGATTCTCTTTTTAGATATGTTTGTTTTGCTGTTTTAGATAAATCATATGATCAGTTCAATTATTTTTCTTTTAAGGATAGATTTGAACCGTTTAATACAAATCAAAATAGCGATAAATCATTAGAAGATAATGAGGATGTTATCTCTAGAGCCAATGAGGAAGAAGCTGTAGATTCACTTCACAGAATGCGAATTAAATGCTTTGAGAAATTTGCTCCAGTTGTATCAGGTAAACACGTTGAGTATTATTCTGCTCGAACTGTTCCAGAGCACTTGCTCAGGAAAGCAATTTCATTATATGCGATTGGATATGACCAGGATGGATTTGTAGGACTTATTGATGACTCCATTTTAAGTGACGGATCTTCTGGTGCTTTGTTTACTCGTTCAAAAATGTACTTGTCTGACTTCCCTCGTCCTCCCAAAAAAATTTGGTACGACGAAGTAACCTCTATTGATTCAAGTGATAGCAAGAAGCTTTCCTTGACAATGAAAGATGAAACTAGGATTACATTTTCAAGCATTGGATTCAATGAGGTTGGTTTAGCAGAACTTCTTAGTGAGATGATCTGTCTTCGAAGTGCTTATGCTGCATTTGATACAAAAATTCCAAATTTCAAGCAAAAGAGCAATGACGTCATTTATTCAGGTATTGTTGAGGGAAATAGGAAAACTGTCGATAGAGTTGCGGGTGAAGAAGTTTTTCACACAGCTCAGGGACATGGTTTTGCGGCTGAACAAGCAAATAATCAATATGACAATTGGCACGGCAAAAAAGGAAAAGTTATTGGAGGCAACAACGCAAAAAATGGAGCAGACAGGCTTGTCTATGAAAAAGATGGAACCCCGATATTTATTCAAAGTAAGTATTACAAGACTGGAAGCGAATGTATTAGAGCATGTTTTGAAAATAATAAATTTAGATATTTTGATGGCCAAGGCAACCCTATGGTCATTGAAGTTCCTTCTGATAAGTATGCAGAAGCGATTACTGCAATGCGAAAGAGGATTCTTAATAATGAAGTTCCAGGTGTAAGAGATCCTGATTCTGCAACAGAGATTGTGAAACCTGGAAAATATACGTATAAACAGGCTGTAAACATTGCAAAAGCTGGAAACATAGAATCGCTTAAATATGATGCAAAAAATGGTGTAGTAGTTGCACAATCTGCCTTTGGGGTTACTGCGCTAATTACTCTTGCGTTATCGCTTTGGTCTGGAGAAAGTTTTTCTATGGCTTTAAAGCGTGCAACGATAGATGGGCTGAAATTAGGCGGAATGACATTTATCGTATCAGTTGCTGCGAGCCAACTATCGAAGGCAGGCTTGAATTCGCTTATGGTTGGTAGCACTGAAGCTATTGCAAGGAAATTGGGATCTAAAGTCTCTGCAATAATTGCGAATGCATGTAGGCCTGGAAGGCAAATAGCTGGAGCAGCGGCCCAAAAAAGTGCTGCAAAAATTCTTAGAGGAAATGCTATTACCTCCACTTTAACTTTTACAGCAATTTTTACATTTAATGCAGTAGATATGTTTAGGAGACGTATTTCAGCTCAGCAGCTTTTTAAAAATTTAATATCTACTGGTGCAGGTCTGGCTGGTGGATTTGGCGGAATGGTGATCGGAGCGACTGCCGGCACCCTGATTGTTCCGGGGGTTGGTACCGCAGTAGTTTCAGTCATTGGAGCTACGGCAGGGGGATGTGCTGCTGAGCAAGCAGCAAATGTTTTGGTAGGTCATTTTATTGAAGACGATGCTGTTCAGATGACTGCAATATTGGAGAAACAATTTAGTAAGTTAGTTGTAGAGCATTTACTTAATAAAGATGAAACTGAGAAAGTTTTGGATGATATTACAACAAGACTTGACGGGAAAATCCTTAAAGAAATGTATTCTAAAGAGGATCGAGTGAGGTTTGCTGACGAGCTTATTACACCAACTATTAAAAAAATTGAATCCAATAGAGAAAAGATAGTTTCTCCTGAGGCTGGTGACATAATTACTGAAACCGAATTGATACTTTCAGAGGTCATGAAAAATGGAGAAGAGGGGCGATAATGAAAAGCGATGTGGATAAGCTAAATCTTGTCATTGAAGAATATAGCGTACCGCTTGGAATAAAAATTGACGACATGGATAGTAAAGATGCCGCTGAAATTGTGTTTCCAAAGAATATTAATGCGTTGAATGCAATTAGGGATGTATTTAGTGAGACTGGAATTATTTTAAAAGAAGATTTGGACAAGAGTATTTATATAGCTGCAATCAAAGCAGGTTTATTTGACGCAAATGAAGCAATAGTTATTGCACTTATAGATCAGCATAAGTGTTTGATAGCAGCGTATGCAAAAGAAGGTTTAATAAAACAGTCAACATCAAAAAGTGCAATTGAAAAAATCAAAAAGGCCTCTTGTAGATACACAAATCTAGAGATTTAGGATGTCTGATGTAAGTTGTGCAATATTGAATTAGCACAGCTGTTTATAAGTACTTTTATACAGAGACAATCTTGATAATTTTAATGTTTTCAAGAGAACATTCAGATTGGAAGCATCCATTACGAGTTTTTGCGCTCTAAACCACAAGTTCTCTGAGCATCTGACCATACACAGTTGAGTCGCTAGTCATACGCTCACAGTGATCATAGCCTTGCCAGATAGTAAGTGTGGCCTCGGGATAGACTTTTGGCAGAACTTGCCTTGCGCGTTTCAAGTCAAAGTCCTTTTCGCCATACGTGAAGATACAGCGACGTTGTACCTCAGGGCTAAGGGTGGGGAGGTCAACGTTACTGCAGTCGTGAATGATGTTCTGGATGCTTTGATCGCTCATCGCAATAAAATGCTCTGACATAGGTTGAGCTGCAACTTTTCCGTAAAGTTGTTCCATCTTGTTCACGGAAAGCTCTGGGTCTGCAATGGCTTTGCGATGCTTGGCAAGAAACACTTTCTTGAGCACAAATTCAAGCGTGGAGGCAAGAAATCCTCCTGTCCAGAAGCTTGTTCCCTCAAAGAAGAGGTGGTCAAAAGCCAGGTCATTGAACTTGAGGAGCTCAGACAGAACCACTCCACCTAAAGAGGCACCAAAGCCAAGGGAGAGATGGATTATGTTGTGCTCCAGCAGCCAGTCGTGAATCTGCGCAGCTTCCTGGGACACCGAGGTGTATTCCGTTGCGTCTTCTTCTCCGTGGGCGGCAAGATCTGGGACCAGATAGCGCAGGTCATCACCCATGTTGCTCACAAGAACTGTCTTCATTCCCTCCGCCGAAGAAAGCATGGGATGAATCAGCAACACGGTAGGTGTGGTCTGGGTGCAAGCGTTGGGCTCAATGAGGTGCATCTTCATGACAGTCCTCCATCTGTTGTTCACCTGCGATTATATCCCTGGCTGGAGTGTGGATTTGCCGCTTGTTCACCAAAGCTGACATTTTCCGCGAACGGTAGGGATGGAGTTGTGGGGGTTCACGCCCGTTTGATGATTTGTATCAAATGGGTTCATTTTTTCTTGTTATCAGCATGAAATCAGTGCGTATGTGGGACACTAAATACCAGTGAATACTGACCCGGTCAAGAAAGGAAGGCTCATGGCATACGAGTCTCGAGAAGAAATTGACAGCAAATATAAGTGGGACCTGTCCTCAATGTTCCCTAGCGATGAGGCATTTGAGGCTGGGCTCGAGGAGCTCAAGGCTTATTGCCCAAAGCTTCTTGCGTTCAAGGGCAAGATTTCCACCTCCGCACAGGCTCTTCTGGAGTTTCTGCAGCTTGAGGACCAGATGACTCTTCTGCTCTACAAGATTATCAACTACGCCGAGCGCAAGAGTGATGAGGATACCCGTGTAGCCAAGTATCAGGCATATGTTGCAAACGCTACCAGCGTATATACGCAGGTTGGCGAGGCAACTTCTTGGTTTGCCGCAGAGCTTCTCGCCATTCCAGCAGAATCTGTCGAGAAGTTCTATGCAGAGGTTCCAGCTCTTGAGTTTTATCGTCGTAAGCTCAACAAGATCTTGAACCAGCGCGAGCACACCCTTTCTGCTGAGGAAGAAGCACTGCTGGCACGCGCTGAAGAGCTGGCCGTTCAGCCAACCAACATCTTCTCCATGTTTGATGACGCGGACCTTACCTTCGATGACGCAGTTGATTCTGAGGGTAAGACCCATAAGCTGACCAGCGGTTCATTTGTTCCTCTGCTGATGGATGCTGATCGCGTCCTGCGTGAGTCCGCATTCAAGCAGCTTTACAGCCGCTTTGGCGAGTTCCGTAACACCTCCGCTGCAATTCTGACCAGCCAGGTTAAGAATCTGCAGTTCTTCTCGTCATCTAGAAAGTATGCAAGCTCCCTTGAGGCCGCTCTTGCAGAGAACGAGATTCCTGTTGAGGTTTACAACAACCTGATTGACGCCGTTCACCAGAACTTCCCAGCGTTCTACAAGTACGTTGACCTGCGCAAGCGCGTCATGGGCTTGGATGAGCTGCACTTCTGGGACGTTTACACTCCGCTTGTTGACGATGTTGACATGAAGTTCACCTACGAGGAGGCTTGCGACCTTATTGTTAAGGCGCTGGCACCTATGGGCGAGGAGTACGTTAACCTGGTCAAGAAGGGCTTGGAGAGCCGTTGGGTTGACGTGTACGAAACCCCAGGTAAGCGCTCTGGTGCTTATTCCGCAGGTGGCAAGGGCATGAATCCCGTTATGCTCCTCAACTTCCAGGGCGGCCTTGACGACGTCTACACTCTTATTCACGAGATGGGCCACTCCCTGCACACGTACTTCTCGTCCCACAACCAGGAGATTACCTACTCTGATTACTCCATCTTTGTTGCAGAGGTTGCATCTACCTGCAACGAGGCGCTGCTCTCGCACTATCTGCTTGAGCACGAGACCGATCCTGCGCGCCACGCGTACATCCTCAACCACTTCCTTGAGGGCTTCCGTGGCACCATCTATCGCCAGTGCATGTTTGCCGAGTTTGAGCGCGACATCAACCAGATGAACGCTGATGGTGTGGCTCTGAACGCCGAGGTTCTCTCTGAGCGCTACGGCAAGCTTTGCGCAGAGTACTTTGGACCTGGCATTGAGCTGGACGAAGAGATCAAGTTGGAGTGGTCGCGTATCCCTCACTTCTACTACAACTTCTACGTCTACCAGTACTGCATTGGTTTCTCGGCAGCTATTGCCCTGTCCCAGCGCATCCTTTCTGAGGGCGAGCCTGCGGTCAAGGACTACATTGGCTACCTGTCCGGCGGTTGCTCCAAGACTCCAATCGAGCTACTCCGCGGCGCTGGCGTTGACATGGCAACTCCAGATCCCGTTAACGCTGCGCTCAAGTACTTTGGCGAGCTTGTCGACCAGCTTGAGCAGGAGCTCAACTAAGCGCGACCGGTCGCGTGACTGCGCACGACCGCGCATGATTTCCGCTGGCAGTCCATCTACCAGCATGTAGTTCATATGGCGAGAAACCCCGTCTAGTAGCGGGTTTCTCGATATCAAAGGAGGATGTATGCAGGCACGTTTTGTTCACCGCTGCACTCATGTTTTGGATAACGAGAAAACCGTTGAGTTTTATAAGAAGGCTTTGGGATTTCGTGTTGATCGCGTTAAGGGGCCAGAGGACGGTTCTTGGACTAATACGTTTTTGGTAAACGATTGGTCTCCATTTGAGCTGGAGCTCACGTGGAACCGTGGATGGGTAGAGCCTTACGACAACGGCGGAAAAGACACGCACATTGCGTTCCGCGTTGATGATTTTGATGCCTTCCACGCGCTCCACGAGGAGATGGGCTGCATCGTCAAAGAGAACCCAAAGATGGGCCTCTACTTTATTGCAGATCCTGATGGATGCTGGATTGAGATTTTGCCAGAGAAGTAAACATGACTGACTACGGCTTACTTGCAAAACAGATTGTTTCGCTAGCTGAGGTTGACGCTCACTGGCTGCCAGTACTGTCCAACGCTGCTGCTCTTTTGTGGGACGCGCTCGACGACATCAACTGGGTGGGGTTCTACTTGGTAGATCCTGTCACGGTTACGGGTGTTGAGCCGGACGTAGGTTCGGGCGTGGAGCCGGACGCGGCCCCGGGTGCGGAGCCGGACGCGGAGCCGGACGCGGCCCCGGAGGCGGAGCCGGACGTAGCCCCGGGTGCGGCTCCGAGCGACCACGAGCTGCGTACTCCCGAGCTGCGCCTAGGACCGTTCCAGGGCAAAGTTGCTTGTGTGCGCATTCCGTTTGGTCGGGGAGTGTGTGGCACGGCTGCGGCAACAAAGACAAGTCAGCTGATAGAGGACGTGCATCAGTTCCCGGGACATATTGCATGCGACTCTGCATCCAACTCCGAGGTGGTTGTTCCTATCTTCAAGGATGGCCAGGTAGTTGGCGTGCTGGATATTGATAGTCCGAGCGTGGCTCGATTCACCCAGGAAGACCTCGCAGGTCTTGAGCAGGTAGTAAAAGCGCTTGAGAGCTGTGCGAATTTCTCGGACTTCTGTTAAATACGACTACAGAGTTAACATTTGGGTACACAAATCATGTACGGGCCGGTTTGCTCGTGCATGATTTTTATTTACACAGCATTCGCGGAGAGGTCTGCTTATGAAGAAAATTGTATTTATCATCGGTTCTGGCCGTAAGAATTCGTTCAATAAGACGCTGAGCCAGGTTGCAGCAAAGGCACTCGAAGGCAAGGCGGAGATTGAGGTCGTTGACGTTTTGGACGTCCCTCTGCTCAACCAGGACGAGGAATTCCCAGCTCCTGAAGGTGTCCAAAAGGTTAGGGACGCAGTCATGGCTGCCGACGGAGTGTGGCTCTTTACCCCGGAGTACAACTATAGCATTCCTGGCACCGTCAAGAACATACTGGACTGGTTGAGCCGTCCGCTTACTTCCGATTACGAGAAGAAGTCCGAGACCGCCATTGCTGGCAAGGTTGTTACTGCAAGTGGCGTTGGCGGCCGAAACAAAACTGCAGGATCGCTCGCCGTGGTTAAGCAGCAGTTCCTGGCCCTTCGCACCAAGCCGGTTGAGCCGTTCAATGGTTTCTCGCTTCCTGTTACCGCTTGGACTGAGGGAACTTGGGAGCCAGAGCCCGAGGTTCATGAGGCAATCGCCCAGCAAGCAGAGGATTTTCTCGCTGCACTGTAAGGTGCGCCTAGCGTACCAGCGCAAACGCACTCGACCCGCGCGCCCACAAGCTCGCGACCGCAAAGCGCGCCTGATTTCTGCAAAGAATCTGTAAATTCTGCCTGAAAACGTTAAAGAAACTGTGGATTTGCCTGATTTTGACAAAGAATCGGTGGCTCAAATACAGATTCTTTGCACTTTTCAGGCTCGCGGCGCACCCACCTGCGATGTACCCGACGAGAAACCCGCGCAGCTCGCGGCGCGCCCGACCCGCGCACTCGAAAGCCCAGCGTGCGCGCACGCACAAAAAGAGCCCGGATGCCGCGCAATAGCATCCGGGCTTTGGTGTGTCTAGACGGAGGAGAGGGCCGTTGCTAGACAAGATGTGTATCGTACCTTGTTCGTGTACTGCGTTTATTCCCGCTTCGCAGCTTGTTTACACGAGCTTTACGTAAGGAGTCACTTCTCACCGTTGAGCGAAGCCTCTGCCGGTAAGCGGTTTCCTCGTGCTACTTACCAACAAACTCCGAGATGGTCTTGTATAGATCACTTGCCTGGAAATCCTTGATAACCTTGGAGTCTTTCCTCTGGTCGCAGACCTCAAGCAATGCCTTCAGGGAAGCCTTATCGGGGTCAGTCTGATAATCTGCCTCGGCCTGAATGAGCTTGTACTTGGCAATGACCATGTCCATGAGCTTGGCGTTGTTGCCCTCAGCGTTTGCGTCGTCGAGGCCATCAAATGCCAACGTAGAAACAACACCGTAGCCGCCGGTCAGGAAGTGGTTGCCTACGAAGTCGTTAGGGTTGACCTTGTTGTCGATGACAGGCGAGTTCTTGGTATTGGTGAGCAGCACCAAGCTGGTGTTGTTGTAGACGTCGATGACGGTAAGTGTACCGGTCCAGCCGGTGTGACCAACAGTTGCAGCGTTTGCAATTGGCGAGAAGGCCCACTGGTAGCCAATGTGACCCTTACGCCTCCAGCCCAAACCGTAGGTGACGTTGGTGTCCTTTGGCTTGATAAACTGGTCGTGAACGTCCTCGCTGAAGAGCATGGTGTTGCCGTAACCACCACGGTTCATAACGGTCTGGACAAGAACAGCCAGGTCGGAAGCGTTGGCAAACAGACCAGCGTGACCAGAGATGCCACCCATGGCGTAGTAGGCCTTCTCGTCATGGACCGTACCCTGAATGGTATCGGTACGCATGTTGTCAAAGGTAATGAGACCGTCGCGGGTGTTGCCGTTAAGCTCGGTAGCTGCGATTCCGTCAGCCTTGAAGCCGTTGTCCAGTGGGTTGAACGTGACGTTCTTGAGTCCCAGTGGCTCGTAGAGAGCTTCCTTAACGTACTGATCAAGGCGCTTGTTGGTGATCTTCTCGATGATAAAACCAAGAAGCATGTAGTCTACGTCGGAATAGGCAGTCTTAGTACCTGGGACGTATTGCAGAGGGGTCTCGATGATCTTCTGCAGAATCTCGTCGCGATTCTGAGAGTATAGCTTCTGGTTAGCGTTTGGCTGTGGATCGTCAGGCTTCTCTGGGTTGTAGTTGCGGTTGTGGTACTGAGGATCTGGTGGGAATCCAGCCTGGTGCTCAAGAATCTCACGAACGGTAAGCTCGTTCTTGCCCAGGATCTTATCGCCTTCCTGGTCCTTGAAGTCTGGAATGTACTCCTGAACCTTCTTGGAAACGTCCAGCTGACCGTCGGTAACTAGCTTCTCAATTGCCAGGTTAGTGGCATACATCTTTGTGTTAGAGGCCAGGTCGTAGAGGGTATTGTCGTCAACAGCCTTGCCATCTTTGATGCGAGAGCCGTCCTTGTTGTAAGAATTGACGTTACCGTAGTTGGTTTTCTTGATAACCTTGCCGTACCTGGTAACTACCAGCTGGGCAGAGGTGAAGCCGTTGGCAATCTCTGCGTTGATAATCTGGTCAATCAGCTTGAAGTTGTCGTTGTCGGCGTAATCTTTGGTGCCGTCAATAAGCGTTGGGTAGCCAATCTTGACCTCAAAGGTTGCCTGGGTCTCTTTAACGGTGCTGACCTGCAGGCGGTTATCGCCGTTGACGGTTACATCAGAGATGTCAATCTGGTTCCAGGAGGAGCCGTCAAGCTTGTCGGTTGGAACCTGGTGACCGTTTACAAAGAGCGCAAAGCTCTGAGGCTCGGAGCTCTTTACATAGACGGTGCCCTGACCAGCAAAACAAACAAAGCTGTTGAGCTGGTTGGTAACAAGAGAGTCGTCAAATGCCTCGTTGTCGTTGAGAACGGGGAAGACCTTCTCGTACTGGAAGGTTCCGTCTACGGAGTCAACCTTCTTTGCGGTTCCCTTAGCAGCAGTTGCGCCACCCTTTGTCTGGCAGGCGGTGAGGCCAAGACCTGCTAGAGCGGCTAGACCAAGAGCACTTCTGCTCAGAAATTGCCTTCTGGTCTGTCCAGCAGGGGAGCCTGCGTTAGATGAGTGCTCAGAGTGAGCGTTTTGATTCTGGTGCAAATCTTCGTTGGTGCGCATATCGTCTCCTTCGGTTTTGCCTTAGGTGAAACACCTGCTATCTCAATTGGCTGAGATAATTTGCGCTTATAATGACGTGCGTTTCATCAAAATTGCAGCTAGTTTGTCCAAGATGAAATAATGGGTACGTTAACGTACTGCGAGTGGTATCAAAAAAGCTGTCAATGGTATCTAAATTTGAATTTTTTAGGCAAAGATGAAATATTTTAATCAGGTTTTACGTGGTCAAATGTCTACTCAGTAGTAAAAGTTTTTATGAAGTGATAGTAACGTACCTAAAATAAGGCTCAGTTTTTGCGACAATTGTCCCCGCATTATGCTGGGAAAACATGAGTAGTCGTGCATGCAACGCACATGGAGCGCGCTCGCACTTGCGCACGCAATACTACCGTTTACGGCACTGCCTACTTTACAGATGAAATTTTTATGGCATCGTGAAACAATATAGTCAAACGTTTTAGTCAACTGGATGGCCGGGGGTGATTGCGTGAGAGGTGTTCGTCTACGTCTGGAAGAGTATCGCAAGAATGCTAGTTCAGCTGAACGCGATATTGTCGACTATATTCTGTCAGATCCAGAGGCGGCAGTTGGCCAATCAATCCATAAACTAGCAGCTCAAACGTATACATCTGCATCAACGGTTGTCAGGCTTTGCAAGAAGCTTGGCTGCGGTGGCTATAAAGAGTTCCAGCAGGCGCTCATTTACGAGCTGGCAGTAAGCAACAAAAGCAACGATATTGCTGTTGGTGGCGTTATCGCAGGTGACACCACTGATGTGATTATCGAAAAAGTTACGGCAAAGAACATTTCTTCGCTGGAGCTTACCAGGCAATTGCTTGACGCTCAGGTTGTTGACTCAGTTGTTTCACTCATGATGCAAGCTCATTCCATCTGCCTCTTTGGCATGGGGGCTTCGCTTCTGGTTGCAAGAGATCTGCAGCTCAAGCTCATGCGCCTCAACATCAACTGCAACTTGAGCGACGATTACCACTCTCAGATGCTCTACGCTAAAAACATGGGGCGAGAAGATCTTGCTATTGTGGTCAGCTACTCAGGCCTTACGCGAGAAGCCATTGAGTGTGCCTGGATTGCAAAGGCAAATGGCGCCAAGGTGGTTGCCATTACCCGCGGCGGCATTGATTCAGAGCTCATTCACCGCTCCGACTACGTTTTGGGCGTTGCAGAAACAGAGCACATTATGAGAAGTGGCGCCATGTCTTCAAGAATTGCCCAGCTCAACGTTGTAGATGCGCTCTTTGCAGCCTATGTAAATAGAAATTACGAGAAGAGCGTTAAGCGTTTCTCGACAAACTATATTGGCAAGCTAGATTCGGCTGAACACGTTAATACGCTTTCTTCTGACCAAGATTTGCCTGGTACAGCCAACGACGTTATTGCGTAATATTGCGTAAAAATCACAACACAGAAGGTGGAAACGTGATTGATTTGACAAAACTTGTCACCGAGACAAGAAACCCCAACACCATGGACCTGGATCAGATGACCCCGCTTGAGCTGGTTAGCGTTATGAACCAGGAAGACCTCAACGTGGTTGCTGGCGTCAAAGAGGTTCTTCCGCAGGTAGCACAGGCAGTTGAGTGGGCAGTTTCCTCGCTAGAAGCTGGCGGCAGAATTGTCTACTTTGGCGCTGGAACCTCAGGCCGTCTGGGTGTTTTAGACGCGGTTGAGTGTCCACCTACTTTTGGCGTTTCTCCTGACGTGGTTGTCGGTCTTATCGCCGGTGGCGAGAAGGCCTTTGTACGTGCAGTTGAAGGCGCGGAAGATTCTCTTGAGCTTTGCGAAGAAGAGTTCAAGAAGATTGGCCTGAACAAGAACGACATTGCTATTGGAATTGCAGCTAGTGGTCGCACACCTTACGTTATTGGCGGCCTGCGCTATGCTCGTTCTTTGGGCTGCAAGACTGTTGCTATTGCCTGCAATAAGGGTTCTGAAGTGGGCAAAGAGGCAGAACTTGCTATTGAGCCTTCCTGTGGTCCTGAGGTTCTTACAGGTTCCACGCGTCTTAAGTCTGGTACCGCTCAGAAGATGATTCTGAACATGATTTCAACCGGTTCTATGGTTGGCGTGGGCAAGGCATATCAGAACCTTATGGTTGACGTGCAGCAGACCAATAAGAAGCTGGTAGTTCGCGCGCAGAACATCACCATGGCGGCAACTGGTTGCACCCGTGAAGAGGCAGCTCAGGCTCTTGAGCAGGCTGACGGTAACGCAAAACTTGCTATTGTTATGCTGCTGACTCAGATGCCTGTTGACGAGGCTAAAGCTAAGCTCGAGGCAGCTCATGGTCATGTCAGAGGTGCACTGTAGTAATTACAGTTGTAACAAATGACACACGCGTGAGCATTTTGTTTCAGCTGCATCGGTCAGTGGTATCAGCATGCCGTACAAGCGTACGGTAAGTTTTGAAAAACGCTCAATTTACCTGCAGTAACGGAGCGTTCAAATTAGGTCAAAACATGAAACAATGAACCACAGGTATGGATTCTTGTACCGCCAAGTTCATTTTTTATGTATTCTTGATAAGTATTTGTTGCAACATCGCAACGAGAGAAAGAAGGAAAGTATGGATTACACCAAGCTTTCAGAACAGATTCTTGCTGCCGTCGGTGGCAAAGAAAATGTTCAGAGCAACATGGTCTGCATGACCAGGCTCCGCATTAAGACCGCAGATCCTTCAAAGGTTGACTCCGAGGCCATCAAGGCTATCGACGGTGTCATGGGTCTGGTCGAGGATGCAGAGTACCTCGAGGTTGTTCTTGGTCCTGGCGTTGTCAACAAGGTTATTGTTGAGTTCTCCAAGCTTACTGGCGTTGCTGCTGGTGACGCATCTGAGGACGACGTTGTCTCCGCAGCTAAGGATAACAAGGCAGCTCAGAAGGCTAAGTACGAGAACAAGCCTGTTCAGCGCTTCCTCAAGAAGATTGCTAACATCTTTGTTCCACTGCTTCCTGGCATCATTTCTGCAGGTCTGATCAACGGTATCATCAACGTTATCAACTTCTCCACTGGTAAGGCTTATGCCAACGAGTGGTGGTTCGCAGCTATCTGGACCATGGGTTGGGCGCTTTTTGCTTACCTGCCAGTTCTTGCTGGCGAGAACGCTGCCAAGGAGTTTGGCGGTTCTCGCGTTCTTGGTGCTATGGCTGGTGCACTTTCCATTGCTAACGCTGGTATGCCTCTTCTTGCTTCCAAGACTGTTGACGGCGTTGCAACTCGTCTGGTTCACCTTCCATTCAGCCTCCCAACTGTTGCATTCAAGGAGGGCGCATTTATTGTTGCTTCCTCTGACCTGTTCAACGCAGCAGCAGGCGGCATGATTGGTGCAATCATCTGCGCAATCTTCTTCGCATTCCTAGAGAAGAACCTGCACAAGGTTATGCCAAGCGTTCTTGACACCTTCCTGACTCCACTTTGCACCGTTATTCTCGGTGTTATTGGTTCTGTCCTGATTCTTCAGCCTGCAGGCGCATGGCTCACTCAGGCAATCTTCTTTGTCCTTCAGTTCTTCTATGACAAGCTTGGCGTCTTTGGTGCTTACCTGCTTGGTTCTACCTTCCTGCCACTGGTTTCCGTTGGTCTTCACCAGGCACTTACCCCAATCCACGTTATGCTTAACAACCCAGAGGGCCCAACTCAGGGCATCAACTACCTGCTTCCTCTGCTGATGATGGCAGGCGGCGGCCAGGTTGGTGCTGGTCTTGCAATCCTCTTCAAGACCAAGAACAAGCGCGTTAAGAAGTATCTGACCGAGTCCATCCCAGTTGGTATGCTCGGCATCGGCGAGCCTCTTATGTACGCAGTTACCCTGCCTCTTGGTAAGCCATTCATCACCGCATGCCTTGGCTCAGGTATTGGCTCCGTAATTGCTTACCTCTTCCACCTTGGTACTGTTTCCCAGGGCGTCTCCGGCCTCTTTGGTCTGCTGATTGTCCAGCCTGGTAACCAGGTCTTCTACCTGCTTGCAATGCTTCTTGCTTACGCTGCAGGTTTCGCACTTACTTGGTTCTTCGGCGTTGACGAGGATCGTATCAACGACGTCTTCGGCGAGTAAAAACCATACGTTTTAGAAACGTTTATCCCTCTTCTTAGGTATCCTAGGAAGAGGGATTTTTCTTCTCGCCCGGCGCCCGACTGGCTTCCCGACAGGTGCCCTGACTGCCCGTCGGTCTTCTCGCCCAGCGCCCCGCCTGGCTGCTTGGCGCCCGACTGGCTTCTCGCCCGGCGCTCGACTGGCTGCCCGACAGACCGACCGCTTGGCTGCCCGCCGGTCTTCTCGCCCGGCGAGAAACCCGTCTTCTAGAAGCGTTTGCAATTTACTTGGAGGATTTATGCGCACCGGAATTTCACTGTATTTTGCCAGTGGATATGAAGCTAATGCTGAGGTTGTAGCAAAAGCGCAGGCAGCCGGATGCCACTACGCCTTTACTTCTCTCCAGATTCCAGAGGAAGAGGGGATTGATTATCGCACCGAGGCTCGTAAGCTCTTGGAACTTTGCAGGAAGGCGGAGATTAACCTTATTGCAGATGTTTCTCCTGCTACTCTTTCCAAACTTGGCGTTCAGAAGTTTGACGAGCTTGCGGAGCTGGGCATTACGTATGTGCGTCTTGACTTTGGGTTTGACGCGGCGGAGACCGTAGAGCTTTCTCGCAAGTTCCACGTGGTTTTTAACGCTTCGACCATCACCAAGGATGACATTTCCGCATGGCGAGCAGCTGGCGCCGACTTCACCCGTTTTGCCGCCTGCCACAATTACTATCCCAAGAGCTACACGGGCCTTTCGCTTGAGCGCGCCGCACATATTAACGCGCGCCTTTCGGCGCTTGGATTCCAGATTTTCTCGTTTGTTCCTGGTGAGGTTTTCCGCGGTCCTCTCTACGAGGGGCTGCCAACTGTCGAGGAACACCGTGGGCTTTCGGGCGATGCACTTATTCAGGCGATGCTTGCTCTCTACGACGCTGATTCTGACATGGTGCTTATTGGCGACCCAGATGTTACTGAGGCTACGTGGAAGCGTATCGGTCAGCTTGAGCAAAACTGTATTGAGCTAAAGACGGAGCTCAAGCCTGAATTTGAGTATCTGTATGATCGACTTCAGACCGATCGACCTGATTCCAGCTCGTATATTATCCGCTCGCAGGAGTCCAGGCTGTGGAAAGACGCTCCCGTATACGACGCAAAGCCTTCTACCTGGGATACTGTTGCTACTGGCGCCATCTTGGTGAGTAGCAAGGCATATGGCCGTTATGCGGGCGAGCTTTCGATTGCTCGCGGTCTTTTGGAGCTTGATGCTCGCGACAACGTTGCAGGAAGTATCTGCGAAGAAGATCGCGCTTTCTTGCCGTACATCCACTCCGGCCGCGGCTTTAGGTTTATCCGCAGGTAACCAGCGGTTTTCTGTTTGTTGAGCTGATTATGTGAGCGCACCATACACACCGTGGTTAAGCGGCGTGTAAGGCGCGCTGGAGCGCGCGAGGCGTACTGAGCGAGCGAGGCTTACAGGGCGCTCAAAATGTACGAATGTACCTCGCGTGCATAAAGACCGCTTAATATGCACAAAAACTAATCAAGAAATTGATATGTCATTCAGAGGGTGCTGTTTTGGGTAAAAAACCCGTTTAGTTGGGGATAATTTTTTAGTTTTGTCATTTTGGCATTTACGTTTAAGCGGTTCAGAAATAATGTGAATGTTCACGAAAAATTCGTCCAATTAAAACCGCTGGTAAAACGATTGCATAGAAGTTTACCAATCCTGCATACCCCAACTAAACGCGTTTTTTACCACTTTGCACTGAAATGGGCCATTTTTGGAACAAAGTAAGTTACTTCGGCCAAAAAAGGCCAGTTGGCGCCAAAATGGCAGGCGACCAAGCTATGTGCAACCGTGTTTCGCACGAGCAATAAGCTTCCTAAATAGCAAAGGTTTTCCCACTCAACAAAGAATTGCCTGCTAAACAAACTGCCTCCTATTTCTCCGGTGTTGGGAAATAGGAGGCAGCTCAAAAGTTAGTGTAATAACGCTTTACAGCTTGACGATAACATCCTCGGCTGGCTGGCGACGCTTCTGGACAGGATCCATATCACGATAGCCCAGGCTAAGCATGCAGGAAACACCAAAGTCGTTGTACTGGCCGCCGTCGAGAAGACCTTCTTCTTCCAAAATCTTATCAACAGCCTCGCGGTTGAAGCCCTCGATTGGGCAGCTATCGACTCCAATCATAGCGGCCATAGTGAGCATGTTTGAAAGCGCAATGTAGGTCTGCTTGCAAGCCCAGTCAAAGGTGGCACGCTCGTTGCCTACCAGGTCAAACATGTTCTCCTGGAAGTTTTTGAAAGCAGCCGCATAGGTTGGTTCAAAGTCTGCAGGAAGCTGCTTGATGTCGTGCATCATGTGCTTTACGTAAGCAGACTCTGCGTTGACGTTCTTGCGAGCAAGAAGAATAACCAGGTAGTGAGCACCGTTAAGGGATGCGCGAGCACCATAGCATGGCTCGTAAAGTTTCTCTTTAAGGCGAAGTGACTGCTCAGAGGCCTGATCCTCTCGCAAATTAACAACCAGGAAACGCCAGGGCTCTAGACCATAGGAGCTTGGTGCCAGACGACCAGCCTCAAGGATCACCTCAAGGTCCTCGTCAGAGACATTTTTGGTAGGGTCGTACTTTTTGGTTGCAAGTCTCCACTGGTAGGACGAGAGAACTTTGTTTGCAACGTGTTGTGCGGAACAGGCCATACGTGGTCCTTTCTTGTTGTGGTGCTCTGGTGAGCTGGAGGTACGCTGTTGGACGGCTGTGAGCTGAGAGATGCAGTGAGCTGGGCGTTACTCGGAGAGCGTGCTACTCGGAAACGATAAAGCGACCGGGCTGTCCCAGCTCCCACGTGCCCTTGAGGTCGGCGGCTAGCTCAAAGTGCAGCTTGGAAATACCCAGGTCATAGTCTTGGACAAGGTGACGTTGGTTAGGCATAGACGCGCTTACCACGCCATCTGTCAGGTCAAATACAACGGGAAGTTTGTTAATAGCGGTTGGACATGCCAAAACCGCATTAATGCCGCGGTTAAACCACTCGGGCATCTTCTCTGGTTCAGTTGGCTGGCCGTTCGCAGTCATAATCTGCGTAGGCTTCTTGGTGCGCAGGCGAATTGCAGTACGAATGCCCTCCTGCTTGAGCGGAATCTTCTCCGGAGCGTATCCGATGGAGATAATAATGCCCAGCTTAAGGCCGTTATACTCGTCGCGAGCCAGGGTCTTCCAGTCCATGGTCTCGGCAATCCAGCACGAGCCAATGCCCAGCTGTGTGGCGAGAAGAACGATCTTCTCGCCATAGTAGCCGATGAGTTCACGGGCAATTGCATCTTCACAATAACCTGCTACGTAGTGATAAATGGGACCGACAATAGACCTGTTCTTCATGTGAACGGAAGTGCCGTCCTCGAGGTGAGGACCCTCGATGGTAAGAATTGCGGGGTGATCGGGTGCAACCTCTGCCATCTGGGCATTTGCGACGTCAATAGCTTCCTGGAGCTGAGAGAGTTTCTCTTGCTCAATAGGCTTTTGGTCGTAGGCGCGCAGAGATATGCGCTGGTCCATAGCTTCTTTTACGTCCATCGTGGTCCTTCCTAGAGCAAGGTTAAAGCAGCGAGCCAAATCGCTTGACGTAGAGGCTCTTAATTATGGTGATAAGAACCATATACCCGCTCATGAGTGCAGTTAGCCATCCAAAGAATGATAAAGGTAGCGCAACAAGATTTAAGGGCTGGGCGAACACCGGCAGATACGGAAGAGCGCTGACCACAATGATTCCCGCGGTGGTTAGAGCAAGCAGCGATGTCGATGGCATGCTCTGAATAAACGGAATCTTATTGGTTCTGAGCGCGTGGAGAACAAAGGTCTGGGTCCACATGGATTCGATGAACCAACCTGTTTGGAAAGACAGAATAAAGAGTGCTTGAGCAGCGGTGTTTCCAGCTGTAGCAAGTTCTGCCCAGGTTCCTCCGGCAAGCGCGGGAGAGACTACAAAGAACATGAGGGCAAAGGTCAGCACATCAAAGATTGAACTGATAGGTCCAATCCAAAGCATAAAGTTTGTAATTGAATGAGCATCCCAAGAGCGAGGGCTTGAGAGGAACGAATCGTCAACGTTGTCCCAAGGAATCGCAATGCAGGTAACGGTATATGCAAGACCCAAGAGAAGCAGCTGAAGCGCGCTCATTGGCAAGAATGGCAGGAAGAAGCTGGCCACCAAAACGGATAGCACGTTACCAAAATTGGAGCTTGCGGTTGCCTTGATGTACTTGATGGTGTTGCCGTAGGTTCTGCGACCCTCTTCAACACCGTGCTCAAGTACCAGCAGATCCTTCTGCAGCAAAATGATGTCAGCGGACTCTTTTGCCACGTCAACAGCGGTGTCAACAGAGATTCCTACGTCGGAGGAGCGCATTGCAGCAGCATCGTTGATGCCGTCGCCCATGAAGCCTACTACGTGGTTGTTGGACCTGAGTGCAGAGACAACACGAGCCTTTTGCATAGGAGAAAGTTTTGCAAAGAGCTGGGTCTTCTCGACACGCTCTTTGAGCTGCTCATCGTTAAGGTTCTCTACGTCGCCACCAAGCAAAAGCTCGTCAACGTGGATACCCACCTTTTTGCATACGGCAGCGGCAACGCCTTCGTTATCGCCGGTAAGTACCTTGACCTGCACGCCTCTCTGGTTGAGCTTGGCAATTGCCTCGCGAGCGCTTTCTTTTGGTGGGTCCAAAAAGGCCAGGTAGCCAATGAGCACCATGTCACGCTCATCGTCTACACCAAACTCGCCGACGCCACGAGGGTCACTCTTCTGAGCAACGCCAACCACGCGCATGCCTTCCTGATTGAGCTGGTAGACGCGGTCCATAACGTTCTTGCGCTGAGCGGGAGTCAGCGGTTTGATTTCAGAGTCCAGGTCAACAAAGGAGCATGCGTTGAGGACTTCTTCAACGGCGCCCTTGGTGATCATATGCGTTTTGTTAGTTTTTGTGTTCCTTACTACAACGCTCATGCGGCGACGCTCAAAGTCAAACGGGACCTCGTCGATTTTCTCGTACTCAATGCTCAGCAGGTTAGTGGGCAGTTCGTCGTTGGAAGTCTTGATAATTGCGTTGTCAATGAGGTTGCGAAGGCCGGTCTGGAAGTAACTGTTCAGATACGCGTGACGGAGCACGCGAGGATCCTCTTCGCCAAGAATGTTGAGATGGCGCTCAAGTACAACCTCGTCAGCGGTGATGGTACCGGTCTTGTCGGTACACAGGATGTCCATGGCGCCCAGGTTTTGGATTGCGGCCGGATTCTTAACAATAACGTCCTGCTTGGCCATTTGCGTCCCACCGCGAGAAAGGCAAGTGGTCACAATAACAGGCAGCATCTGAGGGGTAATGCCAACGGCAACAGAGACGCTGAAGAGCAGCGCGTCAAACCAGTCACCTTTGAGGAATCCGTTTGCAAAGAACACGATGGGGCACATGATCAGCATAAACGAGACAAGCACCTTGGAGACGGACTTGAGGCCCTCGTCAAAGCTGGTCTCGCCAGCGGGCTGCTGGAGCAGCTCGGACATGGTTCCCACGTAGGATTTGTTGCCGGTTGCAACTACCACTACCGTTGCACTTCCTGACTGAACCGTAGTGCCCGCGAACAGCAGATTTGTGCATTCAGAGAGCGAGAGGGGATAGCGGGTTCCATCTGCGCGACGGCGAGCGTGTACTACACCAGCGGTTTTCTCGACAGGCTCTGATTCTCCGGTGAGTGCGGTCTCGTTGACAAAGAGGTCCTTGGCGTCCAGAACGCGGCAGTCCGCGGGGATCATGTCGCCCGAGGCAAGGCGGATGATGTCGCCAATAACTACCTGTTCAAAGGGGATTTCTTCGCCCAGAGCGGAGG
The DNA here is from genome assembly GCA_963539685.1 of uncultured Atopobiaceae bacterium. Taxonomy (GTDB): domain Bacteria; phylum Actinomycetota; class Coriobacteriia; order Coriobacteriales; family Atopobiaceae; genus Lancefieldella. The sequence goes on along the minus strand of CAUTMX010000006.1, from coordinate 37,212 downwards.
CAATTTTGGGCTCTGAGGGAGTTCCGGTCTCGTCGGCGGCGTCTTCTGCATCGTCGGCGGTTTCATCTGCGGCGTATTCGTCCTCGAAGTCCACGTCGGCATTTACGGCGCCATCCGAGTTCTGGTCAACGCTCTGGTCGATGCCCTGGTCAACGCCCGTGTCATCAAAGTCGATGGGACGACGGATAACTCTTGTGGTTGAGGTCACCATCTTGGAGAGCGCGGCCGCTGCCGAGGCTCCCTTGGAGCTCTGGACAAAGTCGATGATGCCGGAGATAAGCACCATTGCGGTAATGATGACGACGGTTGACGGGTCCTTCTCGCCATCTGCGGCAAGGGCCACGTTAGTGACGTAAGAAATGCCTGCGAGCGCAATCAAAATGAAGGTGAAGGGGCTCGCAAAGCTTTTGAGCAGGCGGATGATAAAGGGCTCTTCGGCGGCACTGGTGATAACGTTTGGGCCGTCGAGGTCGTATTTTGCCTGCGCAATGTCAATGGCAAGGCCGTCCGGGGTGGTATGGAACTTACGACAGACGCTCTTTACCGAGTGAGTTGCGGCAAAGGTTAGGGACTGTCCAAGCTCTCCCGAGGTGGTCTGAGTTGTCTTTGTTTGGGTTGTCTTTGTTTGGGTTGTGCGCTTCATGATTGCCATGTGCACCTCCGATGATTAGTGGAAACGAATGACTAACTGGTTGGTGTATGACGCAAACTGAAAGCGTTCTGTTATGTGTGGGACTTGAATCCGGACAATCCGAGCCAGTCGATCCAGGCTGGATAATCTTGAAACCTGCCACATAGATTCATATATCTACAGGATTGATGTATAAACCTGCAAATTTATATCCCTATAGGCTTGCGGTGCAGTAAAAACTAAAACTTTTGAATAAGAGGTTTCTTTATATCCGTCGCACATAAATGAACAGGGTCAGCATCTGCTGTCAGACGTAAGCTGCTACTTCGACTAGGCATATAAAGCACCTCCTTATATTGGAGTTCTGCAAGGGACGTCCCGTGAAGCCGGAATCACGTAAAGAACGAACACACTTCTACTCAGACATCTCTCTAAGAGTAGTTGGGTTGACGCGATTGGTCAAGTTATTACTATATACCCTATAAACAGGACATTTTTCAGTTGCACTGGCGAGAAGAACGTCGAGCAGCAACGTCTAGTGCCGCACCGAAAAGCCAAACTGAAACGTCACACACCGCGCACCTGCAAAGAAGGAGCCTCACATGGGCAAAGTGATTGTATTTGGAAGCCTGAACATGGATATCTCCATCGAGGCAGATAAGATGCCTCAGCAGGGCGAGACTATTGGCGGCAAAAATCTTGTCACCAGCCCAGGTGGAAAGGGTGCCAACCAAGCAGTTGCTGCAGCTCGAATGGGTGCAGATGTCCACATGATTGGTGCTGTTGGTGCTGACTCTTTTGGACAGGACCTCAAGCAGTCACTTATTGGTTACGGAGTCAATGCGGAGCAGGTAGACGAGCTGTCTGGAGTCTCCACTGGTGTTGCCGTAATCGTGCGCGTTGGCGGCGATAATCGCATCATTTTGGACCATGGCGCTAATCACGCACGCACAGTTGACGACGTAAAAGTAGTGCTCGATCGCATTGCGGAGCCAGGTGACGTGTTCTTGACGCAGTTTGAGTGCGAGTTGTCGACCACGTTTGAGCTTATCAGGTACGCGCATGAGCTGGGGCTCTATACGATGGTGAACCCATCGCCCGCGGCTACCATGACCACCGGTCTTCTCGCCAGCGTGGACGTGCTCTGCCTGAACGAGATTGAGTTTGCGGACCTGTTTGGCGAGGGCAAGATTAGCCCGCTGGCAGATCCCGAGGCCGCGGTACAGAAGGTGCTTGAAAGCGGCGTGGCAACTGCGGTATTAACGCTGGGGTCCAAGGGCTCGATTGCTGCCAACGCACACGGCGTCTACCAGCAGGAATGCTATCGCGTGGACACCGTGGACACCACCTGCGCAGGAGATACGTTCATGGGCACACTCGCCGCGTTCCAGGCATCGGGGCAGTTGGAGGGTCACGACATCAAGCAGGCGCTCGATGTGGCCGCGAAGGCTGCGGCACTTGCCACTACTAAGGTTGGCGCTCAGCAATCAATTCCAACGTATCAGCAGGTAGTTGAGTTTTAGGTTAAAATTACCGTGATTGTTGCTTCATAACTCGCAGTCCACACGCAGCTCAAACGTACAAAGGAGACTTATGACAACGCTTTCAACTAAGACGCGCGTCATCATTGACACGGATCCCGGCATTGACGACGCCATTGCGCTGGGATTTGCCTTGGCCGCAAAGGCGCTGGATGTCAAGCTTATTACTACCGTCAGCGGAAATGTTGGCATCGAGAACGTCACCAATAACGCCCTCAAGCTGCTCAAATTCTGGAATCAGCATGTGCCTGTTGCGCGTGGTGCTGCCGAGCCACTGCTCAGAAAACCGATGGACGCAAGTGACGTCCACGGTGCATCTGGCATGAGGGGCTACGAGTTCGACGGCATTCAGCCGGACTGTCTTCTTGAAGAAACTGCACTTGAGGCACAGCGTCGCGTCATTATGGAAGGCGCTTCGGCTGGTGAGAAAACCACGCTGGTGACGCTTGGACCTCTGACCAATATTGCGCTGCTGCTGAAAGCATACCCACAGGTCAAGGAGCATATCGACCGCATTGTCATGATGGGCGGCGCTCTGACCCGCGGAAACCTTGGCGTCATGTCCGAGTTCAACGTGGGCGTTGACCCCGAGGCGGCAAAGATTGTCTTTGCATCCGGCGTGCACGTGGCCATGGTTGGCCTTGAGGTGGGCGACGCTGCTCGCGTGATGCCCGAGGACATCGAGAACATCCAGAACTCCGGTAAGAGTGGCGACATGCTGGTCAAGCTGCTGCTCAACTATCGCGTCCACTACCAGGAGGAGGGCTTCAGCATGTATGACCCAACGGCCGTGGCCTACCTGCTGGCGCCCCAGATGTTTGAGACCAAAGACGTGTTTGTGGACGTCGAGTGCGCCGGCGCTCTGACAAGCGGCTGCACGGTCGTTGACCTGGCCGGATATCTTGGCGAGAAACCCAACGCAACCGTATGTGTGGGCGTCGACCAAAAGGCATTCCGTACTTGGTTTGTTCACCAGATCCAAAAGTGCAACGTCCTCGACGGCTCCGCCTCTGCAGTTGAAGGCGTGCTGCTGGACTAAGGCACCGTTGGATCAACGTGCCGCCGGGGTTGCGCGCTGCAAAAACCCACAAGAAAAAAGCCTCTTCTCGCCATTGAGAAGAGGCTTTGTTGTGCGTAAAAGTGCTGTTTACAGCGCCAGTTAGCCGATGATAGTCATTACGATAGGGATGACAATCGCAAAAAGCACTGTTGAAGTTGCAACAACGTTAGTTGCGAATTTGACGTCAGCCTTACCTTCGTTTGCCAAAATTGGCAGGACGGTCAGTGCTGGAACTGCAGCTTGGATGATAAACGTCCTCGTTTCAAGAACGTTCTGTGCACCAAATACGCCGGTAAATGCTGTAATTACGCCGACCATAATAAGTGGGGCAATGACAAATTTACCAATGAGCGTGACTGCTGTGTCACGATCAATTCGAATGCTTGAAAGTCCTGTCTCCTGCAAAATAATGCCAATGTAAATCAGCGACAGTGGCGTTACCAGATTGCCTAAATAGGTGAGGCCAGTGTTTAGAACTGCTGGAACAGGAATGCTGAACACGAGAAAAACGAGGGCAACCAAGAAACCAATCAATGGTGGTGGCAACAATTTGCTGATGTTAAATTTGTGCTCCACTGCACTGTTTTTCTCGCCGTCATTTTCTGTTGGCAGTGGATCACCGTAAATGAAGAAGATTCCAATTGCCCAGGTAGAAATGGTGTTCATGATGTAGTACACCAAAAAGTACGGCACAGCGTGCTCGCCAAAAAGCGCAAGATTCAGTGGCATACCAATGAAGATGGTGTTGGCATTTGCAAAGGTATTGAGCATCAAGCCTCGGCGACCTGGCTGGACGCGGAAAACGTTGATAACCAAAAATCCTGCAACATATGACAAAGCAAAACTAACAGCAGCAATGAGCACTGATGGACCAAGCTGGAGTAGCTGGTTGAGGGACAAGTTTTTTAGGACCGCTACAAAAATTGATGCAGGAAGTGCCACATTCATGATGAGCTTTGACGCCTGACCAGCAAATGTTTCATTGAGCCAGTTGATCTTCCTAAGAATATAGCCAAGCACAATAATCAAAATGATAGGCAGCACATTCTGTAATGATGTCAAAAAGACAGACATACTATGCCTCTAACTCCTTGTAGACAGGGAACCACTTAAGGGCGTCAACTGCCTCTTTTGCATCGGCAATTGGCTCGCGGTTCAGACCCTGCCTAATTGCCTCCTCTGCAACGCCAACAGCAATACGCTCGGAGAACTCAGTAATCTTGGAGACTGGAGGAAGAATTGCCGCACCAGGCTTTGTGGTGTCAACGATTCCGCCAAGCGAGTGAGCTGCGAGGGAAATCATCTGGTCTGTGAGCAGGCGAGCCTTTGATGCAAGTGCACCAAGTCCAAGGCCTGGGTAAATCAGAGCGTTGTTAGCCTGACCAATTTGGTAAGTTACACCGTTGAGCTCGACGTCGTCTGAGGGGACTCCGCAGGCTACAAGCGCGCGACCGTCTGTCCAGGTCAGCAGGTCCTGGGCGGTTGCCTCCGCAAGTTTAGTTGGGTTGGACAGAGGGAAAATCATTGGGCGCTCGCAATGAGCTGCCATTTCACGAATGATCTCCTCGGTGAAGGCGCCGTGAACGGTAGAGGTGCCAACCATGATTGTTGGGTGAACCGTCTTTACAACGGCCGCTAGGTTGGTGAGCTCGTCAGCGTTTGCGAACTCAGAACGCTTGCGAGCAAATGGCTTCTGCTGTGGAGTGAGGTTGTCCATATCGTCGAAGAGTAGGCCCTGACGATCTACCAGGTAGAAGCGCTTGCGAGCCTCTTCGCGGTCCATTCCCTGGTCCACAAATTCCTGAAGCACACGCTCAGCGATGCCGCAACCAGCAGTTCCTGCGCCAAAGCAGAGATATACCTGGTCGACGAGTTTCTCGCCAGAAATATTGAGGCCACCGAGGATGCCCGCAAGGGTAACAATACCAGTGCCCTCGACGTCGTCGTTGAAGACAGGGTAGGTGTTCTTGTAGCGGTCCAGGATTGCAGCAGCGTGCGAGCGGCCGAAGTCCTCAAAGTGCAGGTAGAGGTTAGGGAAGAGCTTCTCGACGGTGGTTACAAAGTTGTCGATGAATGCGTTATAGCGATCTTCATCAACGCGCTTGTGGCGTTCGCCCAGGTATAGCGGGTCATCGAGAAGTTCCTGGCGATTGGTGCCTGCATCAATGACAACAGGCATGATGCGATTAGGGTCAACACCAGCTGCGGCGGTGTAAACCATGAGCTTGCCAACGGAAATTTCGACGCCGTTAGTGCCCCAGTCGCCAATACCCAGGATTGCTTCTGCATCGGTGACGACAATCAGGTCGATGTCTCTACCTGCGGCTGCGTTCTTCAGCGAGGTTTCAAGGTCCTCAGGACGATCAACTGACAGGAAGCATGCATACTGTGGATCGACATAGCGCTGAGAATATTGCTCAATATCTGGTGCGATGGTTGGGTCGTAGACGATAGGCATGAACTCTTCAACATGCTTGGAGAACAGGTTATAGAACAGCGTGCGGTTCTCGGAGAAAAGCCTCATGAGATAGTGACGCTTTGTCTCGAGGTCAGGATACTGCTGGAAAAGCACGTATGCTTGCTCCGCCTGCTCCTCGATGGTCTGAATGTTTGGAGGAAGAAGGCCTACCAGGCCATATTTCTGACGTTCCTCCTGCGTAAAGGCGGTTCCCTTGTTCAAAAATGGATCATTCAGTAGTTCAAAACCTGTCTTCATGATGCCTCCTTAGTGCATCAGCTTTAATAGTCGCCGTACTTGGCACAGATAGAATATGTTTTCTATCTGCGATAACAATACCCATATTCTGTTATGAATTTACGAGAATCAGAATAAATCTTCTTCTTTTTTGAAAAAAATTTCTTGCTAAACATATATGTTCACCAGTGCATATATAAATTTAGTCAAACTGACAAGGTGATGTTTTCAAATACCAAAGTCGTGTTTTCAAATTCTTTTGTAAGAATCGTTTTAACGGAGAAATGTAAGTCAGATAAATGCCAACTGCGGTTTTGCTGAGCGCTTGCCATGCAAGTGGTAAAAAATGCGTTTAGTTGGAATATGCAGCGGCGGTTGCTTTTTATGCAAGCCATTTAACTGTGGTTTTGTTACGGATAAAAATAGCAAAATATGGACACTTTTTGCCACCTGCGGAAACGCAAGCTAGGAATTTCCGTGATTGCGATTTGACTTCCAACTAAACGGATTTTTTACCCAAAATAGGGGTTGAATTTTGGTGAGTCAAATTTTTGATACAAAACTCCGCATAAACAAGGTGGAATATGCAATTTTCTCAGGTGATTGGATGTTGCTCGGTCAATTGGATAGCGGCCAGCCCTCAAAGTGACGTTATTTCACCACAACAGCACCTTCAGGAAGCGTAATATCCGCATCAGTTGCAATTAAGAGGTTGTTACCTGGTGTTTTAGGAGTATCAGGCCACTCGGGCACGTAAGCGATATGCGTAAACTCCTGCGCAAAGACGTTTGCCACCTGGGGAAGTATCGTAGACCCGTGGCCTTCGAGCGGACAGCGAACATCAGCCAGATACACCCCGTCAGCTGCAAGTTTTTCTTTAACCACTTGCGCACCAGCCGCTGTTCCCAGAGGCCCAAGTGATTTTCGACCAGCAAACACTTCGTTTACCAGCACGTCAATGCTACTAGCATCCGCATCCTGCAGAACCTTCCAGGCGTCGTCCTCGACAATACGCAGCTCACTTGAAGCCGCAGCTAGAGCCTCGTCCAGAAAGAAATGCTCGCGTGCAAGCGAGACTATCTTCGGATCAATCTCAATCGCGTCAATAACGCCGCCGCTCATGTGCGTAGCCAGGTGTTTTGGCAGCGAGAAACCTCCACCGCCCATGACTACAACGTGACCCCGAGCAGATACCTGCTGGATAACCTTTGTCATCATACGGTGATAGTGGACGCAGAGCTCAAAACGCAGCTCAGGTGCAATGTAGCTCACGGACTGGAAGGTGCCATTAACGTTGAGCAGCCTAATGGGCGTACCGTCGGCGTCCTCGGAGTCAAAGATCATCGTGAGGCCAAATTTGGTACGCGTCACAAAAACGCCTCGAGCGCGTAGAATTAACAGAAATAGCTGGTAAATGCCAATAACGGCAAGCCCCGCTACGGTCGACCAGATAAAAAATGTCCAAAAATCATGTAAGACCATGTTAATTCCTTGTTAGTAAGGTTTCCCTCGGTTATACTAGCCGATACGGCGTTTTTTCTGAACGCTTTTACAGGAAAAGATTTTCTGGGGGTTTATATGATTTTAGGACTTGGTATTCCTGAGCTTCTGATTATTGTTGTCGTTGTTATGGTCATCTTTGGACCTAAGAACCTTCCAAAGCTCGGCAAGGCTGTCGGCGAGACCGTCAAGAGTGTTCGTGAGGGCATGGAGTCTGAGACCAAGGAAGAAGCCAAGGAGCCAGAGGCTGAGCTCGTTGAGGACGAAGAGTCCAAGAAGTCCGAGTAACCCCATCTCACACGTATAGACCGACTGACCCATCAACAGAAAGAACACGATGGACACTACTAAAGAGATTGTACTTACCCCAGAAGGCCGTCAGAAGCTTGTCGATGAGCTGGCTTATCGTGAGGGCGAGAAACACGACGAGATTGTTGAGCGCATCAAAGAGGCCCGTGGTTTTGGTGACCTTTCTGAGAACTCCGAGTATGACGCTGCAAAAGAAGAGCAGTCTCACAACGAGTCCCGCATCAACGAGATTCGCCAGATTCTCTCTGTCGCAAAGGTTGTCGAGGGCGGCAGCAAGCGCAACGTCACCGTTGCAATCGGCACAACCGTCGAGCTTGCTGATGCAAAAGGCAAGACAACTAAATATGTAATTGTTGGTACTACTGAGACTAACTCCCTTGAGCACAAGATCTCTAACGAGTCCCCAGCTGGCGAGGCTCTTATTGGTCATAAGAAGGGCGACGAGGTTGAGTTCACCACGCCAAACGGCAAGGTGAAGAAGTACACCATTACCTCTATTACTCGCTAGACTGGCACAAAAGATTTTGGTCGCCCCGTGTCCGTCTGGCGCGGGGCGTTTTTACGTGGAGGATACATGTCCGAAGTAGAGAACAACATCGCTGGTAACTCGGCCGCCGCTGACGCAACCGCCGCCGAGAATGTCGACGCAACCGAGGCCACCCCAGAGGCTTCCATCAACGACGAGCGCGCCCAGCGCAAAGCCCGTCGCCAGGCACTGCTTGACGCCGGCATTGATCCATACCCTATCCAGTCCACCGTCACCGCTCACGTTGCTGAGCTGGAGGAACGCTACGCTGACCTCGAGGACGGCCAGACTGGCGAGGAAGTCTATTCCGTGGCTGGCCGCGTCCGCGCCATCCGCAACCAGGGCAAGATCGCGTTTGTCGTGGTAGAGGACTATACCGGCCAGATTCAGCTCTTCTGCCGCATCAACAACCTTGACGAGAAGAACTGGGAGCTCCTGGGTCTTCTCGACCTTGGCGACATCATCGGCGCAACCGGCGCTATCATGCGCACTCGCCGTGGCCAGCTTTCCCTGGCAGTCACCTCGCTGGAGGTCCTCTCCAAGTCGCTGCGTCCTCTGCCTGAGAAGTTCCACGGCCTCACCGACCGCGAGGTTCGTTATCGCCAGCGCTACGTTGACCTCATCATGAACCCCGAGGTCCGCGACGTATTCCGCAAGCGCTCACAGATTATCTCCATCATCCGCCAGTTCATGGAGGCGGACGGCTACATGGAGGTTGAGACCCCTGTTCTCCAGGAGATCCTTGGCGGCGCAAACGCAAAGCCGTTCATCACGCACTACAACGCGCTGAACACCGAGAACTACCTGCGTATTGCCACCGAGCTTCCGCTGAAGCGCCTGCTTGTTGGCGGTCTTGAGCGCGTATACGAGCTTGGTCGTCAGTTCAGAAATGAGGGCACCGACCTCACGCATAACCCAGAGTTCACCTCTATGGAGGCATACGCCGCCTACTCTGACCTGGCCGGCATGCGCGAGCTTTCCCAGAACCTCTTCCAGGAGATCGCCCGCAAGGCTTGCGGCTGCGAGAAGGGCCACGAGGTCATCACCTACCAGGGCACCGAGGTTGACCTATCCGGCAACTGGCGCGTTGCGTCCCTGGCAGAGATTGCATCCGAGGTCACCGGCGAGGAGCTCTCCATTGACACTCCTGTCGAGAAACTCCGCGCAGTCCTGGACCGCTATGAGATTGAGTGGAATCCAGAGTGGCAGGCCGGCAAGCTGCTGTTTGAGATCTACGACGAGCTTGGCGAGAAGAGCATCGTAAACCCAACCTTTGTCTGCGATTATCCTGCAGAGGTTTCTCCGCTCACCAAGCGCAAGGCGGACGACCCTCGTCTGACCGACCGCTTTGAGCTCATTATCTGCGGCGCAGAGTACGCAAACGCATACTCCGAGCTCAACGACCCCGTTGACCAGGAGGAGCGCTTTGCTGCCCAGATGGAGGCTAAGCGTCAGGGTGACGAGGAGGCCATGGAGTACGATTACGACTTCATCCGTGCGCTTGAGTACGGCATGCCACCAGCGGGCGGCATTGGCTACGGCATCGACCGCATGATGATGCTCTTCTGCGATCAGCCTTCAATCCGCGACGTCCTTCTCTTCCCACAGCTCAAGCCCGAGAAGCGCTAAGAGCTTGGAAGCTTAGCTGCCCCAGCGCAGTACATAAACACATTGGCCCGGTATCCGCTCGTTGCAGGTACCGGGCTTTTTGTGTGGCGGTGTGCCGCGGAGTTGCGACAGCACGGGTTTCTCGCCTGGCGTTTGTGTGGTTCGTACGGAGGAGAAAAATCCAACGCGAGTCGTATGTTTGCAGAGCCTTCTGATGGGTATAAAACAGAAGTAAAAGAGAGTTTTGAGAGGTTTCAGCACATGTTTGATAAATTCACTGACAGAGCGCGTAAAGTCATGAGCTTGGCTCAGGACGAGGCTCGCGGTCTTGGCCAGATGTATGTCGGTACCGAGCACCTGCTACTTGCTCTCATCAAAGAGGGGGAGGGCATTGCTGCTCAGGCTCTGGCTAAGCTGGAGGTCTCGTATGATGAGGCTCTGGCAACTGTAAAAGAGCTCACCACGGGCGCAGGAGATCCTATTCCTGGCGGCCACATTCCGTTTACTCCTCGCGCAAAACGCGTGCTTGAGGACGCGTACAGAGAAACTATGACCCACGGTCAGAGTTATATTGCAACTGAGCACCTGCTTTTGGGCATTGTGTCCGAGGGTAATGGTCGCGCTATGGATGCCCTGCGTACCATGGGTGTCTCGGGCGACGCGGTAAGAAACGCCGTTGATGAGCTGGTTGCCCAGACTCCAGATGATGCACCTGCTGGTCCTCGTATGGCAGAGCCTCGCATTGAGGGAGGCATCTTTGGCATGCCTGTTGGCGCTGGTCAGATGCGTCCTAACGCAAACGACGACGCTTCCATGCTGGAGCAGTTTGGCCGCAATCTTACTAAGCTTGCTGCAGATAAAAAGCTTGACCCCGTCATTGGCCGCGACCGCGAGATTGAGCGTGTCATGCAGGTTCTTGCACGCCGCCAGAAGAACAACCCACTTATCCTGGGCGATCCTGGCGTTGGTAAGACTGCCATTGTTGAGGGCTTGGCTCAGCTCATTGCTTCCGGCAACGTTCCTGACATCCTGCGCGGTAAGCAGGTTTGGACGCTTGACCTGGCAAGTCTGGTAGCTGGCTCCAAGTATCGCGGTGAGTTTGAGGACCGCATGAAGAAGGTTGTTGCTGAGCTGGAGAAATCCAAGAATGACATCCTCTTCATCGACGAGATTCACACCGTCATTGGTGCTGGATCCGCAGAGGGATCCATCGACGCCGCGTCCATCTTGAAGCCACCGCTGTCTCGTGGAGAAATCCAGGTCATCGGCGCAACTACGGCAGAAGAGTACCGTAAACATGTCGAGAAGGACGCTGCATTTGAGAGGCGTTTCCAGCCTGTCAATATCGGCGAGCCAAACAACGATGACACCATTTCTATCATTCATGGTCTTCAGGACCGCTACGAGAAGCACCACCACGTCCACTATACCGAGGCTGCTATCAAGGCTGCCGTTGCGCTTTCTAGCCGCTACATCCAGGACCGCTTCCTGCCAGACAAGGCAATTGACGTTCTTGATGAGGCTGGCGCCCGCGCGCGCATCCACAAGATGAGCCTTCCACCAGAGATTGCCCAGGTAGACGCAGATCTTCTCCGCGTTCGTACCCAGAAATCTGAGGCAGCAAGCGCTCAAGAGTTTGAGCAGGCAGCTCGTCTGCGCGACCAGGAGAAATCCCTGGTAGCAGAGAGGGATCGCTTAGAGACTGAGTGGCGTGAGCAGCTGGACAAGAACATTGTTACCGTTGACGAGGACGACATTGCAAAGGTTGTCTCTGGCATCACCGGCGTTCCTGTCTCTAACCTAACCGAGACTGAGGCTTCAAGGCTGCTTCGTACAGAAGACATCCTTCACCAGCGCGTTGTTGGTCAGGATGAGGCTGTTGTTAAGGTTGCAAAGGCAATCCGCAGAAGCCGTAGCCCTCTCAAAGACCCAAAGCGTCCTGGCGGCTCCTTCATCTTCTTAGGTCCCTCCGGCGTAGGTAAGACTGAGCTTGCAAAGGCCCTGGCAGAGTTCCTGTTTGGCTCCGAAGATGCTCTGCTTTCGTACGATATGTCTGAGTACATGGAGCGCCACACTGTGGCCAAGCTGGTCGGCGCACCTCCAGGATACGTGGGCTACGATGAGGGTGGCGAGCTCACTAAGGCCGTCCGCAGGCGTCCATACTCTGTCTTGCTCTTTGACGAGATTGAGAAAGCACATCCAGACGTCTTCAACATCTTGTTGCAGATTCTGGACGAGGGCCGCTTGACTGACGGCCAAGGTCGTCACGTGGACTTCTCCAATACGGTTGTCATCATGACATCCAACATTGGTGCTCGCGAGATTGCCCGTACCAATACCATGGGCTTCTCGTCAGAAGGCTCTAAGGGTCTTTCCGATAAAGAGATTACCAGCCGCGTTATGTCTGAGCTCAAGCGTGGATTCCGTCCAGAGTTCTTGAACCGCGTGGACGAGATTGTTGTCTTCAAGTCGCTCTCTGCAGAGCAGCTTCGCGGCATTGTTGACCTCATGGTTCTTGAGCTTCGCGATCGTTTGATTGCCAACGGTATGTCCATCGAGCTCACCGAAGCCGCAAAGGATCTGATTGCCAAAGACGGAACCGATCCTGTCTACGGTGCTCGTCCGCTGCGCCGCACCATTCAGTCGATGATTGAAGATCCACTGTCTGAGGAGCTTCTCTCTGGCCAGTGGACCGCAGGCGATATTGTTGCTGTTGATGTTGACGCTGAGGGCAAGAAGCTTGTGTTCACCAAGACCACAGGCGTTATCCCTGAGCCTCGCAAGAAAGAGACAATGGCACAGCTTGATCAGATGGATGTCAGCATGGGTCCATCCTCGCTGCCACAGGGTAGTGCAGGCGGCTCGTCCGATCTGATGTCTTCCGCTGAGTAAGTAAGTTCTGACCCGAGGTTCTGCCTCGGGTCTTTTTGTATCGCGGCTCACACGTGCAGTTCTTTTGGCGAGAAACCCGTTTCCTCAAAACCGTCACTACACGCGCCGGCAACAAAACCGTATACTTGAAACGTTGAAACAAATCGAAGCACAAACGTACCAGAATGCAAAACGCAGCCTGTAAGCTGCAAGTAATTGAGGGAGAGCCATGGAGCCAACGCAACTTGATCCAAGCGCAACAGAAAACGAGGACCGCATTGCCACAGCTCTGAAGATGACTGCCCCTGGCACGGCGCTCCGCGTTGCACTGGACATGATTATCGCTGGCCGTCTGGGCGCCCTCATTTGCGTGGGAGATACAGAAAACGTCCTTGCTGCGGGCGGAGATGGTTTCAAACTTGATGTTTCTTTCACAGCAAATCGATTGTTTGAGCTCTGCAAGATGGATGGCGCTGTGGTGGTGGACAAAGATCTCACCAGAATTCTGCGCGCCAACTTCCACCTCAATCCTGATGCAACGCTTCCAACTGCAGAAACAGGCACTCGCCACCGTACTGCCGCTCGCATGAGCTTGCTCACCAAGTCTATTGTGATTGCAGTGTCTTCTCGCCGTTCGTTGATTACGGTCTACGTTGATGGTCACGTTATTCCGCTAAAGTCGGTACCAGCCATTATGTCTACCGTCAATCAGCTCTCGGTTGCTATGCAAAATACGCGCCAGCAGCTTGATCGCGCGCTTTTACGCCTAACCGCTCTTGAGCTTGATAACTACGTCACCCTGGGCGATGTAGCAGGCATTTTCTACCTGTTTGAGGTTCTTATGAGCGCCGCCGATCAGCTTGACTCCTGCCTTTTGGAGCTGGGTAGCGAGGGCAAAACCACTGCTATGCAGCGTGAGGAATATTTGGGCGGCATCGACGAGGCCTATAACCTTATGATTCGCGATTACGCCGTTGACTCTTCCGCTGAGGAGGCACGCGCTATCCGTCGCCGCTTCCATGAGACAGCCAACACCGAGCTCCGTTCCGCAGAGAGTGTCGGCCAGATTCTTGGCTACTCCGATGGCCGTGGAGAAGATGCGTCCATGGAGCCTTTGGGCCTGCGCACACTTTCCCGCGTTCACGTGGTCAACGATGAGATCGCAGCCAGAATTGTTGACGCCTACGATAACCTGCAGCAGCTGCTCCACGTTGCAGAAAACGATACGTCTAGCCTCAAATCTCTGGGTGTCGAGAACCCCGGTGCACTTGCTAACAGTCTCCGCAGAATGTGGGGTAAGTCAGAATAATGGCTGCAAGCGGCACTTGTGCAAAGGTCGTGTCAAAGCCACGTCCTTCTCGCCTTTCTACACATGGAGCAAAAGCCGATACTGTTGCCGTCATTGTGGCCGGCGGTATTGGCGAGCGCTTTGGGTACCCTGACGGCAAGCAATTTATTTCTGTCTGCGGTCTTCCGCTGATGAGCTGGTCAATCCTTGCATTTGATCACGCTCCCAGCGTGGCTCACATTGTGATTGCTTGCTCTGACGAGAAACGCGCTGCAGTTCAAGAGGGTGTTTTGGGCAAGCTTGTACTCCACAAACCCGTTCACTTTGCAACGTCTGGTGCTACCAGGCAAGAATCGGTTTACAACGCGCTCCAGGTAGTGCCCGCTGGATATGATTTTGTTTCTGTTCACGATGCGGTTCGTCCGCTCATTGAGGTGGAGACAATCGAGCAGGTCATTGGCACGGTTCGCAAGTCTCCTAAGATTGCGGGAGCAATTTTGGCTCACCGCGCAACTGATACGCTGAAGCGCGTAGACGGCGCAACCATCGTAGATACACCTGATCGCTCAACTTTTTGGGCTGCCCAGACTCCTCAGGTATTCAAAACGCGTACGCTCCTTGAAGCCCATGAGGTAGCTCGCCAGGAGGGCTACCAGGGAACCGATGACTCGTCGTTAGTTGAGCGACTTGGTCTTACGGTGCTGTGTGTTGAGTCGCAACGAGAAAACGTGAAGGTCACGTACCCGTCTGACCTTGCAATTGTTGAGGCTACACTCAGCCGACGCCTGGTAGAAGGTGCAACCGGAAGTGGGGCTGTAGAGTGAGCATGCCAGAGCTTAAAATTGGCCACGGATACGATGTTCATCGCCTGGTAGAGGGCAGGGATCTTATCTTAGGTGGCGTCAAAATTGAGCACACCAAAGGTCTTCTCGGCCACTCCGATGCTGACGTTTTGGCTCATGCACTTATGGACGCCCTGTTAGGAGCCGTGCGCGCTGGCGACATTGGCCAGCTTTTCCCTGATACAGACCCTGCTTATGAGGGTGCTGATTCTATGGTGCTTCTGTCCCATGTTATGCAGCTTGTTCGTAATGAGGGCTTTGAGCTTCTGGACTGTGACTGCACTGTTGCAGCTCAGGCACCTAAGTTGCTCCCTCATCGCGATGCTATGAGGAACCGCATGGCTGAGGTTATGGGCGTTACGTCAGACAAAGTTGGCGTAAAAGCTACCACTACCGAAGGTCTTGGTTTTGTGGGCACTCAAGAAGGTATTGCTGCCTGGGCAGTTGTGCTGCTGGGACGTAGCGCGCAATAAATTACAGCTCAACGATATGATCGGCTGCCTCCACCACTTTAGGGTCATGAGATATGAGCAGTATTATGTGGTCTTGTTTGACCTTTTTTAGAAGAGTAAGAAGGACATCAACACTTTTTTGATCTAATGCAGAGGTTGGCTCGTCAAGCAACATAACACTTGGATTCATAAGCATCATGCGAATAATTGCAATCTTTTGCTTTTCTCCACCAGAGATAGCCGAGCTTCGTTCATTAAGGCGAACGTCAAGATTTTGATCGTCACCAAGCAGCAATTTTTCCAAATTGAATAGCTTGATATAGCTGATTATCTCTTCATCTGTTGGTTGGTTTTTGCACAGCAGTGTCAGATTATTTCTTACCGTATCGTCAACAATGCTTGGCTCTTGCTCGGTGAATCCAAGCGTATTTTTCCGAAGTTCATACTGATTAATTTGAGCTAGCAAGTCCTCATTAATGGCAATATTGCCTGATAGGTGAGAAGACCACTCTCCGTTAATGAGCTTCAGAAATGTTGATTTGCCTGTACCGTTTCCACCGGTAATGGCATATATATTTCCTTTTGCAAAACTACAAGACAAGTTGTTCATCAGTACTTTATTTGAATGCGGATAAGAGAAAGACACATTTGTGCAGGTAATTTGATTGACATCGCCTGATGGAACGATGGTTCCAACGGATTCTTGAGGTAAATCAAGAATCTGTTCAATTCGATTAAGACTTACCGTAATGCTCTGATAAGCCATACCAAATTCCATAAGAAGCGTAATAGAACCTAAGAGCGATACAAAATAGCTTGAAATAGTTGCAATATAGCCAGGCTGCAGTGCTCCAAGGAAAATTTGATATGCACAGGTAATAAAGACAATGGCTTGGAATACGGCAATCACAGCATTGTTTAATTCTTGTACGCCAAACTCAAGCTTGTACTGCTCATGAATGGCACTACGAAGCTTCTGATTGACGGCATAGTGCTGATTAAAGAAACGCTCAAAGAGGGAATGACGCCTGATGAAATCTACGTCTGTGAATTGGGAGAGCTCAATAGATCCATACTGAGACCTCAGCTCTTTAGATTCTTTGTATCTTTTATAGGCCGAAGCTTGGATTTGCTTATAGATAATAAAACTCACCAATAACAGAACAGCTGTTACAAGAGCGGTTAATGGGTTCAAATATAAGATAATTGCAAGCGTGCCTAAGACGGAGACCGTAGTTGTTGCAAAGCTCACGCATTGTGTAAGTATAAACATTGAAACGTCATTAGCGTCGTTATTTACTGTCTGGCGGTAATGTCCAGAATCATATGACGAGAAAAACGATGAATCAGCGTGTTGAATCTTGTCAATCAGCTGTCGCTCAATGGTAAACGCGGAGTCAATTTGCAATTGACAATAGCGTGTTTTAGCAAGATAGGAACAGCCGGCAATAAGGATTCCTAGTGCGGCAACCATGGCGCAATAGAAAAGTATTTCACTCCAAGTTGTTCCTGAAATAAAAAGATTAATTACAAATCCAACAAGAAGAGGTTGGATCACCATAAGCGCAGTGACAAAGAATGACAGAAAGAGAAAAATCGCAAGACTGCCCTTATCCAGAATGGTAGATATACAGTAGCGGATAATGTTAAAAAACTTACTCATTCGAATCACCTTCTGAAGTTGTTAAGAGTAAGATTTCTTGTCTTCTAGTTCTTTGCAGTTTTGATTCAAATATAAATTCTTAAAATTTTTATTCGTCAAGTTTAATAAAACAAAAAAAACAATCCAGCACTAATCCGCGAACGGTAACAAAATTGAATCTTGATTAGTACGGTATGGAACTCAAAGGTTTTCCACAAACCGTTTATACTTACACCAATACACAATGGTTGCGAGGAGTATGCATGCTTGTCTATAACACTCAGACGCATAAAAAAGAAGAGTTCAAGCCAATCGACGAGGGCAAAATCCGCATGTACGTGTGCGGTCCTACGGTTTACGATCAGATTCACATCGGAAACGCCCGTACCTTCCTCTCGTTTGACGTTATTCGCCGTTACCTGATGCACAAGGGTTATGAGGTCACCTTCGCTCAGAACCTGACTGACGTTGACGACAAGATTATTCAGCGCGCTATTGAGCAGGGAAGGACTGCTCAAGAGGTTTCTGAAGAGTTTTCTCAGGCGTTTATCGAGCAGATGCATCGTTTCAATATTCTAGATCCGGATATTCGCCCTCGCGCAACGCACGAGATTGAAGCCATGCTTCAGATGATTCAATCTCTGATTGAACAGGGCTATGCTTACGCGGTGCCTTCGGGCGACGTGTACTTCTCGGTTCGTTCTGACCATGGTTATGGTGTGCTTTCTGGTCGCGATCTTGATCAGCTTCGTGCAGGTGAGCGCGTTGAGGTTAATGACGAGAAACGCGACCCATTTGACTTTGCACTCTGGAAGGCTGCAAAGCCTGGCGAGCCTAGCTGGCCAAGCCCTTGGGGAGAAGGTCGTCCAGGTTGGCACAGTGAGTGCTGCGCAATGATTCATCGCTACCTGGGCACTCCAATTGACATTCACGGCGGTGGCTCTGACCTGGTATTCCCTCATCATGAGAACGAGACTGCGCAGGCATCCTGCGCCTGGCACGCTCCTCTCGCCAATTATTGGATGCACACCGGAATGCTTCGCGTTGATGGCGAGAAGATGTCCAAGTCTTTGGGCAACTTCTACACACTCAAGGAAGTTTTGGACAAGTACCCTGCAGATGCAGTAAGACTTTTGATGCTTCAAACGCACTATCGCGCACCACTTGATTTCTCGTTTGAGCGCCTTGAGGGCACTGTTGGTACGCTTGAGCGCATGAAGACCTGCGTTGCAAATCTCCGCTGGGCTTTCAAGCAGTCTTCTGCTCAGCACGAACTTTCCGACGCTGATAGCACGCTTGCTGAGGCTATTAACACAGCTCAGAGCGAGTTTGACGCTCAGATGGATGATGATTTCAATACCGCAGGAGCACTTGCTGCTATTTTTGCGCTGGTAACTGCTGCAAATACGTATCTTGCAGAGGTTGGTCAGAACGTTGGCGCAAGTCCTGTTCTCCGTGCAGCAGATATGTTGTGCGAGCTCACGGGAGCTTTGGGAATCGATTTGACTCAGGCCGCGCCTACCTCTGATTTGCCAGAGGAGCTTGTGGCACTTGCTGCACAGGTCGCAGGCTATGAGGGCTCGTCAGCTGACGAGGCTGCAGAGGCTTTGCTTGCTGCTCGTCAAGAGGCTCGCTCCCAGAAGAACTGGGCAGTTGCTGATCAAATTAGAGACGGCATTGCCGAGCTTGGACTTTTGATTGAAGATACCGCCGCTGGCGCTCGACTTAAGCGTAAGGCAGACTAACTATGGCAAGAAATCAGCGTTCTACCTCTAAAAACACTCGTTCCGAGGGTGCTGCCGGACGCGGCGGAGCTGCAGGCCGCGGTGGAGCAGGTCGCGGCGGCGCGGGTCGCGGTGGCGCTGCAGGTCGCGGGGGAGCTGCAGGTCGCGGCTCCAAGAAGGCTGCCGACTGGGGCGGTTATTTCGGCGCCAAGAATGGCCAGGGCTCAAAGGGTAGCCGCTCCGCACAAGGCTCACGCGCAGCTCAGGGTACTCGCGGACAGCAAGGTGCTGGTGGACAGCGAGGCGCTGGCGCTGGACGTCCCGGCAACAAAAAGCCTGCAACTGATCTTATCGAGGGTCGTCGCGCAGTAGCAGAGGCGCTGACTGTGGGCATTCCTTTGAAGAATGCGCTGGTACAAGCCGCAAGCGGACAGAAGGACCAGGAGATTGAGGCACTTGCACGCCAGCTTGAGCAGGAGGGTATTCCTGTCGAGCGTGTTGCAAAGCCAGTGCTTGACTCGCTTTCAAGCCACGGCGCTCACCAGGGAGTTATTGTCCGTACACAGCCGTTTGCCTATGCTGACCTCTCTGAAATCGTTCAGCGTGCGGGTTCTGAAAACGCGCTGGTTGTGGTCTTGGATCACGTCACTGACGAGGGAAACTTTGGCGCAATCGTAAGAAGTGCCGAGGTAGTTGGCGCAGCCGGCATTGTTATTGCAAACGCTCGCGCTGCCCGAGTTGGCGTTGGAGCATACAAGACTTCCGCAGGAGCTGTGCTTCACCTGCCAATCGCTCAGGTTTCAAATCTGCCGCGCGCTCTTGAAGAGCTTAAAGCCGCAGGTTTTTGGACATGTGGCTCTACCGAGCACGCCACTCAGTCCGTGTGGGAGGCTCCTATGGGAGGTCGCCTTGCACTTGTTATGGGCTCTGAAGGTTCAGGAATTTCTCGCCTTATGCTCGAGAAGTGCGATTTTACGTGCAAGCTTCCTCAGTTTGGCCAGGTAGAATCCCTGAACGTTGCTCAGGCAACGACGGTTATGTGCTACGAGTGGCTCCGCAGGACCCAGGACGCGTAAGCCCAGGAAGCGTAAGGTATGGCTCAGAAAAAATCGCTGCTTGTAGTCGATGGCTATAACGTCATGCTGGCAACTCCTCGCTATGAGGCGCTGCTGGATGAGCGTGGCTCTTCTGCACAAGAAACCGCTGCTGAGAGAGCCTATCACCTCAACACCGATCCGTTTTATCGCGCCCGTTTGGCGCTCATTTCTGACGTTGCCACGTTTGCGCAAGGCACCTACGAGGCCGTTATTGTGTTCGACGGAAAGGGAAATGTAAACGACGAGCGCCCGGAGCGCACCCACGCTGGCGTGCAGTTGGTTTTTTCCGAGACGGGGGAGTCTGCAGATAGTGTCATCGAGCGCCTAGTCACGGACGCTCGAGAGGCTGGTCGCAAGGTATTTCTGGTCACGTCGGACAGGGACATTCGTGCCACAGCCGGCTTTGGCCCCGGCGAGGTCACGCGCATTGCAAGCGCAGCGCTGGTCCACGAGATTTCCCAAGCAGATAACGTTGTTGAAGAGATGCGTCGCGATCAGGTCAGTACGCGCATGACGCTTGAAGACCGCATTTCTCCAGAACAGCGCGAGAAACTCTGGAAGCTTCTGGGCAAATAGGCAGCCAGGTCAGCGTCTCACGCGCCTTACGCGCTAATACGCCCGACGCACCAATTTGACTGACGCGCCAATGCACTCGACGTGCCTGGGCGCAATCAGCGCGCCTGATTTCTGCAAAGAATCTGTAAATTCTGCCTGATAACAGCAAAGAATCTGTGGATTTGCCTGATTTTGTTAAAGAATCGGTGGCTCAAATACAGATTCTTTGCATTTTTCAGGCGGACTTTGAAGCGTGTCCAATGTTGCCCTTCCATGGAGCCTGATTTTCTCGCCGAGTCTGAGCTATTTGCCGGAAAAGTGCACCGAGTCTGAGCTATTTGCCGGTTTTTCTCGCCAAGTTTGAGCTGTTTTACTCAGACATGATGTACTTTTCAGGCTGGCCAGACTTGATGGACAGTGCATTTGCACCAAGCTAGCTCCTACAAAAGGGAAGTGCTCCTACATGCTGCATCAACCAGTTTGTGGAGAAAAATTTCTCAAAAATTGAGACTAGACCAAAGCCAGAAAAGTCTATAGAATATCCTCTGCACTTGATGCCGCTATAGCTCAGCTGGTAGAGCAACTGACTTGTAATCAGTAGGTCCCGGGTTCGAAGCCTGGTGGCGGCACCACTTGAATTTTCAGCCAGGCATTGCCTGGCTTTTTTCGTGCGAATTTTAGGGCATTCGCGAAGTATCGCGTACGGCTCCTATAGACAACCGCTAAAGCCCGTGTCCATTTGGCGAGAAAATCGCTTGGAATTGTGGAAAATAATTGATAAGATACGCCCGGTTGGGTGGATTACGTTGACAAGATTTTTATTCAATCGTAATATTTTCCCGCTTGAGAGGTAATTGGAAGATCAACTAGACTTCCTGCGTACGTTAAACCGCAAGGTAAACAGCGTACACAATTGCTTCTAGAGTGCTTGAAAACGGCATTTGGGGATATGGCACAGCGGCAACTGCGGCGGACTGTAAATCCGCTCCCTCTGGGTTCCTTGGTTCGAGTCCAAGTATCCCCACCACGCCCGTGTAGCTCAGTAGGTAGAGCACTTCGTTGGTAACGAAGAGGTCACCGGTTCAAATCCGGTCGCGGGCTCCATTTTTCAAGCGGCATTTATGCCGGCGTAGCTCAGCTGGTTAGAGCACACGGCTCATACCCGTGACGTCACTGGTTCGAATCCAGTCGCCGGTACCAGACTCTTTACGGCGTACATGTCCTAGACATTTGCGCCGTTGAGTATAAACAGACGTTTTTTCACCACGGTCTAGCCCGAGGGTTAGTTCCAGAAGGAGGATTGGCAATGGCCAAGGAAAAGTTTGACCGCACAAAGCCACACGTAAACATCGGTACCATTGGTCACGTCGACCACGGTAAGACTACCCTTACCGCAGCAATCACCAAGGTTCTCTCTGAGACCGAGGGCTGCAAGGCAGACTATACCGCCTTCGAGAACATCGATAAGGCTCCAGAGGAGCGTCAGCGTGGTATTACCATTTCCGTTGCTCACGTTGAGTACGAGACTTGGGAGCGCCATTACGCTCACGTCGACTGCCCTGGCCACGCAGACTACATCAAGAACATGATTTCTGGTGCAGCTCAGATGGACGGCGCAATCCTCGTTATTGCTGCAACCGACGGTCCTATGGCTCAGACTCGTGAGCACATCCTTCTCGCACGTCAGGTCGGCGTTCCTTACATCGTCGTCTTCCTGAACAAGTGCGACATGGTCGACGATGACGAGCTCATCGACCTCGTCGAGATGGAGACCCGTGACCTTCTCTCCGAGTACGACTTCCCAGGCGATGACCTTCCAATCATCCGTGGTTCCGCTCTCGGCGCTCTTAACGGCGAGGAGAAGTGGGTTGAGTCCATCCGTGAGCTCATGCACACCGTTGACTCCTACATCCCAACACCAGCTCGTGACAACGAGAAGCCATTCCTGATGGCAATCGAGGACGTCATGACCATTTCTGGTCGTGGTACCGTTGCTACCGGCCGTGTTGAGCGTGGTGAGCTCAAGCTCAACGATCCAGTCGAGATCGTTGGTATTAAGCCAACTCAGAACTCTGTTGCTACCGGCATTGAGATGTTCCGTAAGACCATGGACTTCTGCGAGGCTGGCGACAACGTTGGTATTCTTCTTCGTGGTGTTAAGCGCGAGGACATCGAGCGCGGTCAGGTTCTCTGCAAGCCTGGTACCGTTACTCCACACAAGAAGTTCACCGGTGAGGTTTACGTTCTTACTAAGGAAGAGGGCGGCCGTCACACCCCATTCTTCTCTGGTTACCGTCCACAGTTCTACTTCCGTACAACTGACGTAACCGGCGACATCTACGAGCTCACCGATGCAAACGGTGGCAAGGTAGAGATGGCTATGCCTGGTGACCACATCACCGTTGGCTGCGAGCTCATTCACCCAATCGCTCTTGAGCAGGGTCTGAAGTTCGCTATCCGCGAGGGTGGCCACACCGTCGGCGATGGCCGTGTTTCCACCGTCATCGAGTAACTTCTTTAAAAGTTGCTAACTTGCCCGGCGTGCTCTTTTGCGCGCCGGGTTTTTTGTCGAGAAAAAATATGTGAACGCCTAGAGTAATTAGAGAAAAGTATTGACATCTCTGGGTAGTGGGTGCTAACCTAAGCAACCGCGTCACATTTCGAGAATACATCTCGTGACCGTGTTCAGGAGGATCAATGCGTACACTCGTTACTCTCGCCTGCACTGAGTGCAAGCGTCGTAATTACACTACGGACAAGAACAAGTCCAACAACCCAGATCGTATGGAGTTGAAGAAGTACTGCCCATGGTGCCACAAGCACACGGTACATCGCGAGACCCGCTAGGCTAGGTGGGTTCGTTCTAGGCCAGTAGCTCCAATGGTAGAGCGGCGGTCTCCAAAACCGTTTGTTGAGGGTTCGAGTCCTTCCTGGCCTGCCAGATAACTTCACCGGCCTTCCCATAAGGGTTGGCCGGTTTGTATGTAGGTATAACATCCAAGGGAGCGTAGGATGGCAAATAAGGAGCGCAATAAGAGGAGCGCACGTAAGGCTCGCGCAGAAGAGCGCGCCCAGCGTGAGGCCCTTCAGGCTGAAGCTACTCCTGAAGCTTCTGCTAAGGCTACTAAGGCCGAGGCAAAGAAGCAGGAGAAGTCCATTCAGCGTAACGCTAACCCTGGCTTCTTTGGCCGCCTGGGTGCTTATTTTGCAGGCGTTCGTACAGAAATGCACCGCGTTGTGTGGCCTTCAAGCTCTGAGCTTGCTGGTTTCTCTGTAGCCGTAATTGCAACAATCATTTTCTTTGGCTTGGTAACTTGGCTGGTTGATACTGGCATTGTTGCTGGTCTCGTCGCCTTTACTGGACTGAGGGGATAATCAATGGCTAAGCGCTGGTATGTAGTTCACACCTATTCAGGTTATGAGAACAAGGTAAAGACTGACCTTGAGCACCGTATTGAGACCTATGGCCTTGAGCGTGCTGTTGTTGATATTCAGATTCCTACCGAGGAAGTCACTGAGGTCAAGGACGGCGGAAAGCGTGAGACCAAAGAGTCCAAGGTTTTCCCAGGTTATGTTCTTGTTCGCATGGAGCTGGATGACAATACTTGGGCTGTTGTTCGTAACACCCCAGGCGTAACTGGTTTTGTTGGCATTGACGGCAAGCCAGTTCCTCTGCGTCGCGATGAGTTCGATAAGATCATGCGTCGTGGCGGCATGAAGACGGGTAGCCCTGTACCTAAACGTACAGCAACCAATATTGAGGTCGGTCAGGCAATTCACGTTCTTTCTGGTCCTCTCGCTGACTTCGACGGTACTGTCTCTGAGGTCAATGCAGAGTCCGGCAAGATCAAGGTAATGCTCACCATCTTTGGTCGCGAGACTCCGGTTGAGCTCACCATGGATCAGATTTCCCTGATAGACTAGTAACTAACGGCTTATCCCGCACTTCTCGTCCCTTGTGGATTGCTTCTCGGGAGTGCGCGAGAATAGACTCACAAGAATTCAAACAGGAGGCTTAACATGCCCGCAAAGAAGGTTGTTAACTTTATTAAGCTGCAGATTCCTGCAGGCCAGGCAAACCCAGCTCCTCCAGTAGGACCAGCTCTGGGTGCTGCACAGGTCAACATTATGCAGTTCTGCCAGGCATTCAACGCTGCAACTCAGGACAAGGCTGGCGACATCATCCCAGTTGAGATTTCTGTTTACGAGGATCGCTCCTTTGACTTCGTAACCAAGACTCCTCCAGCAGCTCAGCTCATCAAGAAGGAGCTTCACCTCAAGGGTGGTTCCGGTGTTCCTCAGCGCGATAAGGTTGGCCAGCTCTCCCAGGAGCAGCTCACCAAGATCGCTGAGATCAAGATGCCTGACCTCAACGCAAACGACATTGAGGCTGCAAAGAAGATCGTCGCTGGTACCGCTCGTTCCATGGGTGTAACCATCGCCGAGTAGTGTTTACTCCCGTCAGCCATGTGCGTGGCTGACGGTTGTTTTTGTCAGAGCATCCGACGTTAGTGCACGTAGTTGGGTTTCTCGCCAAGAGGGCGTAACTACGGACGGAAGATGCAGGAGTGGGAGGGCAGACGCCCGCTAACCACAGGAGGTACATAATGCCTAAGCACGGAAAGAACTACAAGAATGCAGTTGCCAAGGTAGACGGTGCAAACCTCTACAGCCCAAAAGAGGCAGTAACCCTGTCTAAGGAGCTTGCAACTGCTAAGTTTGACGAGACCATTGAGGTAGCAATTCGCCTTGGTGTCGATACTCGTAAGGCTGACCAGAACGTTCGCGGTTCCATCTCTCTGCCTCACGGCACTGGTAAGTCCGTTCGCGTTGCAGTCTTCGCAGAGGGCGAGAAGGCCCGCGAGGCTGAGGCAGCTGGCGCTGACATCGTCGGTGGCGACGAGCTCATCGCAGAGGTCGAGAAGGGCATGCTTGACTTTGACGCAGCAATCGCAACCCCTCAGATGATGGGTAAGGTTGGTCGTCTTGGTCGTGTTCTTGGTCCTCGTGGCCTTATGCCTAACCCTAAGCTCGGCACCGTTACCATGGATGTTGCAAAGATGGTTAACGAGCTCAAGGCTGGTCGTGTTGAGTATCGTGCAGACCGTTTTGGTATCTGCCACGTTGCAATCGGCAAGGCTTCTTTTGAGGTCCAGCAGCTTGTTGAGAACTATGGCGCACTGATCTCCGAGATCATCCGCGTCAAGCCATCCAGCGCAAAGGGTAAGTACGTCAAGACCGTTGCTATTTCCTCTACTATGGGCCCTGGCATCAAGGTTGATCCAACCAAGGTTCGTAACCTCATGGAGGACTAAGCTTTACGCTTAGAAGTACCTAGCACGCTTAATCCGGTATCTACTTGCAGGTACCGGATTTTTCTTGAAGCGTGCATGTGGTGTAGGCGTGGACTCTGCTTGCAGTGGGCGTGCGGTTTGAGGCGTGGACTCGGCTTGCGGCGCGCGTGTGGCTGATGTGTGTGGCTGAGTTGTGCGTAGCTGCTTAGCTGCCCTTCTCGTCAAATTTTTGTGAAGAGAAAGAAATTGTGCGCTCAACCTTGACTTGGATAGTTTTTTGCTGCACAATATCCAACGCAAGACAGACGTCTTGTAGTTGCACGTTCGCTGCCAAAGACAGCCGGCGCCTTGAATCCAAGGCTTAATGGGAATTCCCGCCTGCCGAGGTGGTCTTGAGATTAGTACATCCAGACCCCGCTTTGGTTGCCAAAGTGGGGTCTTTTCATGTGAGGGCCGCACCTGTTGGCGCTCGTGCCCGAGACATGATAAAGGAGGTGTACTACATGCCAGCTCAGTCTAAACTTGATTTGCTCGAGAAGGTTTCCGCTTCTCTCGACAACTCCAAGGGCCTGTTTGTTATCGACTATCGTGGTCTCTCCGTAAAGGAGACTCAGGAGCTTCGCCGCGCACTTACCGCAGCAGGCGCTCACATGAAGGTCTATAAGAACAACATCGTCAAGATTGCTCTTAAGAACGCTGGTATGCCAGAGATTGACGAGATGCTCGCCGGTACCTGCGCATACGTTTTCTATGAGAATGATCCTGTCGAGGCCGCTAAGGTCATCAAGGATCAGGCCAAGAAGCTCAAGAAAGTTGAGTTCATTGGTGGTATCGCTGATGGTCAGGCACTTACTGCTGACGAGGCAAAGGCTTACGCAGATCTTCCTTCTCGCGAGGAGCTCATTGCAAAGCTTGTCTTCGTTGTTGCAAGCCCACTTACCGGTATTGCACAGGTTTGCGCTGGTCCAGCTCGTGGACTCGCAACCGCTCTTTCTGCAGTCGCAGATCAGAAGAACGCTGCATAAGCAACGTTTTGTTGTACCCGCGCATTGGCGCAAACCGCGTGAGAGTGTAGACACACTTAAACGCACACATACAAGCCGGGCTTTTGCCCAGATGCAGTACAAAGGCTGCATCGTTTAAAAAGGAGAATTGACATGGCTGTCACTAAAGATGAGATCATTGAGGCCCTTAAAGAGATGCCAGCACTCGAGCTTTCTGAGCTCGTTCACGAGCTTGAGGACGTCTTTGGCGTTTCCGCTGCTGCTCCTGTAGCTGTCGCTGCTGCTCCTGCAGCTGGTGGCGCTGCTGAGGAGGCAGAGGAGAAGACCAACTTTGACGTTGTCCTCGAGGGCTTCGGCGACAACAAGATCGGCGTCATCAAGGTTGTCCGTGCTCTTACCAACCTTGGTCTCAAGGAGGCAAAGGAGGTCGTCGAGGGTGCTCCTAAGGCAGTCCTCGAGGGCGCTAAGAAGGAGGACGCTGAGGCTGCTAAGGCTCAGCTCGAGGAGGCTGGCGCTACCGTCACCCTTAAGTAAGTCCATCCTACATTGCTTACTGGAGAGGTCAGACTTCGGTCTGGCCTCTTTTTTGTTTGCCTGACGAGAAACCCGTGCGCTCGGGGCGCATGGAGCTGAGGTGCGTTCGCTGCAGCCTGAAAAGTGCATCAAGCTTGGGCGCTTTTGTTGCAGCCTGAAAAGTGCATCAAGCTGGGGCGCTTTAGCTGCAGCCTGAAAAGTGCATCAAGTCTGAGTGATTTTGCCGGATTTTCTCGCCATGTCTGAGCTATTTGCCTGTTTTTCTCGCCTTGCCTGAGTACTTTTGCTCAGACTTGACGTGCATTTCAGGCTCATAAATCCTGCGTGATTGCTCTAGCTTCCTGCGTGACTTACCCTAGTTTTTCTCGCGCCTGATTTCCTCAAAGAATCTGTAACTTTTGCCTAAAAATGCAAAAGAATCTGTGGATTTGCCTGATTTTGCAAAAGAATCGGTGGCGCAAATACAGATTCTTTGCACTTTTCAGGCGCACATTGTTAGTCAGAAGCACCTGGCGAGAAACCCGTGCGCTCGCAGCCGCGCATGCAGTACCGTGTGGAGCACGGCGGCAGGGGAGCGCCGCTCACCGAAAGCGATTTCTGCCTCCGTGAACCTTCTCCACAAAATCTTCACATATGGAAAAGACGAGATAGTTAAGGATTTACTTGCAACATAACGTTTGTGCAGTTGAAAAACATAAACGCGATAATATAGTCAAAACGACTTAAAAAATCAAGTGTTTTTCTGTTGACGCGCATTAAAATCTTGACTAAATTACTAGGTTGCGACAATTGCCACCTTCCACCCTTTTGAAGGAGGACAACCTGGTGTCTACCGCTAAAAAGACTTCCCTCACCACGCCTCAGGCGCATACTGGACGCAGGACGTTCAGTAAGATTCCCGCAGCTATGGAGCTGCCAAATCTGATTTCTGTACAGAAGGAATCATTTGAGCGCTTTATGGGAGAGGGCCTTGCAGAGTCCTTCGCTGAGTTCTCGCCAATTGAGAACAGCGCTGGAACCATGCAGGTCACCTTTGGTGACCATCAGTTCGGCGACCCTGCCAATTCAATGGCTGAGTGTCGTGCAAAAGACATTTCATATCAAGCACCTCTTTTTGTTGACGTCCGTTTTGTCAACAAAGAGACTGGTGAGATGAAGGAGCAGCTTGTCTTCATGGGTGATTTCCCACTGATGACCGAGCGCGGTACCTTCATCATCAACGGTTCTGAGCGTGTTGTGGTTTCCCAGCTCGTCCGTTCACCTGGCGTGTACTTCTCGTCAGAGATGGACAACGGTGTTCTGGTCCACAAGTCTCAGTTCATTCCTGCACGTGGTGCATGGCTTGAGTTTGAGGTTGATAAGCGCGGCCACCTGGTCGTCTCCATTGACCGTAAGCGTCGCCAGAGCGCTACTGTTTTCCTCCGTGCACTTGGCATCGCCGTTA
The DNA here is from genome assembly GCA_963539685.1 of uncultured Atopobiaceae bacterium. Taxonomy (GTDB): domain Bacteria; phylum Actinomycetota; class Coriobacteriia; order Coriobacteriales; family Atopobiaceae; genus Lancefieldella. The sequence continues at coordinate 8,595 of CAUTMX010000006.1, read as the reverse complement.
CCGATGACGAGATCCTCTCGCTCCTTGGTGATTCCGATGTTGTTCGCAACACACTTGAGCGTGATGTTGCAACCACACGTGAGGACGCTCTTATCGAGATTTATCGTCGTCAGCGTCCAGGCGAGCCACCAACTGTTGACTCTGCCCGTTCTCTGCTTGATGGCCTCTTCTTCAACGAGCAGCGCTATGACCTTGCTCGCGTTGGTCGTTACAAGATCAACAAGAAGCTTGGGGAAGAGATTCCTGCAGACGTTCGTGTCCTTACCAAAGAGGACATCGTTGCAGCTCTTCAGTACCTTCTTGCAGTGCACGCAGGTGATGAGTCTAAGCACCTTGATGACATTGACCACTTTGGCAACCGCCGCGTTCGTACCGTTGGTGAGCTGGTCCAGAACCAGTTCCGCATTGGTATGAGCCGCATGGAGCGTGTTGTTCGTGAGCGTATGGCATCTCAGGACGCAGACGACATCACTCCACAGTCTCTGATTAACATCCGTCCAATTGTTGCTGCAATCAAGGAGTTCTTCGGTTCTTCTCAGCTTTCGCAGTTCATGGACCAGGCAAACCCACTTGCTGGTTTGACCCACAAGCGTCGTCTTTCTGCTCTGGGACCTGGCGGTCTTGCAGGACACAAGTCCGGCTCCAGCCGTCGTACCAACGTTCCTACCGCAGTCCGCGACGTTCACAACTCGCACTACTCCCGTATGTGCCCAATCGAGACTCCTGAGGGACCAAACATTGGTCTTATCGGCTCTTTGGCACTGTACGCTCACGTAAATGAGTACGGCTTTATCGAGGCTCCTTATCGTAAGGTCACAGACGGCGTTGTCTCTGATGACATCGTTTGGATGACTGCAGACGAGGAGGAGAATCACATTATTGCTCCTGCTAACACCCCAATTGACCCTAAGACTAAGAAGTTTGTTGAGGTTGACGCAGACGGCAAGATTGTTGATGCAGACCGCGTTATTGCACGTACCCGCGACTTCGACGGTTCCTTCGGTGCACCTGCACAGGTTCCTGTTGAGGACGTTGACTACATGGACGTTTCTCCACGTCAGCTTCTCTCCGTCGCAGCTAACCTCATTCCATTCCTTGAGCACGACGATGCAAAGCGTACCCTCATGGGTGCAAACATGCAGCGTCAGGCAGTGCCTCTGATTCAGTCCCACGCTCCATTTGTTGGAACTGGCATGGAGGGTCGCGCAGCTCAGGACTCTGGCGAGCTTATTTGCGCAGAGTTTGCCGGCGAGGTCACCGAGGTAGACGCAGCTCACGTTGTCATCTACTCCGATGAGCACGGTTCTCAGCGCTACGATCTTCCTAAGTACGAGCGCTCTAACCAGTCCACTTGCATCAACCACCGTCCAATTGTCACAGTTGGACAGAAGGTCGAGAAGGGCCAGCCAATCGCAGACGGTCCATCTGTTGACCACTCTGAGCTGGCACTTGGTGCAAACCTTACCGTTGCTTACATGCCATGGGAAGGCTACAACTACGAGGACGGTATTATCGTCTCCGAGCGTGTTGTTCAGGAAGACCTTCTGACCTCCGTTAACATTTCCCGCCACGAGATTGATGCTCGTGACACCAAGCTTGGTGCTGAGGAGATTACCCGCGAGATTCCAAACCTTGGTGAGGACATGCTCGCAAACCTCGACGATGACGGTATCATCCGCATCGGCGCTGAGGTTGGCCCTGGCGATATTCTGGTTGGTAAGGTCACTCCTAAGGGTGAGACTGCTCTGACCGCAGAAGAGCGCCTGCTTCGCGCAATCTTCGGTGCTAAGGCACACGATGTTCGTGATACGTCCCTCAAGATGCCACACGGCTCTTATGGCCGCGTTGTTGACGTTGTTCGCTTCAGCCGCGAGGCTGGAGACGACCTGCCTCCAGGAGTAAACGACCTGGTCCGCGTCTTTGTTGCTCAGCGCAGAAAGATTCAGCAGGGCGATAAGATTGCTGGTCGTCACGGTAACAAGGGTGTTATTTGTAAGGTTCTCCCTGTTGAGGACATGCCTTACATGGCAGACGGTACCCCAGTAGACGTTATTCTCGACCCACTGGGCGTTCCTTCCCGTATGAACGTTGGTCAGCTGCTTGAGTGTCACCTTGGCTGGGGCGCAGCACATGGTTGGGATGACGATGACGCAGATTCCAAGCGTTACGTTGAGGGTCCAATCCCTGTTGCAACACCACTCTTTGACGGTGCTACTGATGAGTCCGTTGCAGAGATTGTTCGCCGCACCAACATCAACATGATCAACAAGGCTCTCAAGGAGTACGGCGAGGACATGCGTGAGGAGTTTGTTCCACAGCTCAACGAGCGTGGTAAGACTACCCTCTACGATGGCCGTACCGGTGAGGCTTTCAAGAGCCCAATTACCGTTGGTGTTTCTTACATTCTGAAGCTCGGCCACATGGTTGACGATAAGATCCACGCACGTTCAACTGGTCCTTACTCTCTTGTTACCCAGCAGCCTCTGGGTGGTAAGGCACAGTTCGGCGGTCAGCGCTTTGGTGAGATGGAGGTTTGGGCACTGTATGCATACGGTGCTGCTAACGTCCTCCAGGAGATCCTCACCGTTAAGTCTGACGATACCAACGGCCGTGTTAAGACCTACGAGTCCATTGTTAAGGGCGAGAACATTCCTACTGCAGGAATTCCTGAGTCCTTCAAGGTTCTGGTCAAAGAGATTCGCTCCCTGGCACTTGACATTGAGCCAATCTCCTATCGTAAGCGTGCAAATACCGCAAAGGTCACAGATCCTGAGGAGAAGAACGCTGTTGAGATCCTCAACGACCTTGGCTTCACTGAGGTAACCGCTTCCGACCTGTCCCAAGACGCTGAGGGTGCATCCGCACTTGTAGGCGACGCGACCACCGATAAGGAGTAGCGACTGTGGCAGATTTCGATTCCACTGAATTTGACGCTATTAAAATTTCTCTAGCGTCTGCTGATGATATCCGCGGTTGGTCCTATGGCGAGGTAAAGAAGCCTGAGACCATCAACTACCGTACCCTTAAGCCAGAAAAGGACGGTCTTTTCTGCGAGAAGATCTTTGGACCTGTAAGGGACTGGGAGTGCGCCTGCGGTAAGTACAAAGGCATTCGCTTCAAGGGCATTACCTGCGAGCGCTGCGGTGTTGAAGTAACCACCGCAAAGGTTCGTCGTGACCGCATGGGCCACATCGAGCTTGCTGCTCCTGTAAGCCACATTTGGTACTTCAAGAGCCCAACCAGCTTCCCTCTGGCACGTCTTCTTGATATCAAGAGCAAGGATCTCGAGAAAGTCCTCTACTTTGCATCTTACGTAATCACCAGTGTTGACACTGAGGCACGTGAGGCTGACGTAGACGATCTTCGTGAGGAGCTTGCAGCAGACCTCGAAGAGCTTGACGCAGAGCGTGACGATCAGATTGCACGTCTTCGCGAGCAGGGCCAGCCACAGGATGACGAGTTTGGCGATTTTGAGCCTCTTTCTGAGGACGAGATTCGTGCAGGCGTCGCTGATCTTGAGGAAGAGTACGAGGAAGAGAAGACACTTCGTCGTGAGGCTTTCGAGAAGTTCATGCAGCTTGAGACCAGAGAGCTCATCTCCGATGAGGGTCTGTTCTCCGAGCTTAAGCGCTACTATGGCATCTATTTCAAGGGTGGCATGGGCGCAGAGGCAGTCCGCGACCTTCTTTCCAACATTGACCTTGAGAAAGAGGCCAAGGAGCTCCGCGCTATTATCGCCAATGAGGATGCTCAGAAGCAGAAGCGCGAGAAGGCCATTAAGCGCCTTGAGATTGTTGACGCTTTCCTTAAGGGCGGCAACGATCCAGCTAACATGATCCTTGACGTTGTACCAGTTATTCCACCTGATCTTCGTCCTATGGTTCAGCTTGATGGTGGCCGTTTTGCAGCTTCCGACTTAAACGATTTGTATCGTCGTGTTATTAACCGTAACAATCGTCTTAAGCGCCTGCTTGACCTTGAGGCACCTTCTATCATTGTTAATAACGAGAAGCGCATGCTTCAGGAGTCCGTTGACGCTCTGTTTGACAACGGTCGCCGTGGTCGTCCAGTCACTGGTCGTGGTGGACGTCCTCTGAAGTCTCTTGCTGAGGCCCTTAAGGGTAAGCAGGGTCGCTTCCGTCAGAACCTTCTGGGTAAGCGTGTTGACTACTCTGGCCGTTCCGTCATTGTTGTTGACCCACACCTGAAGCTGCACCAGTGCGGCCTTCCATCTGCTATGGCACTTGAGCTCTTCAAGCCATTTGTCATGCGTCGTTTGGTTGAGCTCCGCAAGGTTGAAAACATTAAGGGCGCAAAGCGCGCTATTGACCGTGGTACCCCAGTTGTTTGGGACGTTCTGGATGAGGTCATTCAGGACCGCCTCGTTCTTCTCAACCGCGCACCTACCCTTCACCGTCTGTCTATCCAGGCATTTGAGCCAGTCCTTATCGAGGGTAAGGCAATCCACCTGCACCCACTGGTCTGCGCACCATTCAACGCAGACTTCGACGGCGACCAGATGTCTGTCCACGTGCCACTTTCTACTCAGGCACAGACAGAGGCTCGCATTCTGATGCTCTCCAGCAACAACCTCAGAAGCCCAGCTTCTGGTAAGGTTCTGACCGTTCCTTCTCAGGATATGGTCTTTGGTGTCTACTACCTCACTTCCGAGAAGACCGGTGAAGACGCTAAGACTCTTACCTTTGCAAGCTTTGAGGATGCTCTTCTGGCTATTGAGGCCAACCGTGACCTTGATCTTCAGGCAAAGGTTGTTGTCCGCGTAAGCTCCAAGGATGCAAATGTTGCTGATAGCGATCGTGCTATCTTCCGCGTTATGACTGGCCGCGGTCAGTATGAGGACCTGGACGTTACTGAGGGCACCAAGCGTTTTGAGACCACTGTTGGTCGCATTATCTTCAACCGTCAGTGCCTGCCAGAGGATTACCCATACATCAACTACAAGATGGTTAAGTCCGACATTGGTGTCCTGGTCAACGATTGCTGCGACCGTTACCCAATGGCTGATGTTGAGCCAATTCTGGATAACATCAAGAAGACTGGTTTCCACTATGCAACTCTTGCTGGTCTGACCGTTTCTGTTTGGGACGCTGTTATTCCTCCACACAAGCCACAGCTGCTTCAGGAGGCACAGGACCGCGTTGACCAGATCAACGAGTACTACGAGGACGGCTTCCTTTCCGAGCGAGAGCGTCACGTTGAGGTTGTTAACGCATGGACCGAGTGCACCGATCTTCTCGGCTCTGAGATGCTTACAGGCTTTGCAGAGAACAACCCAATTTACATGATGGCTGACTCTGGAGCTCGTGGTTCTAAGACACAGCTTCGCCAGCTTGCTGGTATGCGAGGCCTGATGGCGGATATGTCCGGTGAAACCATCGACCTTCCAATTAAGGCAAACTTCCGCGAAGGTCTTGAGCCTCTCGAGTACTTCATTTCTACCTATGGCGCTCGTAAGGGTCTGGTAGATACCGCATCCCACACCTCCGACTCTGGTTACCTGACTCGTCGACTCGTCGACGTTGCACAGGACGTCATTGTTCGCGAGGAGGACTGCGGCACTGATGAGGCAGTTACCTATCCTCTGATTAAGCCTGGTCAGACTTCTGTTGATACTGACCTGATTGGTCGCTGCACCCTTGAGGATGTCTGCGATCCAAACACTGGCGAGGTTCTTATCCCTGCTGGTGGCTATGTTGAGTCCAAGCAGGATCTTGAGCGTCTTGTTGAGCATGGCCTTGCTAAGGTTCAGCTCCGCGCGCTTCTGACCTGTAAGTCTAAGTACGGCGTCTGCCAGAAGTGCTACGGTTGGGATCTTTCCACCCGTCGTCCTGTCAACATTGGTACTGCAGTTGGTATTATCGCAGCTCAGTCCATTGGTGAGCCTGGTACTCAGTTGACCATGCGTACCATTCACTCCGGTGGTGTTGCAGGCGCAGACGATATTACGCAGGGTCTTCCTACCGTTGCTCGTATGTTCGACGTCGTCGGCAACGTCAACGAGAAGATTCTTGGTCGCGAGGCTGACCTGGCTCCAGTCTCTGGTGTTCTTCACATTACCCCAGAGACCACCGAGTACCTGCTGCGTATTGTTGATGCAGACGATGCTTCCCGCATTATCGAGGAGTGGCGTGTACCTGCATCTGTCCGCTTCATGCCTGGCATTGAGGATGGCGTTGTTGTCCGTGCTGGTGACCAGATTACCCGCGGCTTCGTCAACTTCCGTATGCTCCGTCGACTCACTGACATTGAGTCCACTATGCACACCTTCGTTGAGTCCGTTAAGGACGTCTATACCTCCCAGGGTGTAGAACTCAACGATAAGCACATCGAGGTTATCGCACGTCAGATGCTTCGTCGTGTTCAGGTTACCAACCCAGGTGACTCTTCGTACCTGCTTGGTCAGTATGTGGACCGCTATGTCTTTGCAGAGACTGTCCAGAACATTGCCCTTGCTGGTGGCACTCCACCAGAGGCAGAGCCAGCAATCCTTGGTACTCTGAAGGTTGCAAGCTCTATCGATTCTTGGCTCTCCAGTGCATCGTTCATCCGTACTGCAGGCGTTCTTACCTCTGCAGCTATCGAGGGCGACGTTGACCACCTGCTTGACCTCAAGTCCAACGTTATTGTTGGTAAGCAGATTCCTGCAGGTACTGGTCTCTCCGCATACAACGATGTTGAGCTTACCTATCACGGCACCAAGATTGATGGCCCAACCTCTTCTCTTGCTAAGTCTCTTCCAGACTGGGCACCAGCAGAGCTTAAGGACATCGAGGAGCAGCTTCCTAAGCAGCTTGACTGGGTCAACGAGGATTACAACGGTGGCGTTTACTCCAAGAATGGCCGTACGCTTTCAAGCGAGGATGCAAAGCTGTACCTCTTCGACGATCTTGGCGTGTCACAGCGTTGGACCAACAAGTTCAGCGAGGTTGGCATTGAGACCGTAGGCGATCTTATCGGTAAGACTGAGGAAGACCTGCTTCGCATCGATGGTATTGGTGCAAAGGCAATCGAGGAGCTCCGCGATGGCCTTGAGGCTCGTAACCTCCTCTACATCCTTGAGCCAGAAGAGGATGAGGCAGATTCTGAGGATCTTTCTCAGCTGCTCAACATGGTCTTCTCGCCAGAAGGCGATGGCGGTCTGATGCTGGGCTCTGCAGCTCCATCCACGCACTCTGATTACACCGAGACACTTATCGGTTCTTCTTCCGACGAGGTTAGCCCTGATGTAATTAACGAGGACCTTGGTTCTCTGGATGACCTTCTCAACCAGGTTGTCCGCATGGATGCTGAGGCAGACGGCGAAGACGAGTAAGTAATCTCGCCTGATACATCAAACTTTTTCGGAGATTGACTCCGATACACAAGAGGACTTCAGCCATTAGCTGTAGTCCTCTTTTTATAAGTTCTTATAATGTTGAGTCGGTATATACTAAGATGCATTACAAACAATATTTAGCAAAGAGCTTTGTCTAAGCGGAGCTTTTCGTTGTAAAGAGTAGGAAGTATCATGTCTGATCATTCTCACGAGTGCGAGTATACACACAATATTTGCGAGTGCGTTTCTGAAGAACAACTGCACGAGTTTCTCACTAATGACGATATCATTTACGATGCTACTCAAATTTATGACGCACTTTCAGACTTTACACGCTTCCAAATCTTAGGAGCCCTTCTTTTGGGCGAAAAGAGCGTAACTGAGCTGCAAGAGCTTCTCTCTGTTTCTCAATCTGCTACGTCTCATCAGCTCCGTCTTTTACGTGACCGTGGTCTAGTAGCTGCAAAAAGAGATGGTCGTCGCGTTATTTATTCTCTTGCAGATGATCATGTCATTACGCTTATTAGCGTCGGTCTTGCTCACGCGGCACATCAGCACTAGGACATTAGAGGTTTGTTCCTTTTTATATCAACACGCAATGAACTTTTGATTGATACCTTATGGTGAGTCTTCAGCACATAAACGGAAGAAATGTATGGGACATCCTTAAGCTCAGGGTGTCCGAGGATCAGCAAGGTTTTGTTGCTGGAAATGATATAAGCCTTATCGAAGCCTATATAGCAAAAATAGAAAACGGACAGATCTTTTCCTTCGGTATATACAAAGATGATGTGCCGGTGGGTTTTTTAATGATTGGTTTTGGTACAGATAGTAGCTGGGACAACGCTCCAGCAATAGCTCAAAATAACTACGATATCCGACGTCTGATGATTGATACAAAGTATCAAGGTAGGGGATACGGTAAAGAAGCGCTCAACCTTGCGTTGGAGTTTATACGTACTTTTCCTTGTGGAAAAGCAGAGTATTGTTGGCTTTCCTATGAACCTGAAAATAAGGTTGCTCAGAATCTCTATCGCTCATATGGATTTGTTGAGACAGGCGAGAAGGACGGCGAAGAATTAATTACCGTTCTGAAGTTATCCGCGGATGTAACTGAAGGAACACTCAGTACTAAGGCACTTTTCTTTAACGATAAAGTATCTCATTCTGACAATGAAGAGCTTCTTAGAACGGTGAAGTAAGGATGGAAAATAAACAGAAAAAACAATTCAAGAATGAAGCTCTTTATAGTTATTTAA
>CAUTMX010000005.1:0-90384 GCA_963539685.1 uncultured Atopobiaceae bacterium | reverse complement strand
AGATAGTCATGCTCCTCAAGTTCTGATGCATCTATACCCAGCGCACGCAGCCCTTGAGCAGTAGTTTCTTGAGCTTTAGCGGCAAGTTTTTGGCTGTTCATAAACTGCCAGAAAGAAACGCACACAAATCCGCCAGGTTTTGTTTTATCTAACAGAGTGCGCAGAAGCTCGGTCCTCTTCTTTGCGCCAGCTACATGATGCAAAAAGCCAAACGCAACCACTAAATCACAGGCCGGAACAGTCAGACGCGAAGAAAGCGTGTTATCAAGCAGACTCTTTATCACATCTAATTCAATAAATGCCAGCTCAGAGACATGAGTGTCTGCCTCACCACTCTCTACCAGTGGCTTGCAATTATCTACAGCAAAATACTTTGCAGGGACAATTCCCGCCTCATCGCGTAAAAAGCGAGCAAAGCGCAGGTTGCCGCAACCCACATCAAGTACAGAGGGTTTCTCGCCAACTAAAAGCTGAGGCATGGCATCTAGACACTTCTGCCATCCCTGCCAAGGCGCCTGTCGTGTGGCCGAGAAACTCTGCGCCTGCTGAGCATAAAACTCAGAGGTAATGCGACTCAGCCGCTCAGCGGTAGATGTACTGATAGATTGCGTATATGTTTTGTTTGAAGAAGTTTCCATACAGAGATTTTACGTCATCGCCTTGCTCTCAAAGGTCAGAAGCTCAGCTTATTGCCTATACTGTTTGTATGGATGAACTCATTTTGGACATATTGAAGCAGCTCAGAGATGGCTCACAAGGTGCTCTTGATACGCATCAGCTTGAGATGCTCATTAACTCGCACAACAGCGGAATTGACTCTAGCGCCCTTAGTACAGAGCGCGAGAAACTTATCCCTAAGCGAGCAATTCTCCCCTATTTTTTGCAGGTCAAGCAGAACAATGATGAGCTGTGGCAATCGTGGAATGTGACCCCTGAGCTGGAAGAAAGGTTTATCCGCTCTGTGCGCATGAAGCCTCGTCGCACCGCTTCTGGCGTGGCTACCATTACCGTGATTACCAGGCCGCATACCTGCTCAAGTAATTGCATTTATTGTCCGTGTGATCTGCGTATGCCTAAAAGCTATCTTGCTAACGAGCCTGCCTGCCAGCGTGCTGAGCTTACGTTTTTTGATCCATACGTACAAGTTGCTGCTCGCCTTCAGGCACTCCACCAGATGGGTCATTCAACTGACAAAGTGGAGCTTATTGTGCTTGGTGGTACCTGGAGCGATTATCCAGAGGGCTATCAGTACTGGTTTATCAAAGAACTCTTCCGTGCACTCAATGAGTGGCCCAACTCTCCTAGCCGCATCCAGGAGCGCCTTGATTGGTACTCCTCGTTTGGACTGCAGAACACAGAAGAGGCTCTCTCTTCCTTTGTTGCTGAACAACAGGCGGCAGTCTTTAATGATACTGCCACATATAACCAGGCTTTTCATAAGCTCTACGACACTAGTCAGCCTCACCAAAACGCGTGGTCTCAGATGCAGAGCACGTATGACCAGCTGGTAGAACAGCAACACAGTAATGAAACTGCCGCTGCCCGTGTGGTTGGTCTTGTAATAGAAACCAGACCCGACACTATTACGCCGGATAACCTACGCATGTTTAGGCAGCTTGGGTGCACCAAAATTCAAATTGGCATTCAGAGCACACGCCAAGAAATCCTTGACGCAAACCAGCGTCAGATGAGCGTTGCCCAGATTAAACGAGCGTTCTCGCTGATTCGCTTGTATGGATTTAAAATCCACTCTCACCTGATGGTTAATCTGTTAGGCGCAACTCCTGAGGCGGACAAACAGGACTTTAAAACGTTTGTCACGGATCCAGGATTTCTCCCTGATGAGATTAAACTCTACCCCTGTGCACTGGTATCTGGAACGCAATTGGTCCAGAAATACCGTGAGGGTGCATGGCAGCCATACGCCAAAGATGAACTGGTAGACGTGCTTGTTCAAGACGTGCTTGCAACGCCTTCATACGTGCGTATTTCTCGCATGATTAGAGACATTAGTGCCACCGATATTCTGGTGGGAAACAAACATACCAACCTGCGCCAGATGGTGGAGCAAGAGCTTGCTGCTAAAGATGTTGCAAGCCGTGTGCAGGAGATTCGCTTTAGAGAGATTAACCAGCAGCAGGTAAGTGCCGCAGAACTTACCCTTCAAGACTTTGTTTACACTACCGCGGTCAGTGACGAGCACTTCCTGCAGTGGGTAACTGCTGACAATAAAATCGCAGGTTTCTGTAGGCTTTCACTTCCCCACTGGGACAAACTGATCGCTGGCGCATGTGATGTTACCGCCAATGAGCTGCTGGTACAGCCAGGTCAGGCTATGATCAGAGAGCTCCACGTGTACGGACAGGCGCTTTCACTGGGCTCAGAAGGAATGTCTGCTCAACACCAGGGCTTGGGCCAAAAGCTTCTTGCCAAAGCATCATCTATCGCAGCTGAGGCGGGCTATACCAGTCTTAACGTTATTAGCTCAATTGGAACGCGCGCTTACTATCGCGCACAGGGCTTTACCGATGCAGGACTCTACCAGCAAAAAGCTCTGTAAAGGGGACGTGGCCTTGCACCTCTAGACAAGCTTTATACGCTTACTTCATACGTCGCAAAAAAATGCCGAGAAGACCGTTGATCTTCTCGGCATATTCATGAGCGCCACCCTCTCCTGGACGCAAATGGATCTTAAGAAATCAGCGACAAAATCTGAGAGAGATTCTTCTTACCGAAGTCAACCTTCTGACCGTCGTTGATAACCAAGCATGGAACACTCATGACATCGTAGGTGTCTTTGAGCTCCTTGAAGTGGTTGATGTCGTAGACATCACAGGTAACCTGAGGATTGTCTGCAGCAATACGCTGAGCAGCTACAACAACGTCTGGGCACATGGTACAAGAAAGTCCTACCAAGACCTGCAGATGCGTCTTTGACTCGATGGCGGCAATGGATGCCTTATCCTCGTCACTAATAGGCTGGCCAGGACCTGCGGCGTTGTAGAGGCCAAGAACAAACGAAGTGAACTCGTGACCGCCAGGAACACCATGGAACGCAAGACCTGTTGGAGTGCCATCCTGTGCACACACACGAACAACAGGAAGGTTCTTCTCGCCCGTGTCTGAAACCGTCTGAACGCTCAGCTTGTCAGTCATAGAAGAAAGCTCTTCCATGTAAGCTACGAGCTCCTCAGAGACAGGTCTCTGATCTAGCTCCAACTGAAGGACGAGCGGACGTGCCATGCGCTCAAAGACAGCGTTGAGCTGTGCCTTCATGTCATCAGTGAAAAGCTCTCCAGAATCAGAGACTGTCTTGGCCGCTGGAGCCTCAGGAGCCTCCTTCTTGGACGAGATGCACGTGACGTTCATCTGCGGAACAAGGTCAGTTTTCTCCTGAGCGCGCTTGATATAGCGCTCCATCTCAGTAGCGGTGGTTGCCGCCTGACCGATAGCCGTTGCAACCTGGCGCAGTGGTTTCTGGCACACATCACCCGCACCAAAAAGACCCTCACAGGTTGTTTCTTGATGCTCGTTGGTGATCAGATAGCCGTAATCATCAGTCTGTGCCAGCTCTTTTACCAGGTCGGTCTCTGGCGCGTAACCCGCGAAGACAAAGACACCAATAGAATCGCCATCTTCTGGAGCAAACGTGGTCTTCTCGCCCGTCTTAAGATTCTTGTACGTAATAGACCTAAGTGCGGAATCTCCGGCAACGGATTCAACCTGAGTGTTGTAGAGAACCGTAATGTTTGGATTTGTGCGAGCAGCCTCGGACGACGCAGGGGCGCAGGTAAATGCTTCCTCGCGCACAAGAACCGTGACGTGCTTTGCGTACTTAGTTAGAAATACGCTTTCTTCTGCGGCTGCAAAGCCTCCACCAATGACAAAGACTTCCTTGCCGGTAAAGAACTCGCCGTCGCAGGTGGCGCAGTAAGCAACTCCGTGGCCCTGGTAATCCTCTTCTCCGACAAAACCAATGTGACGTGGATGTGCTCCAGAGGCCAGAAGAACGGAGAGGCAGGGACGCTCGCCTTTGGTGGTGTGAACTACCTTAACATCTCCAGACATGTCCAAGTCAGTAACTTCTGCCAGCAAAAACTCTGCACCAAAGGCCTCAGCCTGCTTGCGCATAGTTTCCGAAAGCTCAGAACCGCTGGTAGAGAAAACTCCCGGATAATTAACGACCTCATTAGTAATAGTGATCTGTCCGCCAAAATGGTCCTTCTCGACAACTAGAACACGGTAGCGAGCGCGGGCCAGATAGAGGGCGGCGGTGAGCCCAGCTGGCCCACCGCCGATAATCACCGCGTCGTAGAGGTCTTTGACGTCGGTCATTGTAAGCTCCTAAATCTTAGAGCTGACCAACAAGGTCAAGGCTTGGCTTCAGGGTCTCAGCACCTGGCTGCCACTTAGCTGGGCAGACCTGATCGCCGTGCTCTGCAACAAACTGTGCAGCCTGGAGAAGGCGGAGAAGCTCCTCAGCGTTACGGCCAATGCCACCAGCGGTGACAAGCTCAACCTGAATGACACCCTCAGGGTCAACAATGAAGGCGCCACGCTCAGCAAGGCCAGCATCCTCAATAAGGACCTCAAAGTTCCTTGCAAGAACGTGAGCTGGGTCAGCGAGCATTGGGTAGGTTACCTTAGAGATACGCTCGGACTCCTCGTGCCATGCCTTGTGGACAAACTCAGTGTCGCAAGAGACAGAGTAGACCTCTGCACCAGCAGCCTGGAACTTGTCATAGTTGTTAGCAAGATCCTCAAGCTCAGTTGGGCAGACAAAGGTAAAGTCAGCTGGATAGAAGAAGAACAGGCTCCACTTACCCAGTGTGGACTCCTTGCTTACCTCGGTGATGTCACCGTTGTGGAATGCGTTTACCTTAAAATCACCAATTTGCTTACCAATAAGAGACATAGTCAGTTCCTTTCTGTAAGTAAAACAACTTGTAAAACGTGCTAGTTAGAAGTTTACTCTCTTTAACTCTTTTGTCAATAACAATAATGATTACTATTTATATCCATAAAAAGAAACAGGCCAGATTACTCTGACCTGTGAACAGTTGGTGGGCGTTATAAGATTTGAACTTATGACCTCTTCCGTGTCAGGGAAGCGCTCGTCCCCCTGAGCTAAACGCCCGAATATGTTTGCTGCTGGGGATGCAGCAAGGGATATATTACGAGAAACCCGCCCCTCTTGCAACCGTCAAACTCAACTTTTTTAGAAATTTGCAAAAGATCGGTTCGTCGCAACATTGATGGTTACGTAAATACTGCAGCCTTTGAAATGAATGACTGCTTATTAAACCTGTTTGTCTTCTGCACCTCAATTATTAAAAAATAGGCAAATGAATTGTAAAAGCATACGGTCAGAAGTATTATGGCAAGTCGTTCGATTGAGGGAGAAACTTATGAACTTTCTGGAATATAACAAAGACGAGAAGCTATGCTTTAATTATAAGAAATCATGCGGTCTCTGGTTAATTGTTGTAGCTCTCATCATTTTTGCAGCTACCGCAATAGGTGGAAAGCAGATTATCAATATGTCCGTATTTAGCTTTGGATATGTTGCAGCCTTCTTATCTATAAATACAAATAAGAAAGTTCTCAATAAGTTTTCCGATGGTCCTTCAAGTAAGTTCCAGAACAAAATGTCTCTATACGCGGTGATTTTCTTATTCATTTTGATGTTTTTATTAGGTGGACCATTTTTTGCAACTGAAAACTGGAGACTTATTTGGTTGGGCGCGTTAATGGCCACGGCGCTGCACTTTTTCCTCTATTACTTTGTACACGGAAAATCGATGATCTATTTGGCTATACTCTGCGCCGTTAATGTTGGTATAGGTTATATTTTTCCAGACATCCCACTGACAATAACTGCCTATATTGATGCGGCAATTAAACTTGGCTTTGGAATATACCTGTTCTTTTTCTCAAAGCCAACTCAACAAAAATAACCTTCGCCTAGAGACCGTGTGCGTCAAACGTGTCCTTAACCAGTGCAACAAGCATTGGTATAAACACAGCCACGCCTGCTAAAAGCATTGGATTGTCACGTACTTCCGGAATGTCCTGTAAGAAATTCTGCAGATCATAGACAAGACCAACGGCAACGGCAATAAGAATAGGTGCCAGAATAATCAAAATAGGATTTGGTGGTTTACGCATAAGGATGCTTTCTTTTACAAGTACTGCACACGCAGCGGTCCAATAGAGCAAAGATACGTATCAAGCCACATTCTGGCTTTTCTTCCTTACTTCTTCCCTACTTCTTACGCTTAACCTTAATTTGAATGCCAGAGGTCTCTGGACGAGACGATGTAGAAGCAACAGCGGGTTTCTCGCCATTTACAAAGGCAGAGAAACGCTGACGGAAACGGTTCCACTTGTGATAGATAGGCTCGTGATCATGAGATCTAAGGCCCAAAAGCATGCTTGCGGCCATAGTTGGAAGCAGATACTCAATAGCGCGCCAAAGCACAAAGCCTGCGGCAATTTCCTCGCCAAACATATGGCCAAACAGGAAGGCAAAGCCACCCTCTGCACCACCAGTTCCACCAGGAAGTGGAATGGCCGAGGTCAAGAGCTCAAGCATTGAACCAGATGCAAGGCAGGTCAGAAGGTCTGCGGGTTGGCCGAGCGCACGCAGAACAAAGTATGGCAGTGCATAGAGGCAGCCAAGCTGGACCAAGGTAACCAGCAGAACAACGCACATCTCTGGGATGTTCTTTGCGGCAGTCTTAAAGCCGTTTGAGAACTCATCTACCTGCGTGTTAATGATGCCATGCCAGTGGTCGTACTGTTTTACGATACGAAGACGTGAAAGCAGCCTTAAGCCCCAGTTGCCCACGGTCTTAACCATTTTAGGAAGCAGGCAAATGGCCAGGATAACTGCAACCATCACTATCTTTGCGCCAAACAAGATAACGCCAATGACTGTAACGTCGCCAAATTGCTCGTAGAAATAATTGACCCTAAAGATAAGCATCAGAGCTGCAAAGATGCCCTCGCCCGCCTCGTACATAACAAAGCGTGTGAACTGTAAAGCTCCTGCCTGACCAACGGAAATACCCGCACGAGTGAGGCGATAAATCTGAGCAGGAGCAGCACCAGCACCGTTTGGCGTAAGGTTCATGAAGAAGATACCCGACGCCTCAACGCTCATCAGGTCACGAACACCAACAGGACTCTCGGGATCTGTAATGACTGAAATTACATATGCGAGAATACCCAGGAAATAGTAGACAAAGTAGCAAAGAGCGCCAGCAATAAGCCAACCTGTATCTACGTCTGCTAGAGCAACAACAAACTCATCAAACTGACCAGAGAAAACGATATAGAGTGCGTACAGTATTACAACCGCAAAGAGGAAGAGAATGCTCTTTCTAACTTGACCAAAACTCTCTTTTGCCTCTTCTACCTGCTCAGATGAAGAAGTTGGAGCAACACTAATCTTAGGCTTTTTGGTTGAAACACCCTTAACGGTTGTAGATCCAATCTTCACCGTTACCTTCGGTGTAGATGAGGGGTGCTCGGTTTCAGACGCGCCATCTGGGCGATCCATGGGCACCTCCTTGGACTCTGGATCACAATACGTGTACAGAAACAACACTCTTTGCAGGTAAACGATGCAACCTCAAAGGGTTTCTCGCCACCTAACTGCTTTTCATTTTACATGAACCGCTCAAGTATACCCTTGTCGGCCTCAATAATGCCACCGCCACAAACTTCCTGACCATCGTACAAAACCGCCGATTGACCTGCTGCAACAGTTTTTACCGGCTGATCAAATTCAATAAATCCACATTGATTATCCGTGAGCGTAAACGTTACGGGAACCAGTGCGCCTGTGTGACGAGTTCTGACCACATACCTACCGTTAGCTGCAGGTTCTCCAGAAATCCAGTGCATGTCCGAGAGCTCCATGCAACGAGTCCAGAGCGCAGGACAGTTGAGGTCAGAGGTTACATACACCACATTCTTAAGCGTATCGGTTGCTACTACATAGCGAGCAGGGCCTCCACCGATGTTCAGGCCTTTTCTCTGGCCAACGGTAAAGAGGAATGCTCCGTCATGGGTGCCAAGAACCTTGCCTGTCTCCCACTCAATGACGTCGCCCTGCTTTTTCTGAAAAGTGTCCAACAAAAACGTGCGCAAGCCAACGGGGCCAATAAAACAAATGCCGTCGGAGTCTGGCTTAGTTTCTATGCCCAGACCTCGCTCTGCACACAGAGCCCTAACCTCTGCCTTGGTGGCAATGTGTCCAATAGGAAAAAGCGTGCGTTCAAACAAATGACCTGGTACACGCCATAGGAAATAAGTCTGATCCTTGTGAGCATCTGCGGCACGCAAAAGTTTTTTGGTTCCCGGGACGTTCTGTGCATAGTGACCCGTTGCAACAAAATCAGCACCCTCTGCAAAAGCACGTTCTGCAAAGGTGCCAAACTTGACCGTCTGGTTGCACATAACGTCTGGATTAGGCGTACGGCCGTGCTCATAGGCATCAAGCAGGTAATCCACAACGGTAGCCTTATACTCGGCTTCACAGTCCCACACGTCCAAATCAATGTCCAGCGTTACGCAGACGTGCTCGGCATCAGCCAGGTCATCTGCCCAGGGGCACTTAAAGCCTGGCAAGTCCTTTGACCAGTTACGCATATAGATAGCCTTGACGTTGTAGCCCGCCTCAAGAAGCAAGGCCGCGGACAGCGCCGAATCAACGCCGCCACTCATGCCAAGGTAAACTAATTCTCCCATATCACTCCTACACGAGCAGACTCCTGCTTGACAGCCTCAGCGATTGCCCAAGCTGCGTACAAGATGTCGTCTTCTGTGGTAGTTCTTCCAAGCGTTAACCTGAGGCTTCCCGCAGCTACTTCTCGCGGCGCGCCAATTGCCTCAAGCACGTGAGATATTTGCATCTTTGATGCGGCGCAGGCAGAGCCCGTTCCCACCGACACGCCTAGACGCTCAAGCAAAATGACCAAACGGCGAGCCTCAAGTCCCGGGAAAGAAACGTGTAGCAGGTTAGGAAGCCTCAGCTTGGCGTTCTTTGGCCCCGAGACAATCATCTGCGGAAACTCTGTGCAAAGCAGCTCCTGTAGCTGATCTCTGAGGCGAGAAAGGCGTTTTGCCTCGTCAGTGCGAGTCTCATCAGCAAGCGCTAAAGCACACGCAAAGCCAATGACGCCCGCGACGTTCTCCGTACCCGAGCGGACACCGCCTTCTTGTCCGCCGCCGAGCACCAGCGGCCTTAAGCGCACATCATCGGAGGCCCACAAGAGACCTACCTGCTTTGGACCGGAAAGCTTTGCTGCAGAAAGCGTCAACATGTCCACGCCCAAAGACGACACGTTCACGCTCAGGTATGCAGCAGCTTGAGAGGCGTCTACGTGCAAATGCAGCGGACGAGTCTCCCCTGCCGCAAGCCTGCGCGAGCGCTCCTTGGCAAGTACCTGCGAAATCTCTCGGATAGGCTGAATGGTGCCAATCTCCCCGTTTGCAAGCTCAATGGAAACTAGCTCAGTCTCTGGTTTGAGCGCTTTTGCAACCCGCTCTGGGTCCACACGACCGTCTGCTTCTACACGAAGTGTCTTGTGCGAGAAAATCCCTGCACACGCAAGGACGCTCTCATGCTCAATAGCATCAACGATAACGTGCGCGTCTTCAGAGACCGTTGCAAACGCCAGGTTGTTGGCCTCTGTAGCACCTGCTGTGAGCACCACGTTTCCTGGACGAGCACCAATGACATGCGCCAAGACAGCGCGAGCACGTTCCACCTCGTCACGAACCTGGCGAGACAGAGCATACGGTGCTGAAGGGTTGTAGAACTTCTCCGTGAAGTATGGAATCATTGCATCAACTACACGTGGATCCATAGGTGTAGCTGCGGCAAAGTCCAGGTACACGTTGCCTGTTGGATGTTCTGGTTTTGCAGAAGGCATGTGCATTACAAATCCTTTGGGTTTCTCGCGGTCTTTAGGCGTGCGGGCTTACGGGCGTGCGGCGTTGCATGCTTGCGGTGTACGTCTTGCGGACGTGCGGTCTTGCGGGCGTGCGGTCTTGTGGGCATGCCGCACACGACGCTTGGTGGCTACGACTTACCAGCCGAATCCGGCGACGTAAACGTCATGTTCTGGAAACGAGTAGATACAAAGCTGTCGTCGTAATGAGTATCTACCCACATCTCGAACGCATTTGACGGAGGAACGCCAGCGTCTCGCTGAGCCTTTCTACCTAGGCATGCCACCGTCATTGAAATGTCGGCGAGAAGATACACCGTAAGCAGGGTAACAAAAATTGCTTGTCTTTTTGATGTTGGCTCACCAATCTTGTAGAGCGCGCGAGGCATAATAACCCGACACCAAATCAGACCCAAAATGCCCCAAAATCCCAAGAATCGCCAGGCCACCCACTGTGTGATGGCATCTGGAAGATGAGCGTACGTCCACGATTCCGAGTGGAAAATCTCTTGCATTCCCCAGCCGGTAAGCTGCTCCAGCGTGCCACCAACAACAACCGAAACCAGGAAAATAACAAGGCTATTGGCATGGTGCTTGTGCAGCTGGTAACAAATAACCGTGAGAAACACCGCGCCAGTTCCATAAAGCGGGGAAAATGGTCCCCAGATGAGGCCAACCCTGCTCTCGGTCAAGCCAGCGGTAATGAGCATCCAAATCTCTTCAATAAGAAGACCAGCCATGCAACCCACAATGAAGAGGATGACCACCTGGTACCAGCCAAGATGCATCGTGTCCAAGTACGCCGAGAGCTCCGCTTGCGTTGGCTTGGGCTTGGAGAACGGAGCGGTCTGGGGTGCAGCTGATACGGCATCGCCTGCAAGCCCATCGATCTTCTCGCCAGACGAAAGCCAGCCCCAAAAATATCGCACCACGCGAACAAAACCGCTTGCGACAAGATACGCAAGCGTCAAAAGAGCTAAAAGTGACGCGACAATAAAGAACATACAACCTCATTCAAAAAGTTCTTGTTCCATAATACGGCAAGCGACTATACTTGGCAATCTACCTGCTCTTATTTACAAGTTTTGCAAGAAAAATCCACCTCTTGAGCGCCACGGGGTTCGTGACTTTTCTAAAAAAGTTTGACGATTTTGAAATTTACACTTGCGCTCAGCCGTGAACTTGCGTATATTATTCCTCGCGTTCGCGGGCTTAGCGCAGTTGGTAGCGCGCAACCTTGCCAAGGTTGAGGTCGCGGGTTCGAACCCCGTAGCCCGCTCCATGATTTTTCGGCCGGATTCGTTTCGGCCTTTTTCATATGGCGAGATGGCCAAGTGGTAAGGCAGAGGCCTGCAAAGCCTTTATCCCCGGTTCGAATCCGGGTCTCGCCTCCAGTGAATTGACAACCCCAGCTTCGGCTGGGGTTTCTTTTTGTCGCGCGCGACCGTGCTTGCTTGGGTTTTAGATTGCGAGCCTATTTTGAGCCTGAAAAACACGCCATGTCTGAGTAAAACAGCTCAGACAAGGTGAGAAAAACCGGCAAAACCACTCAGACTTGGTTTACTTTTCCGGCAAATCGTTCAGACTTGGCTAAAAAATCGGGCTCGATGAAAGCGCCCATGACACCACACTGGATCCAAAAGTTACGCCACGGAAGGCCCGCCTGAAAAGTACAAAGAATCTGTGTTTGCGTCACCGATTCTTTAACAAAATCAGGCAAATCCACAGATTCTTTAATGCTTTTAGGCAAAAGTTACAGATTCTTTGAAGAAATCAGGCACACCCAAGCTCACGTCAGGCTCGTGCCATCCGCCTGGCGAGAAACCCGTCCACTCCCAGCATTTCCGCACAAGAAACCCGGTATCCACACGAAGTAGATACCGGGTTGAAATCGCTTTGCGACCCGCGCTCGCGCCCGCACGCCGCTGACCTGCGGGTTTGCCGCCGTTGGGCGCTCTACTGACCTGTACTCGCACGCAACCTAGCGCATCATCTTGACCAGGCGAACAATGGTGCCGTTGCCGGAAGGTTTCTCCTGGATAGACACGGCGTCCATAAGCAGGCGCATCAGCTTAACGCCGCGTCCACGCTCGGCAAACTGGCCGGTCTCGGGAGGCTCTTCCTCATCGGAGATGCTAAAACCGCCGCCGCAATCCGAGACGTCAATGACCACCCTGTCTGGATACGCAGAAACCGTGGTCAGCACGCCCTTCTCGCACGCGTGATCAACGGCGTTGCCAATAGCTTCGCCAACTGCAAGTTCAATGTCGAACTTTTGATCCGAGGTAAACGGCAGCGTCTTCAGCAGCGCAATAGCCCTTGAGCGAGCGTCGCACATTTTATTGGGATCAACTCTAAACGTTGTCTGAAACGATGGATGTGTGCCCGGTGCAAGCGGAGTCACGCGCGACTTAGCGGCGCAAGTACTTATAGGCATGAAATCGATAAGACCCATGCGCACCAAGGCCTTAAACGCCGTCGGTTGCACGTTGGTCAAGCTCATAAGACCGCCGAGCGTCTTCATGCGTCGAACAGCGCACACGATAAAGCCCATGCCGCATGAATCGATGTACGAAACCTCCGCCATGTTCAGCACAATTCTTCTACAGCCGCTATTAATGAGCTGCTCAATCTGAGCCTTCACGCGCGGGACTCCCCTCACGTCAAGGTCAGTATTGACTGAAACAACTGCTATGTTTGGCTGCGTATACATACGTTTCTTGTTCCCGTGCAGCAACAAGAATTTCAGATATCTGTATTTTTTGACGAGAAAATCGTCTCCTTGGCGAGAAAATCGTCTAGTTGTTCTTCTCGCCAGAGTCGGCACCGACAGATGCGCCAGAATCGGAGCTGCCAAGCTCGTCAAAGCGCAGGGCAACCATGGCAACGTCGTCGTCAAGCCTTCGGCCAGTATAGCGGTCAAGCGTGCTCAAGAACCTATTGAGCAGGCCATCAAAGCCACGAGGAACCTCGTTCATAATCATATCTCGCAGGCCAGTTTCGCCAAAGAAAGCGCCTTCAGGACTACGAGCTTCCGTGGTTCCGTCGGTGTAAAGCAGCAGGATATCACCTTCGTGCAAGCGAATCGTACCGTTTTTATACTCCATGTCGTGAAACGCGCCCACAACGCCCGACTGTACGTCCAAAAGCTCAGCGTCGCCCGATTGAGCAGACACCAAAATCGCAGGTGGATGACCAGCGGAACAGTAGGTCAGCGATGAAGTTGCAAGGTCAACAATGCCAACAAAAAGCGTTGCAAACGTCTCTACCCTCGAGAAGCCCAGCAAAAATTCATTCAACGTTGCCACCATGCGAGCGGGAGTTCTTCCCTCCCACGCATAGGCAGAGAGTGCCGTTTTAACTGCGGATGAAATAGATGCTGCCTCAATACCCTTGCCAGAAACGTCACCCATAATAATGCACGCGCGACGGCCTGGCAGCTTAATCATGCTGTAAAAATCGCCACCAACAAACGCGTCGGCGGTTGCGGACGAATAAATGCCCTCGGCAGAAATTCCTTCTACCTTCTGCAGGTCATTTTTCATGCCCGACTGCAGTGCCTGGGAGATGTGCTTATTTTGCTGGCTCTCTTCGGCACCAACAGCCAACGAGTGGACCAGAAGCATCACGCGGTCCAAGAAATCAAGCTCAATGTCGCTTAAGGGCTCAGCGTTTTCTTCTCGCAAGAAAAGCCAGGTATGCTGCTCGCCAGCAAACTTGCCTAAGAAAAGCACAGCTCCCTTGCAGGGCAAACCTTGTACAGCAAGCGCGCGACTCAGCTCAGATTCAAGCTCAACCTCTTTGACTGACGCCTCGCCCTCTCCTGTCTTGAGTCCCTCAACCGTTGATGGGAGCACTATCTGGTTGCCGCCATCCTGTGCGCCGCCGGTCTCCGCTGCAACCTGTGCGCCACCGGCCTCCGCTGCAACCTGTGCGCCACCGGCCTCCGCTGCAACCTGCGCACCACCGGCCTCCGCTGCAATCTGTGCACCATCCTGAGCGTCGCCAAACGCTTGCTCAGCGCCAAGCGCATGGAGCGTAATGTTGCCTGTGACCTCACAGCAATCTACCGAGAAAACCTGCGCATTCAGATCGGTGCCCACTGACCTCATAACCTGCTGTAATCGCTCACCAGAGATCTTCTCGCCCTCTGCAGCGCTATGAAGCAATCCTTGGCGCACGCGAGCTAATGCCTCGCGAAGCGCATCTCTACGCTGCGTTCTCATGGCCGACAATGCGCCTACAAGCTGCACCGAGAGGTAATTTGCAATGGAGTCCAGAAGTCTTGCGTCATCAACCAAAAGCGCGCGCTTGCGCTCCCAGCCCACCTCGATCAGAGCAACAATGTGGCCGCCAAACCATACGGGCACCACAAGAAAGCTGGTAAACGGAGGCAAATGACTTGCGTCAACGGTTATGACCTCACGTGTTCCCTCGTTAACAAGGTTGCGCTTTTTAACTCTTCCCTGCTTGAGCGTGCTTGAGTTCAAAGGCATGGTATGCAAGCGAAGTGCGTGCTCGGAATAAAACGTCAAACGCTCCAGAGAGCTGTTAAATGCAAAGTAGCGAGGAATTCTATCCAATGACGCACTTCTCAAAGACTCCGTTGCACCATGAAGGTGATACCCGTCTTGCTCAGCAAGATAGATAAGCGCACCATCGGCCTCGACAGTCTCTGAGAGCTCTTCTAACACGCGCTCGATAAGCTGACCCATATCTTCCGAGTCAAGCGTGTCCAAAACAATCTGAAGCGCTCCTGAGAGCCTCCTGTTGGCTCGGCGAAGGTCCAGCACCATTCGTTCATCATCGTGCATAGGGCTAGTCATGTCACGAAGCTTAGAGGCAGTCAAAACAATAGCCTGTGTAGGAGCACCCACATAATCTGCACGCACACTCAAAACCTGCGACGTGCCATCTTGCGCAGGAGCGGCCACCATGGAAGTGGAGCCATCAATCGCAAACGGCAACGACTCTACAAAGAACGGCTTCTGCAAATTTTCTTGATTTGCAGGGGTAAACAAAAAGCGAACATCCAAGCCGGCAATGGTGCCGTCTTCCTTAGCAAATAGGCTTTCGGCCTCTTCATTGGCGAGAAGGACTGTGCCCTCCATATTAAAGACAATAACTGCATCGCTGGTCAGACGTAGCAACTGAGACAGAGTTGCAGCAACGGTCCCGTCGACAACTCCCTCAACACGCCTTACGCTCAGCTTGTTATCTGCCACAGTCACTCCTTACCAGCAAGGAAAAACAAATCACATTGCCTAAGTATACGAAAAAGGCGGACCCCCGAAGAGATCCGCCGAAATTTCGTGGTGTCGGAGGCGGGACTTGAACCCGCACAGCCGTTAGTAGGCCACTAGCACCTCAAGCTAGCGCGTCTGCCAATTCCGCCACTCCGACTTGCTTTGCAGCGAGGGATATACTAACACATCTTCAAGCAACTTTACTGAGAAAATTTAAACTTTTTCTCAAAAGAACTTTGCGAGAAGATCGCCTTATCCCTTGCTTACTTCTGCCAACCAACAATGGTTGAAGGTACGCTCTGGAAGAGTGCAGGACCAAAGTTAGCAAGACCCTTCTTAACAACGTAGCAGTCTGGACCAGTGTAGACAGGAAGATATGCATAAGTCTGCATCATCTTCTTCTCAGCCTCATTCATGAGCTTCATGCGCTCATCAAAGTCCTTGGTAGAGACAACCTTTGCAAACATCTCATCGGTCTCTGCGGAGCCCTGCTGACCAAAGTTGGATCCAGACTCAGAACCATAGAGCTGGCCACCGTTGTTGTAAGAAGTTGAGCTACCAACCCAGCCAAAGAGGCAAACGTCCCAAGAACCAGAGGTAAGAACATCAGAGAACTCAGAAGATGGGTGAGAATCAAGGGTAAGGTTAATACCAGCATCCTTGCACATCTTCTGGATAGCAGCGGCACGGTTCTTAACAGTAGTACCGTCACCGAACAGAGTGTAAGCGAAGGTTACCTGCTGGCCATCCTTCTCATAGTAATCGCCGTTCAGCTTGTAGCCTGCATCCTCAAGGGTCTTCTTAGCAGCCTTGACGCGATCCTCAGCAGATTTAAGATTCTTGACATCGTCTGGAAGGTTGTTGTCATAGCCAGCTGCCCAATAAGGCCAAAGCATAGAGCCTGGTGCGTCCTCTTTCCAGTTAACACCCTGGAAGACAATGGAAACAATGGTTGCTGGATCAACAACCTGGCAGAATGCCTTACGAACTGCAACGTCCTGAAGAACGCCACGCGTAGAGTTGATCTCAATAACAGCAATGGACATACTAAGACCACGACGAATCTGAGCCTTATCGCCAAGACCGGAGAAGTTAGAGAGAAGCTCAGCAGAACCTGAGACGGAACCACCGGTAGTGTCAACCTCTTCGTTCTTGAATGCATTAATGGAAGCCTGGGTATCCATCTGCTTGTAGACAAGGGTATCAAGCTTAGGAGCGTCACCCCACCACTTTGGATTTGGTTTAAAGGTAACCTGAGAATCATCGAAAGAATCAACAATGTATGGGCCAGAACCAAGCTCATTGTGTGGCTCATTGATGTAGCCATTGTTGAAGAAGTCTGGATCCTGAAGCTTTGGGTGCAGAGCATAGCTCAAGATGCTCTCGATTGGATAGACTGCTTCCTTCATGGTAATAACAGCAGTCTTAGCAGTATCGCCCTGCTCAACAGACTCATACTTGTTATAACCATCAGTTGAAGAAACCGCAAACTTTTTATTCTGACCACTCATAGTGATGAATGCGGTCTGAATTGCGGTCCAATCAATAGCGGTACCATCGTTGAAGGTAGCCTGATCAGTGAAGGTCAGGGTAGCAACCTGCTTGCCGTCCTTCTCCTCTACCTTGAATTCCTTGATGTAATCCTTGTTTGGCTCAAACTTATCACCATCAGCATTGTTAAGGAACAGGTCACGAGGGTTGATAAGACCGTGAAGGATGTTCATGTAAGAGGTATTACCAGCAAGTTGGTAGTAATTCCACTGTGGACCAATCTCGGTGATTGGCTGAGTTAGAGTACCGCCATCCTTAACTTCATCACGAGACTTAGGATTGTTGTACGTCTTGCCCTTCTCTGGAAGTGGAAGCTGATCCAGAGGAGTGTTTGCAGGAGAGCCGTCCTGTGGCTCAGTACCTGTGGTGGTAGAGCCGCCCTGAGGATTTGATGGAGCACAACCAGCAAGGCCAAGACCTGCGGCGGTGATACCAGTCAAAGCAAAGAACGAACGACGGGAAAAACTGTCAGCCATATAATCACCCATTTCGTTAAAGGCCTACAGATGTTCACTTAACTATACGAAATCGCCTGAAAATACTCCATAGTAGAAACATTCCCGTAACAACCTAGTTCACTATTTGTAACAAATAAAAACCCGCACCTAGTTTTAAGTGCGGGTTTACAAAAATTTTATTGAATCTTTGTTACTCGTTAGAAATATGAGTTGCAGGAACCAGCTTACCATCCTGATAGATCATACGCTCACGAGTACGCTCAATCTTTGGATCAGGAATTGGAATAGCCGAGAGAAGCGCCTTAGTGTAAGGATCTTGTGGGTTAGTAAAGACGTCTTCAGTCTCACCGTACTCAACAATCTTGCCCAGGTGCATAACAGCAACCGTGTCAGAAATATGACGAATAACAGCAAGATCGTGAGCAACAAAGAGATAAGAAATCTTCAACTGAACCTGAAGATCCTCAAGGAGGTTAATAATACCTGCCTGAATGGAAACGTCCAGAGATGCAATTGGCTCATCCAACAGAAGAATCTTTGGACTTGTTGCAAGAGCACGAGCAATAGCAATACGCTGACGCTGACCACCAGAGAACTGGGATGGGAAGCGGTCAACATAGTCTGGGTTGATACCAACCAGACGCATAAGCTCGCCAATACGAGTATTAATATCCTCTTTGTTCCACCCCTGTGCCTGAAGTGGCTCAGCCAAAACGTCATAGACAGGCATACGTGGGTCCAAAGAACTCATTGGATCCTGGAAGATAACCTGAAGATCTTTACGAAGCTCTCTACGCTGTGCAGCATTCTTAAGCTCAGCTACATCTTTGCCAAGGACCGTAATACGACCATCCTCAGGTTTCAGCAAATCCATAATCTGCATCAAAGTTGTTGACTTACCAGATCCAGACTCACCGACAAGCGCAAGGGTTTCTCCCTCATGGATCTCAAAGCTTGCACGGTCAACAGCAGTCATAGTGCCCTTGCTGCGCCTAATAAAGCCCTTACCCTGAACAGGGAAAGTCTTGGTAAGATTCTCAACCTTGAGTACAACAGGACGCTCGTTACGAGGAACATCAACCCACTTTGGAAGGATTGGCTCAAAGTCTGGATACACCTCAGCATAAGTGAGGTTCTTCTCGCAAATCTCCTGAAGGTGGTGGCAAGATGCCAAGTGACCCTCGGCAGCATTTGCAGGAAGCAGCACTGGCTCTTTCTTGGAGCATTCCTCGGTAGCCATAGGACAACGTGGGTTAAAAGGACAACCAGTTGGAATGGCAGCAAGTGATGGTGGGTTACCCTTAATAGGAACGAGCCTGTGCTCTGCCTGAAGGTGGGGTTTTGGAACAGCGCCCAGAAGACCCATGGTATAAGGGTGACGAGGCTCAGCAAAAAGTGTATCAACACTTGCGCGCTCTACGCCACGGCCTGCATACATAACCATAATGTCATCAGCGGTACCTGCAACAACACCAAGGTCGTGAGTAATCAGAACAACTGCTGCGCCAGTCTCTTTCTGTGCAACCTTCAAGACGTCAAGAATCTGAGCCTGAATAGTTACATCAAGAGCGGTAGTTGGCTCGTCTGCGATGATGATGTCAGGGTTGTTTGCAATAGCAATTGCAATAACAACACGCTGACGCATACCACCAGAGAACTCATGTGGGAAAGAATCCAGACGATTCTCTGGATCAGTAATACCAACAATGGAAAGAAGCTCAATACAACGCTTACGAACGTCTGCCTTGCTCATGTGAGGATTATGAGTAAGCAGAGCTTCTGCAAGCTGATCTCCAATAGAGAACATTGGAGTCAAAGCAGACAGTGGATCCTGGAAGATCATAGAAATCTTAGTGCCACGAAGCTTTGACATCTCTTCATCGGTCTTACCAATGAGCTCCTCATTACCAAGCTTAATAGAGCCGGTGACGTGAGCATTGTCATCAAGAAGACCAATAAGAGACAGAGCGGTTACTGACTTACCAGAACCAGACTCGCCTACGATACCAAGGGTGCGGCCACCCCAGAGGTCAAAGTTAACACCGCGAACTGCGTCTACACGACCAGCCTCAGTATTAAAGGAAACCTTAAGGTTACGAACAGAAAGAACTGGATCTCCTGTTGGGGCACCCTTTGGACCGTTTGATTCAAGCAGCTCGTAGCGAAGGACATCGTCCATCTCTACACTTCCCTGCTTTGTTGAAGTAGTAGTAGTGTCAGACATTATGCACGCTCCGTAGTTTCTTCAGAAACGATGCTTCCCTCAAGATCACCAAGCTGAGCGTCATCCTTGGAAGAATCCTCTTCCTGATCTTTAACGCTACCAGCAGCGCGTGAATAAGGGTCAAAGGCATCGCGAAGGCCATCGCCAATGAGCTGCAGGCCAACACAAACAACAATCAGAAATGCCGATGGAATCAGAATCATCCATGGAGTAGTAAGCATTGCAGAAGAGCCGGCACTTAAGAGATAACCAAGAGAGGTATCTGGTGCCTTGATACCAAGACCCAAGAAGCTAAATGCGGTCTCGGAGTTAATGCCACCAATAACAGCTAAGACTAAATCAATAATAAGAATTGAGCCAAGGTTTGGAATAAGGTGACGAACAATGATGGTAAATGGTGGAACGCCCATGTACTTAGCGGCCTTGACGTAATCTCTCTCACGCAAAGACAGAGCCATGGTACGGATGGTACGTGCGCGACCAATCCAACCAAAAGCAGTTAGACCAAAGATAAGCATGAGCCAACCAGACTCACCGCCAGATGCTCGAACAATCATAGCAACCAGCAAGAAGCTAGGAATGACCATAAGCATATCAAGAAGCCACATACCAATCTTCTCTGGAATACCGCGTACATAAGCAATGGCCGTACCAATAATTGCAGAAATGATAGTGGTCAAGATTGCATAGCTGATACCAATGGTCAAAGAACGGCCAAGGCCGTGAACAACGCAAGCATACAAATCAATACCAGCACCATCAGTACCAAACCAATGCTTTGCATTAGGAGCCATGTTAATTGCAGTAAAGTCAGCATCTGTGTAATTAAACGGGGTGGCATATGGTCCAAAAACTGCAATAAGAACCATAATTCCAAGAATAATCAAACCGATTACTGCAGAACGCTGGCGGAAGAAACGCCTTGCAATCAGACCAGCGTAGCTAATTCTTTTAACTTCTTTGCTATCAGACTTAGCATCTGCCTGAAGCTCACGTTCAGCATTAGTAAGACCTGCATCAATGGAGACGTTTTTCTCGTTATTATTCTGAAGCTCTTCTTTAGACATGTCCGCCTCCTTAGCTCATCTTAATTCGTGGATCAAGAGCAGCAGCAAAGAGGTCAGCCAGAAGAGCGCCAACAAGAGTCATTGCGCC
Source organism: uncultured Atopobiaceae bacterium (assembly GCA_963539685.1). Taxonomy (GTDB): domain Bacteria; phylum Actinomycetota; class Coriobacteriia; order Coriobacteriales; family Atopobiaceae; genus Lancefieldella. Next base: position 69,788 of record CAUTMX010000005.1, on the reverse strand, counting down.
AGAGAAAGCTGCAACTGCAACTGCACCATGAATATTGTTGTTGTTAATACAGTTAATGAAGTACTCACCAAGACCGTGAATTGCAAAGACCTTCTCGGTCATAACAGCACCTGTGAAGATACCTGCAAGTGAGAAAGCAACTGAAACAGCAGTTGGAATCAAAGAAACGCGAAGAGCGTGTTTACGAATTGCCTTCTTGCGAGTAAGTCCCTTTGCACGAGCAGTACGTACGTAATCCGCATGCATCTCGTCAAGCAGGTAGGTACGCTGAGAGAGGTGGTAACCAACGGAACTTACGATAGTAAGAACAATGGTTGGAAGAATAATATGCTGTAGGAAGTCAATAAGCCAAGTGAAGAAATTACCCGTATCTCCACTGGAAAGATCGGTAACGTAGAAAATACGAGAACCGGCACGTGCGTTTATCTCGATTGCTGCAAAAACAATCAAGATTGCCATAACAACAGTTGGGATAACCAGCAGAATCGAAGCAACACCACTTAAGAAGCGGTCTTGCCACTGATATTGACGTTGCGCAGTGTAAACACCCAAGCTAACGCCAATAACAACAGACAAGACAGTTGCAGGAGTCATAAGCAGAATAGAAGCCATGAACCTAGAGCTCATCTCACGGTTAACATTATCGCCTGTTGGAGTCATACCAAGATCAAACTTAGTAAGCAGATTGGTAATCCAAACCTGATAACGCTCAATAACTGGAGTCTTATCATTCAGATTAGTCCTATACAGATTTTCCTCAATAGACTCCTGTGGAGGACGTGGAGTACGCTGCTCAAAGTTGGAGCGTGGGTTCATAAACGATGATGCGAGGAAGAATGTGAGTGAAGTTGCAACAAAAATCATCACAATGTAGCTCAAAATCCTCTTTGTAACGTACCAAACAAACCGTGCCATTGACTCTCCTCACCGCCTTGCGCTTATCCACCTGATAAGCGAGGTTTTCTCGGTATGGCAACCTAGCATTCCTACAACAAACATGCCGTGAATACACAGCAAGGTGCAATTTTACCATGGATAAGTTATCTAACCCAAAAAATATCTCTTAGATATCCAAGATTATGCATACCAATCCCAGTAAAACGTATCCACATATAATGACTGTTTGAGTCCAGCGTGCAGGTCACAATCAAATTTGTTTACATATGAGAAACGTTATTGAAAATTCTGTTAAGAAGTAACAGATAACTTCTATCTGCCGCACACAGCTTTTTTTGCTGGTATTCCTAACAGTAAATTTTCGCATGCTCCGCAGGCTACGAATAAAAAATGCCGAGAAACTCGGGTTTCTCGGCAGGTAATTCAAATATGCAAGCGACTGCTTAGCCAATAGCGCCAACAGGGAACGTCAAAGCCATCACAATAGCACAGACCAAGAAGATGGTTGTAGTGATGACGGTAAGGCGATCGAGGTTCTTCTCCATAATGCCTGAACCAGCGCTAGCGTTATACATAGATGCAGCAATCATGTCAGAAACGCCGGTGCCCTTTCCGGAGTGTGCCAAAACAAGCAGCACCGTCAAGACACCAGAAAGTACAAACAGTACCAAAAGAATTGTATTCAGAACGCCCACGAGGTCCCCCTCTTGCTGGCGAGAAAATCCAGCCCTAGTTATTTTCACGTACAACAGAAAAGAATAGCACACGCCACTCCCCTTTGGGAATGACGTGTGCCAAGTTGCAAAACAAACAAGAACTTAACAAATGTGCCAAGCGCCTCACCGGTGGTAAGGAACTTTGTCAAAGTTTAGTTCATTGCGCTCTTAACCATTGCAACAAAGGAATCGGCTTTGAGAGATGCACCACCAACAAGTGCGCCATCGACGTCCTCTTTCTCGAGGAAGCCTCCAACGTTCTCTGGCTTTGCAGAACCACCGTAGAGAATACGAATACCGTCTGCAATTTCTGCGCCAAAGATCTCTACCAGGGTCTTACGGATTGCACCGCAGACTTCCTGTGCGTCATCAGCAGTTGCAGTCATACCAGTACCAATTGCCCAGATTGGCTCGTAAGCAATAACGTACTTGGAAGGATCTGTAATCTCTAGACCCTTGGTATCTGCCTTAATCTGGTCAACAACAAACTGAACGTGAGTGCCGGCGTTACGAACCTCAAGAGGCTCACCGCAGCAAGAAATAGGAACGATGTCATGAGCCATCAGTGCCTTTGCCTTGCGGTTAATGTCCTCGTCAGTCTCGCCAAAGTAGCCACGACGCTCGGAATGACCAATGATGCAGTAAGTTGCACCAACAGAAGTCAGCATCGCTGGAGAGGTCTCACCAGTAAAGGCACCAGACTCCTCCCAGTACACATTCTGTGCAGAGAGAGCAACAGAAGAGTTGGCCTGGGTAAGAACCTCAGAGACGCCCTTAAGGTCTACAAGAGGTGGAGCAATAACAACGTCAACGTTTCCGGTACCGGAAGCAAGCTGATCGACAATTCCCTGAGCAAGCTCAACGCCCTCAGCGAAAGTCTCATTCATTTTCCAGTTACCTGCGATCATACGATTACGCATCGAGAAGCGCCTCCACTCCTGGAAGTGCCTTACCCTCAACGAGCTCCATGGAAGCGCCGCCGCCAGTGGAGATCCAGCTCATCTTGTCAGCAAGGTGGAACTTGTTAACTGCTGCAACAGAATCGCCGCCACCGATGATGGAGGTGCAATCAGCATCTGCAACAGCACGAGCAATAGCCTCGGTGCCCTTTGCAAACTGGTCAAACTCAAAGACGCCCATAGGACCATTCCAGAAAACAGTCTTTGCACCCTTGATTGCCTCGGAGTAAAGCTCAACAGTCTTAGGACCAATGTCCATACCCATGCGATCTGCAGGGATCTGGTCAGAAGGAACTACCTCACCAACAGCGTCCTCACCAAAGTGATCGGTAACAACGTTGTCAACAGGAAGCAGAATCTTAACGCCCTTCTCCTCTGCCTTCTTGAGCATCTCACCTGCGCGCTCAATCCAGTCTGGCTCCTGAAGAGAAGTACCAACGGTATAACCCTTTGCCAGGAAGAAGGTGTATGCCATACCGCCACCAATGATGAGGGTATCAGCGGAATCGATAAGGTGATCAAGAACACCAATCTTAGAAGAAACCTTGGAGCCGCCAACGATAGCTACAAGTGGGCGCTCTGGGTTAGAGAAGATAGAGGTAAGAGTGTCAACCTCTTTCTCAAGCAGGAAGCCAGCATAGGCAGGAAGGTAAGCTGCTGGTCCAACAACAGAGCCCTGTGCACGGTGAGCAGTACCAAAGGCATCAAGAACAAAGATGTCACCATAAGATGCAAGAGTCTTTGCAATCTCTGGGTCGTTCTTCTTCTCACGCTTGTCAAAACGGACGTTCTCAAGAACAAGAACCTCGCCGTCCTTGAGTGCGTCTACAGCCTCACGGGCCTTCTCGCCATAGGTATCCTCAACAAACTTAACCTCGCGACCAAGAAGCTCAGCAAGCTTCTCTGCAGCTGGGCGCAGGGAAAGCTCTGGCTGGAAGCCGGTGCCATCTGGACGGCCAAGGTGGCTCATCAGGATGACCTTTGCGTTGTGGTCGAGAAGATACTGGATGGTTGGAAGTGCAGCGCGAACGCGGGTGTCGTCAGTAACAACGCCGTCCTTCAGAGGCACGTTGAAGTCAACGCGCATAAGAACGCGCTTACCATCAACATCTGCATCGCGGACAGTCTTCTTTGTAAAAGCCATGTCACTCCTTTAAATACGTTTCCAACAAAAGAAGGCGCGATCGCGGCAGATGCTGCGACCGCGCCTAAGGCGTCTATGTAACTAGAACTTAAGCAACGAACTTCTCGAAGTACTTGATGGTGCGGACCATCTGAGAGGTGTAGGAGTTCTCGTTGTCGTACCAAGAGGTGACCTGAACAAGAGTGGTGCCATCGCCAAGGTCAGAGCACATGGTCTGAGTTGCGTCGAAGATGGAACCGTGGGTCTCGCCGACGATGTCGCGAGAAACAATGTCATCCTCGTTGTAACCAAAGGTCTCTGGAATGGTCTCTGCGTAAGCCTTCATTGCAGCGTTGACCTCGTCAACGGTGACCTTCTTGTCAACAACAGCATAGAGGTTGGTGAGGGAGCCAGTTGGCGTAGGAACGCGCTGAGCAGCACCAATAAGCTTGCCGTTGAGCTCAGGAAGAACAAGGCCGATAGCCTTAGCAGCACCAGTGGAGTTAGGAACGATGTTCTCTGCACCAGCACGGGAACGACGGAAGTTACCCTTGCGCTGTGGGCCGTCGAGGATCATCTGGTCACCAGTGTATGCGTGAATGGTGGTCATGATACCGGACTTGATAGTTGCGAAGTCGTTAAGACCCTTTGCCATAGGAGCAAGGCAGTTGGTGGTGCAGGAAGCTGCGGAGATGATGTTGTCATCTGCAGTGAGGGTCTCGTGGTTAACGTTGAAGACAACAGTTGGGAGGTCATTGCCTGCAGGAGCAGAAATGACAACCTTCTTAGCACCAGCGTTGATGTGAGCCTGTGCCTTGTCCTTAGAAGTGTAGAAACCGGTGCACTCAAGAACAACGTCAACGTTGAGATCGCCCCAAGGCAGGTTGTTAGCGTCTGCCTCCTTGTAAATAACAATCTCGTGACCGTCAACGATGATGGAGTGGTCAGTTGCCTCTACCTTGTGATCACGGGAATAGTTGCCCTGAGTAGAGTCATACTTCAGAAGATATGCAAGCATCTCTGGAGAAGTAAGGTCGTTGATTGCAACAATCTCGGAACCCTCGTGACCAAACATCTGCCTAAATGCAAGGCGACCAATGCGGCCAAAACCGTTAATAGCAACCTTTACTGCCATACGTAATGCTCCTTTCGGTGACCCAGAGCCATTCTCCGGATTCATTAACATTTAAACCGTACACCGAGTATTTTACCGCACTCACCGATAACTTATGCATCTTTTTCTAAATCCTGAACGATTTTTTCCAAACGAAGCAGTCGGTGATACATGGCGGACTTGGATACGGGCGGTACAAACGACTCCCCCAGCGCTGATAATGACAGCTCAGGGTTATCTTTTCGCGCAAGACAAAAATCTCTGACCGCTGGCGGCAGAGCTCTGAGTCCAATGAGTTTCTCGGCCTTTTCTATGAGCGCCAACTGGTCTGCCGCTGCATTTGAAGAGCGTGTTTGATTTGCCATCTCTGCGTTGACAACTCGATTGACGTTGTTGCGATAATGCTTTTGCACGCGGGTAAACGCGATAGCGCGCGCCATAGTTGGCGCACCAATCTCTCGCAAAAACTTGATGATGTCATCCGAGCTCTTAAGGTAGACAGCATAAATTTCTCTGGTTCGCATGAGCGCATTGGTATGACGGTTACGATGATTAAGACGCGCCTTTACACCAATGGATCCCATAAGTTTTACCAGCTCAGTGGCAAATCTTTCTCCCGAGACAGCAATCTCTAGGTGAAAATCTTTTAAGGGATCGGCCAAAAATCCGCCCGCCATAAACGCTCCGCGCAAAAAAGCTCGCTGCGCCTGCTTAGTGCGGATAACGCTCTTTGGAATGCCACTTACCAGGCCTTCTCCCGGTATATAAATGCCAAGAGCGGAAAGCGCTTCTGCAAGCGAATCCTGGTTAGAAATCTCAAGCAAATAGTTGCGTTTCTTATGCATGATAGAGCGGCGGTACTCAACGGAAGTACCCAGATCAAACAGACGGCGAGAAGAACTAATAACTGTTCGGGCAACCGTGCCAGTCTCAGTAACAATGCGAACGGCAAATTTGCCAGGACCGTGCATCGATAACGTTCCAGAAACACGAATAAGCGCAGAAAGCTGGGCTAATTCACAGTCCGTCTGAATTTCTGGTACGCTGACCAGCTCATTTTTTACCAAGGCAGTATAGGACATGACAGACTAACTTCTACTCAGCCTGCTGAGACTTCTTCTGAGCCGCATCAAGATCGCGATGGAAGAGCGTTACGCGATAACCCTGGCTGGTAAGGTGCTCTGCGGTAGCACGTGCGATTGCAACGCTTCTATGCTGGCCACCCGTGCAACCTACCGCAATAGAAAGCAAACTCTTGCCCTCCTGTACATAGCCAGGCATTACTACATCAAGCAACTCAAACCAAGACTTAAGGAATTTCTTAGTAGTGCCGTGCTCAAGGACAAACTGAGCTACTGGCTCATCAAGACCGGTAAGTGGTCTGAGCTCTGGATCATAGTAAGGATTGGGCAGGAAGCGCACGTCAATCATAAGGTCAGCCTCAACGGGCAAACCGTTTTTGAAGCCAAAGGAAAACACGCTGACATCCATAAGCTGCTGTTCAGCAAGCTCTGAAAATGCGCGACGAAGGCGACTCTTGAGCGTATTTGTGCGCATAGATGAGGTGTCTAGGACCACATCTGCCAGTGCTTTTATGTCTTGAAGCTGTGCGCGCTCCCTAGAGATTGCAGATGAGAGATTTTCTCCCTCCTGCGCTAAAGGATGACGACGGCGATTCTCGCTATAGCGACGCATGAGCACTTCGTCTGAAGAGTCCAGATACACAATCTTGTAGGTAAGCTCGTGATCTGCAAGTGACTTCAGCGCTTCAGAAATGTCATCAAAAAGGCCCTGTGAGCGCAAATCACAGGTAACAGCCAAGTGACGGCCAACACCCGTGTTAATGCCCACAAGGTTAGAAAGCTGCAAAATAAGAGCTGGTGGCAGGTTATCAATGCAGAAATAACCCATGTCCTCAAACACATGAAGCGCCTGCGTGCGACCCGATCCAGACATACCCGTAATAATGACAATGTCGGGAATAACTGAAGGTGTGGGATCGTTTTTCTTCACAGGCGCTCCTTAAATACGTGATGAGAAAACCTTACCGCTCCAAGCGTTAATCCTCAAGTGCTGCTGCAAACCAAGAGGTAATTGAAGTTGGGTGCGTAATAGCAGTACCCGAAACAACTGCCCAAGCTCCTGCATCAAGAGCATCTTTTGCGTCTTGTGGTGTGTGGACGTGACCCTCGCAAATAATGGCAATGCCTGGGAATTCAGTGGTTGCCTGCTTGAGAAGGGCAATGTCAGGGCCATCATCAAGCGTTGTATCAATAGCAGCCTTATTGTGAGAAAGTGTGGTTGAAACAAGGTCACAACCAGCAGCAACAGCACGACGGATATCGTCCATAGTCATGCAGTCAGCCATAATCAGCACGTCAGACTCTGCACGAAGTGCTGCAACAGTCTCTTCAAAGGTTCTACCATCTGGCCTTGGACGGTCTGTTGCATCCAAAGCAACAACGTCTGCACCTGCGTGAATACAAGCACGTGCATGGCGAAGCGTAGGAGTAATGTAGACGCCTTCATGGCCCTCTTTCCAGAGGCCAATAACAGGAATCTCAACCCTGCCTTTAATGGCAGAGATGTCGGACAAACCCTGGCACCTAATAGCTGCAGCGCCGCCAAGCTCACAAGCGCGTGCAATCTGAGCCATGGTCTCTGGATGCCTCATAGGCTCACCAGGATACGCCTGGACGCTGACAATGAGTTTTCCTTTAAGTGACTCAACAAGCTCTGAATATGCCACGGTATTCTCCTTACCAGAATGTACGTACGTTAAAGGTGCGTGTCTTTGCGGCGTGCTGGATCAGCAAGCAATTTGCCTGCTGACGTGCCACTACCTAAAGACGTGTCTCTAAATAGCCAGGTAGAACAAGGTTTTCTGCAGCTCCAATAAGAGGGGCTTCTCCGCCAAGCGTGCCCTTCACAAGAGGTGTTGCCTGAACAGGAGGCATGGCCTGCAACTTAAATGCAGCTTCAAGTGCCTCGTGCCAGTACTTACCGCACTCTGCAACGGAGCCAGACAGAATGATGACAGAAGGATCAAGCATGTTACACATGCTTCCCAGAACCTCACCAAGCGCACGACCCGAGCGCTCCTCTGCAGCCTGAGCGATCTTCTCGCCAGCAAGAGCTCTGCGGTCAATCTCTGCACCATCAAGAGCGGAGCCATCTTCAAGCGTATCGGAGCCACCGAGGCGGACGTACTCGCGAATAATACCAGGACCTGCGGAAACAGGCTCAAGGTGAGAAGTTCCACCACAAGGGCAGTCAACGCCTGCTGCTGCTGGAGTTGCAACGTGACCAATGTGGCCAGCCTCGTCGTGAGCACCCAGCATCAAAATGCCGTGGTTCACAAAAGCGCCACCAATGCCCGTGCCAACCGCTACGGTTAAAACGCTGTCTTTACCGTGGCCAGCACCATGACGAGCCTCACCCAGGGCATGGGCGTGAACGTCATTGAGAACGCTGCAAGGAAGGTCAAACTCGCTGGTAACTGCTGAGCCAAGAGCGGTTCCGCCCCAGCCTGGCATAAGCTCGTTTGCGTAAGTGATGTCTCCGGTGCGAGGGTCAACAACACCAGCAGAAGAAATACCCACGCCAGAGATGGTAAGGCCCAGCTCTTCTGCGCGAGCAAGAGCCTCTCTAATTGCCTGCAGAACGGTGGCAAGAACCTGCTTGCCACCCTCTTTTGCATTGGTAGGAACCTTCTTTACGGACTGAACGTTTGGGGCGTCGGTGCCGTTAAGAGTGACTATGCCACAGGCGATTTTTGTGCCGCCAATATCAACGGCGCAAACATGTGTTGGAGAAACAAACTTAGAGTCCATGGTGTCCCCTCTTGTTTAGAGAAGGCCGTTTGCAATAAGAACCTGCTTGATTGCCTCACGGTTCTGGCCATCAAGTGGCTTAACAGGGCGAGGCATCTGGTCAGAATCAAAGATTCCCATGAGGTTAAGCGCGCACTTGAATGCACCAACGCCAGCGCCATAGCCTTGAACGCCTGAAGTGACATCAAAGATGTGGGAAATCTCGTTGAGTCGATCCTGCTCACGCTTGACCTCTGCCCAGTTACCTTCCTGAGCTGCCTTCCACATGCGGACGTAGCCCTCTGGCTCAACATTAGCAAGACCAGGAACAGAACCGTCTGCACCAGAAAGAAGAGCGCCGTCAACAACAATCTCGTGACCAGTCAGCAGAGTCAGAGGGTGACCGTTCTTCTCGTTCTCCTGAACAAGATACCTGAAGGAAACGTCATCGCCAGAAGAGTCTTTAACGCCTGCAAGAACGCCCTCTGCACCCAGGCGAGCAAGCATCTTCCAAGGAAGCTTAGTGTGAACGCAGACAGGAATATCGTATGCAAACAGAGGTGCGTCCAGCTCCTGGTGAAGGATGCGGAAATGCTCCTCAATATCAGCTGGGCCACCAAGTGCGTAGAAAGGAGCGGTTGCTACAAGAGCATCTGCACCCAGTGCGAGGGCACGGCGACCATGCTCCAGGACGCGCTCGGTCTCGGTATCAATGATGCCCACAAGGACCGGAACGCGGTGGTCAACAATGCGGACAGCCTCGCGAACAATCTGATCACGACGCTCATCAGTTGCAAAAACAACCTCGCCAGAAGAGCCAAGGAAGAAGAGACCGTCTACGCCAGCCTCAATGAGACGGTTAATGGAGCGCTCAAACGACACAACATCAAGCTGATGGTCTGGGGTATCTGGGGTTACAACTGGTGGAACAACACCGCTAAATGGTACGTTACTGGACATGCTTTATCCTTTCACACGTTGGAAAATCCAACTGGTTTCATACAACAATGTACTGAAGTAGCCGACCAAAGCATTGATCAAAAGCAACTTCAAAGAACCTACGTAATTATAGTCCGCTTAGTTATGACAAAGTTCTGATATAACCTCGCAGAGATAGTTGATTTGCTCGTTCTCAAACTGATTGATGCGCTCGTGGCCAAACTTGGGATACACACGCATCTCTTTCTGCCCTTTCAGGCGATTGTACAGCGCAAACGTTCCCTCAGTTGGCGCGGTCTGGTCCAGCAGGGCCGTACCGATAAGAGCAGGCACTCGCACTAGCTCTGCCGCGCACGCGCTGTCGAGAAGACCAACCGCGTCGATAGCTGCATCTGACTGCGGAGTGTCTCCGCACCCGACAACCGTACGCAGGGTTGTTGCGTTGTCGGCAAAGAGCGGGTTCAGTGCCATGGTAGCGCTCACTGCCTTGGGTAAAAGTGCAGCCGCAAACAAAGCCTGCAAGCCGCCTAGACCTTCTCCCCAGGTGACGGTTGTGCGCCCGAGGAAGCGCGATGCAACCGCGGCGGTTACCAGTGCGTCATCGATGAGCTGCTTGAGCGTGGAGGATGCAGCGTCATCTGGGTTGATGAGTGCGCCAGCAAGCTCTTCTGCGGTAAGTGCTCCCCTCCATGCGTCTTTGAGCTGGGCTTCGCACGGACGAGCCTCCAGGGCCACGACGGGCAGACCAAGCGCCGAGAAACGCAAAAGGTGCAGCCAGCTGCGCACTCCCCGACCAAGATCAGAGAAGAGCACCACCGCGGGCAGTTTTGACGAGGCGGACAGCTCTGCCGAAGCGGACAGCTCTGACGCAGCCAGCGGTTCTGCCACCGACACACCTGCTGGAAGGATGACGCGAGCACGCAGCTGCGTCTGGTCAGTCGAGGTGAATGTGATGCGCTTAAACGTTGCCCCCTGGGTAGCGGACGGGAGCTCAACCACACTCTCTACGTGCGCATTTTGTGCAAACGCTACCGATGTCTCCCAAAATGATTCAAAGTTTGATGGTCTAAGCCACACGCCGCGATAAGAGCGAGCAGCTTCAAGCCTTTGTGTTAAACCCCTCATGCTTTCACCTCGCCTTCTGCTTGAGCAGGAAATGACGAGTCCAGCGCTTCAAGAGCATGCTCTCCCTTGTCTGAACAGAAGAAATCAATGATCTTATCGTCAAAATCGCCAATCTCTTCATGCGCATATCCGGGATAAAGAAGATGTCTCTTTGGGCAGGTCAAGGCATTGTAAGCCGCAAACTGAGCCTCGGGAGGAACTACCGGATCATCAAGTCCGGTGCCAAAAAGCACCGGACAAGTAACCAGGCGTGCAAAATTAGCTGAATCAATATAGGCAAGCTTTGCAAAGACCTCATCAACGCGAGAACCATCCGCGTCAAACCAGCGGGAATAATAACGGATGCCCTCGTAGGCAACCTCGTCAGCATTAAGCTCCCATACGCACCTAAAATCAGTGAGGAAAGGATAAAGAATTGCCGCCCTATTAATCAGGTCTGGGTTAAGTGCACAGGTAGCAAGACCAATGCCGCCACCCTGCGATGCACCGTTTACAAAAATGCGATCTGTATCAATGCCTTCAAGCTGGCGAACAATTCTGCAGAGCAAGCGAATGTTCTGATACAGGTGCACAAAGTAAAGATCCTCTGCTGGTCCGTCCAGTCCAAGCACCAAATGACCAGAAACGGTAGTGCTCTTATATGAGCTTCCGTCCAAACTACGGCCACCCTGCCCAGGATTATCAAGCGCAATGAGCGAGCAGCCCAAGCCTAAAAATGAGCTCTGCTCAAACCAACTGCGAGAAGATCCTGGATAACCGTGGAACTGTAGAATAAGCGGAGTTTGTACGCCTGAGGCAGTCTGTGGGCGCAGATACTTTGCGTAAACCTCCGCGCCATCAATTCCCACAAACGTCAAATCAAAAAAGTGAGCTAAAGCAGATGACGTGACTTCTGTTGAAGGAACAATCTGCCAGCTGAGAGGAGCGTTATCCGCTTCCTCCATACGTGCCTTCCAAAACGCCTCAAAATCTGAAGGATAAGGCGTCAGAGCATGAGCTGCCTTCAATTCTGCAAGCTCAAGCGTTTCTTGGTGCATTGATCCACCTAACAAGCTAAAAGAGCGCAGCCTAAGCTGCGCTCTGGTCAAACAAAAACGTAAGCGCTACTCACCCAGTTTTGGATGAAGCAAAGATGGCGCAGCACCCAAAAGCGTCTTAGTGTAAGGATCTGTTGGATGCTCAAAGACCTGCTTCGCAGGACCATCTTCCATAATCTGGCCGTGATTCATAACAATAATGCGGTCAGAAACATAGCGGACGGTCTGGATATCGTGCGAAATAAAGATCATCGAGAGACCCAGCTCAGACTTAAGGTCTGTAAGCAGGTTCAAGATCTGTGCACGAACAGAAACGTCTAGCGCAGAAGTAGGCTCGTCAGCAATGATTGCCGATGGGTTCAGAGAAAGCGCACGTGCAATAGCAACACGCTGACGCTGTCCACCAGAGAGCTGACCAGGAAGGGCACGGAGTGCTGAATGTGGAAGTCCAACCAAGCTGACAAGCTCATTAATACGAGCTTCTCGCTCCTGCTCTGTTCCTACCTTATGTACCAGCAGTGGATCCATAAGCTGATCTTTAACAATCATACGAGGGTTAAGAGCAGTTGCTGGGTCCTGGAAGACAACAGAGACAACGCGGCCAATCTGCTTTCTAAGCTCTGGAGTACGCTTGGTAACATCCATTCCCTTGAAGTACACATGACCAGACGTTGGCGACTGAAGGCCACACATAACATTTGCGGTAGTGGACTTTCCGCAGCCAGACTCACCAACAATACCAATGGTCTCGCCAGGCATAAGCTTGAGAGAAACATTCTGTACTGCGTGAACCTTATTAGGCTTAAAGATTGAACCCGTACGTGTTTTAAACGTAACCGAAATGTCATCGAGGAAGATAATTGGCTGCTCTTCAGTTGTTGTAGCCATTTACCTCACCTCCTTTTGAGAACGCTCAAGGTAAGGCACAAGACCATGCTCCTTCAGATACTCATCAGGCAGCTCGGAGAAACGATGGTGCTTACCAGGAATCTCCTTGATAACAGGGTGAACCTCAAGTCCCAAATCTGGGTGGCTTGAACGAGGAGCAAACCTATCGCCTGTTGGGAAGTCCTCTGGAGAAGGAACAGAACCTGGTACCTGGTGAAGCCTGGTACCGTCCTGTGCGCCTTCCTCAATGGAAAGAACAGAGCCGAGAAGACCGCGGGTGTACTCGTGAACAGGATTGGTCAGAAGCTCAGTAGTAGCTGCCTGCTCAATAACCTGACCTGCGTACATAACGGTAATCTCAGAAGCAACCTCTGCAACAAGTGCAAGGTCGTGGCTTACAAAGATCATTGCGAAGCCAAGACGACGCTGGAGGTCATTTAAGAGCTTGATGACCTGCTTCTGAACAGTAACGTCCAGAGCGGTTGTTGGCTCGTCGCAGATAACCAGAGAAGGATCGCGGGTAAGCGCCATAGCAATCAGAACACGCTGGCGCTGACCACCAGAAAGCTCGTGTGGATAAGACTCTAGCGTACGCTTTGGATCCAGGCCTACAAGCTCCAGAAGCTCCTCTGCAGAACGGGTGCCTCCCCTGCTAGTAAGCTGCTTCATCTGAGAAGAGATAAGCATGGAAGGGTTCAAGGAGGACAGAGCGTCCTGGTAGACCATTGCAAGCTCGTGTCCAAGCAACTTGCGATGCTCTTCTTTGGAGAGCTTCAGGAGGTCTTGGTCTTTGTAGAGAACCTCACCAGTAATAGTCTCTTTTGGATCAGTCAGACCCATGATGACCTTGGTAGTAATAGACTTACCGCAGCCAGACTCGCCAACCAGTGCCATGCACTGACCAGGACGAACATCAAAGCTTACGTGGTCAACAACCTTAACGTCTCCGTGAGACTCAAAGCTGATGCAAAGATCCTTAACGCTGAGCAGTGGCTTTACATCAAAGTCAGGCTTGCGCCTATCAGTTCTGGACAGCTCAACCTCTTTAAGCGCATTAAGTCTGCGCTCCAGGGACTCTGCCTGCTCTGCGTAGGCACGAACTGGATCAGATGCAAGGATGTCATCTGCACGCCTGGAGTCAGAGTTCTCTGTATCAACAGGAGCGCCAGGTGCTGCTGCCATAGCGTCAGTAAGACCCTCGGAGAGGATATTCAGCGCCAGGCAGGTCATCATGATAGCCAGGCCTGGGAAGAATGCCTGCCACCAACGGCCAGCAAGAACGCCGGCACGAGCATCAGCCAGGATGTTACCCCATGTTGGAGTTGGCTCTGCAATACCTGCACCAATGAAGGTCAGAGATGCCTCAAAGATGATTGCGTCTGCAACAAGCGTAACGGTAAAGACCATGATTGGAGCAATGCAGTTACGAAGAACATGCTTCCACAGAATCCATGGTGCACGAGCACCAGAAACAATGGTTGCCCTTACGTAATCTTCGCCGTACTCGCTTACGATGTTTGCGCGAACAATACGAGCAATCTGTGGCGTGTACATAAAGCCAATAGCAAAGATAATTGAAGGAACACTGTTACCCAGAATAGAAACAAAGACTGCTGCAAGAGCAATGCCTGGGAACGACATGATGATGTCGAGCACACGCATGATGACCTCAGAGACAGCCTTTCTAGAAACAGCTGCAATTGCACCAATAATTGAGCCGCACAGCAGTGCCATACCCGTAGCACCAAAGCCAATGACCAGTGAATACTGACCACCATAAAGCATACGAGAAAGAATATCGCGGCCCTTATCGTCAGTACCAAAAATGAATCCATTGCCTGGAGCCTGACGAGCGTTAAAAATCTCAAGTGGGTTATGTGGAGCAATAAAGTTTGCAAAGACAGAAGCAAGAACAACAAAGACAAGAATGACAAGAGCAATCTTGGAAGCCGTCTTCATCTTCTTAAAGCCACCAAAGGTTGAACCCTTTGCTGCAGCTTCTTCGAGCTTCTCGACTTGTTTTTTTCTAATTTGTACCATCGCACTACACCGTCCTAATGCGTGGGTTAATCAAGATGTACAACATATCAACAACAATGTTGATGATGATGAAGGACAGTGCAACGACAACAACAACGCCCTGAACAAGCATTGCCTCGTTACCCTGGATGCCCTCGAGAATAGCGGTACCCATGCCAGGAAGGTTAAAAATAACCTCAATAACAACGGCGCCACCCATGAGGTAACCAATCTTCAGACCAAGTGTGGTTACAGGGGTAATAAGAGCGTTGCGAAGTACGTTTCTTGCAATGACGATTCGCTCTGGAATACCAGCACCGCGAGCAGTACGGACATAGTCCTTATCCAGCTCCTCGACCATTGCGGTACGAACAATACGGGTCATCTGACCAGACATTGGAACCGCAAGTGCAAATGCCGGCATAATCATACGAGCCAGGTAGCCGACAAGATTTACCGTAGGATCTGGTAGTGCTCCAGAGGCAGGCAAAATCTTGAGTGTAGACGCAAAGACCAGAATCAAAAGAACTGCCAACCAGAATGATGGTGTTGCAAGACCGGCGATTGAGAATACACGAATGATTTGATCGGGCCATTGGTCTCTATAGAGAGCCGCAATAACGCCCAACGTAAACGAAACTATTGCGCCAATAAAGAGACCCATAAAGGTTAACTGCATAGTTACTGGCAGAGCCTTTGAAATTCTTTCAGCAACTGAATAGTGAGAAGTGCCATAGGTACCCAGGTTTCCATGAGCAACATCACCGATATAGCGTACATATCTCACAGGCCATGGGTCATCAAGGCCATTCTCAATGTGATACTGCTGGATAGCTTCTGCAGAAGCAGACTCTCCCAAGGCATTGTATGCAGGATCAACATGCGAGAAAGACATTAGGAAGAATACGAGAAAGGTGACGCCTAGAGCCATAATCGGCAGCGCAATAAGACGGCGTCCGATAAGACGTAATAGGTTGTTCACTATCTCCCCCTCTCTCTTTAAAACAAACCGTACAAATAAAATTTGATGAGACTTTGTGCACCTCAGGACTAAATTTTGCGCACAAGAGCCCGAGCGTTATAGGTAAAACGCTCGGGCCCCAATGTATGAGATGCTAAGCGCGTGATGGCAACAAATTAGCTAGCAGTAACTGTGTTGACATCAATGAAGGACAGACCGGTGGTTCCGATACCCTTGAAGCCCTTGAGAGCAACACCGTTGCTATTTGGCTTCTCGCTCCAGGAAGCGGTGAAGGTCTTAGCAAAGAGAACTGGGTACAGAGGTACGTTCTCAGCGATAATGTCGAAGCACTCGTTCCAAGTGGACTGCTGATCAGCACCAGACTGGCCAAGAGCCTTGGTCATGAGATCGTGGAGCTTAGTCCACTCAGCGGACTCCTTCCATGGGCAACGCTTGGTCATCCAGACGTTATCGCCATACCACCAGTTGAGTAGCAGGTCGACGTCTGCACCGAAGCAGGAAGGATCGCCAGGGGCAAGCAGGATGTCCCAAGAACCGTCAGCTGCGTCAATTGCGGCATAGGTTGCTGGAGAAGTATCGGAAACGATGCTTACGTTAAAGCCAAGTGCGTCGAGGTCGTTCTTGACCTGAGTTGCCATGGACTTAACCTGCTCGTTATCGGTGGTGCGGAGAACAACATCACCAGGAGTGATGCCAGACTCAGAAATAAGCTTCTTAGCCTTATCAACATCGTGTGCATAGACAGTGGATGCCTTGTGATAGTTAGCAAAGGAAGAAGGAAGGTAGCTGGTAGCAACCTCAGCCTGACCAGAGAATGCGTTTGCAAGCATCTTGTCTGTATCAAGTGCATAGAGGCATGCCTGGCGAACCTTAACGTTGTCCCAAGGAGCCTTGCCAAGGTTGAACATTGCAAAGCGGACACCAAAGCCCTGGACAGCGTCAACGGTGCAACCTGCGCCCTTGAGCTGGTCTACAGCGTCTGCAGGAACCATTTCCATAGCAAGGGTGGTTCCGTCCTGCTGAGCGGTCAGACGAGCGGTTGGATCCTTAAGGACGTCATAGTGGAGCTTATCGTCCTTAGCAGGAGTTGCGCCGTTGTAGTTTTTGTTAGGAACAAGGTCAAGAGTATTGTCAGAGATGGACTCAAACTGCCATGGACCAGAACCAACTGGCTGCTTCTTCATCTCATCCTGGGAGCTGCTTGCTGGAACAACGCGAACGATGGACAGACGCTCCTTGAGGAGGGAGAAGTTAGCAATAGTAGTCTTAACGGTGACAGTCTTGTCATCCTTCTTCTCTACGGAAGCAATTGGAGCGAGCATTGGAACGTAAACGCTACCCTTAGCAGCGGAACGGTTGAAGGACTCAACAACGTCATCAGCCTTTACCTCGTTACCATCAGAGAACTTTGCGCCGTCACGGAGGGTAATCTCAAAGGTGTAATCGTCAACCTTCTTAGGATCAGCAGTAGCAAGCTCATTGAATGTAGAGTAGTCATGGAAGTTAAGACCGTAGAGGCCCTCAACTACCTGCCAGTTAACACCAAGAGCAAGTGCTGATGAAGTAGTAGATGGATCATAGTTCTGGGTTGAATAAGCGGTACCAGCAGTAATTGTGCCGCCGCCTTCCTTTCCAGATGGAGCTTCAGCTGCCTTCTGCTGTCCGCCACCACAAGCGGTGAGACCAAGACCAGCTGCTACAGTTGCTCCGCCAAGGAAGCCGCGACGCGAAAGTGGACGGTTAATAAACTCGCTCATTTCTGCCTCTTTCTAAAAACTCTCCTTGCCACAACGTGGCACCAATGCCACTTGTGTGGCTTACATCTACATAACTATAAAAAGAAAAGATATTCGGTCTGAAGACAGTTCGCCCAACGGTATTAATTTCTCGCCCATTGGCTGCTCAAAATATGAAAACGTGTTTTATTGTATTATTTACTGCATATAAATCTTAATAGCAGCTAAGAAGGCCCGCAGTTAGCGGGCCTTACTATTATTTTACCTTGTATAATATATAAATTATTTAACTAACTACACAAGTAGTAAGCAAAGTCAACTACCGTTTACCGATGTTTTACTACCGTTTGCCTTTAGAAATTACGGATATGTTGTGAAGATTAAACAAGAGTCAGCCCAAATTGAACTGACTCTTGTTTTAGAACAGCGAAAACACCTCAAGATTACTTGGTTAAATCCAGGATTCGTTCAGGATTTGCCATAAAGTCCAAGTGTTCTTCCCCTAATCGGAAGCTAATAATTTCCGATACGTGATATGCATCTTCTTTTATAACTTCGAAATCTCCGTCAGCTGGACTATAGCGGCCATAATAACCATCTGATCGGTAGCTTGGAGGCCATCCATTTTCTCCTGCAACTGACCAAACCAAGCACGGTAATTTTTGCTTATTCATTTCTTGTAACAGCCCAGCATTCCTTGTTTGAATCCACAGTTCTGATGAAGATCCCGTAAATGCGCTTATAGCAAAGACTCCCAAATCTTGCTCAACAGTTCCAATAAAAACTCCATGAGAACTTATTGTCCAATAGAGCGTTATGTTCATTACTACTGGGCCATCTTTGCTAACGCCCAAAAACGGGCCAGCAATCTCTGTATCTTCCAAGTTAATGTTATCAACAGAAGTAAAATCTGACTTTGAACCGTTTTTACAAGCATTATATTGTTGCACCACATACTGAGCTGCCTGCTTTTTTAATTCTGGCAGCCTCATAGTATTCAACTTAAAAAACCAGTTATTTATCAGCAAACCACAAATAACAAGAACTACCAATAATGACAGACCTTTTATAAACCTTTTTCTACGCTTCATCTGCTGTCACCTCACTAAATCTACAACACGCTCAGGATTCGCCATAAAATCCAAGTGTTCTTCCCCTAAATGAGATTCGATTATCTCTGATACTTGTTCGTCATTTTTTTCAATGTCAAAATTTCCATCTGCTGGGCTATAACTTCCTAAATAACCATCAGCTAGGTACGGTGGCGGCCATCCACTTAACCCTAAGCCACAAAAACTTCTAACTAGACATCTATAATTTCTATTATGCATTTCTTGTAACAGCCCAGCGTTCCTTGTTTGAATCCACATTTTTGGAGTTCCAAAATAAGACCCAATGGCGAATAGCCCCAAATCTTGCTCAACAGTACCAACAACCGTTTCTTGAGAGCTTATTACCCAATATAAATCTACATTCAACATAAGTAGGTTAGCTTGACTGACTCCTAAAAATGGGCCAGAAATAGTAGCAGTCTCTAAGTCAATATTTCCTGCGGATCCAAAATCAGACTTAAAACCATTTTTCTTATTCTCATATTGTTGCACAACATACTGAGCTGCCTGCTTTTTTAACTCTGGCAGTCTCATAGTATTCAGCTTAAAAAACCAGTTGTTAATCAGTAAGCCACAAATAACAAAAGCTACCAATAATGACAGACCTTTTATAAATCTTTTTCTACGCTGCATCTGCTGTCACCTCATTAGAACTGCTTGTCGCAATTGACATACGAGTAATGACTAGGTTGCTCTAATGATATTCCGTACGAGTATGCTTTAGCAGTTCATCTGTCGGCCAATGGCTATATTTCAGCGATGAATGAAAAAAAATAAGAATGGCATAACAACACTTCATAGCTGCCATTCTTATTACAAATAACTCTATTGCTTGATTTGGTTTTAGAGATTGTGTTTCTTCATCCTTTGCTCAAAGAGCTCGTTGATAATCTTTGACATCTCTTCAACTTGTTGAGCACTAGGTTCATCCTCAAATGCAGCGTAAAGCTCTGGATACTCCCGAGCAATATACTCACAAGACTTACCTGTTGCGTGACCACGAACAAAGAATGGAATACGCTTCATGTATTCTGGATTCACGAGTGCCAAGATCTTCTCGTCTGCTGTTTTACTCATGAGTTCCTCCCCTTGCATCTAACTTCTCATGTACAGTCGTGGAAGATTCTTCCCAAGCTTTGAGTTCTTCATAAATAGTTTCTGCCAAGTTCACAGAAACACCTTTTACCTGAGAGATATCCTCAACACTTGCAGCCTTTAAGCGCTTAAAAGAGCCAAAATGGCGCATGATATCTTTTTTGCGTTTAGGTCCTACACCAGGGATTTCATCCAGAATAGAGACAGTCATTGCCTTATCTCTAAGCTCACGGTGGAAGGTGATTGCAAAACGGTGAGACTCATCACGGACTTGCTTGATAAGGTACAAAGAAGCAGATCCTGTAGGCAACACAATTGGTGTGTCGTCCCAAGGCACAAAGACTTCCTCATCAGACTTAGCAAGACCACAGACAGGAATGTCTAGACCCAGTTCATTAAGCTGATTGATGGCAGCGGTCAGCTGAGGTTTGCCGCCATCAACCACCAACAAATCAGGTCGTGAGCCAAAGCGCTCATCCGCCATACGCTCTGGACTATACCTTCTGCCCAGGACCTCCGTCATTGAGACAAAGTCGTTTGCTTCATCAAGCTCAGCGCGGATCTTAAAGCGGCGATACTGGCTTTTATCAGCCTTTCCGTTAGTAAAGACCACCATCGAGGCAACGGTAAAATTACCGTGAAGCGTAGAGATATCAAAGCACTCAATGCGCAGTGGCGGCGCATCAAGCGCAAGCGCGCTTTCCAGCTGAAGAAGTGCCTGGTTAGTGCGGTCATCGGCATAGCCCGTGCGAATCATGTGGCGCATCAGTGCGTGACGAGCATTAGCAGAAGCCATCTGGAGAAGACGGAACTTCTCGCCACGTTGTGGGTGGTGAAGCACGCAGTTGTGGCCTCGTTTTTGCGTAAGCCACTCGGACAAAACCTCTGCGTCGAGAAGATCGATGGGCAGGTTAACCTCTGCGGGAATATCAGCGGTTTCGTCGTAGTAGCGCTTTAGAAAGCCCGAAACCAGCTCTTCCTCGGAAACGTCCAAGCCTTTGTCCAGGATAAACTCAACCGAGCGGATAGTACGGCCTTCTCGCACAACAAAAACGCAGGCTGCGGAGATGGTTTCTTCTCGATAAATGCCAATGAGGTCAATATTGACCGAGGTGGGAAACGTGACTTGCTGGCGGTCATCAAGATCAGAGAGTGAAGTCAGGCGGGACTTGAGCCTAGCCGCCTTCTCAAAATCCAGGTCAGCAGCAGCTTCTTGCATCTGGTCTTTGAGCTCAGAGACAATCTCGGAGCGATTTCCGCGGAGGAAGTTCTCTACCTGCCTGACATTCTTTGCATAGGAAACAGTATCAATAGCTCCCACGCACACACCGGGACCCTTGCCTACGTGGTAGTCGAAACAGGGACGCCCCTTCTTTGCCAGCAGCAGGTTGGCAACGGCTGCGCCGTCAGGGTCTTTTTCTAGCAGACGCTTGGCACGCTTCCACTCTACGCACGTAGCGGAGCAGATAGGCACTACTTTTCTAAGCGTCTCGATAGTCTGGCGAGCGGCGTAAGAATCGGTGTAGGGACCAAAATAGCGCGTACCCTTCTTGTGTTTCTCGCGCGTGTATTTAATTGCTGGGAAGGTATCCGACTCGGTAATGGCAATGTAGGGATAGCTCTTATCGTCTTTGAAGTCCACGTTGAAGTACGGACGATACTGAGCAATAAGATTACGCTCCAGCACCAGTGCTTCGTGCTCATTTTCTACCACGATGTAGTCAAAACTGCGCACAACCTGCATCATTAGAGGAATCTTGGCACGGTCATCTTGAAGTGTGACGTACTGCCTCATGCGAGCACGAAGGTTTTTAGCCTTGCCTACATAGATAACCTTGCCAGACCCGTCTTTCCAGAGATAGCAGCCTGGATCAGTGGGAACCTGATCAACCTGCTCTCTGATGGATACGAGGTCATCTGAAGGCTCAGAAGAAAACGACGGCGCAAGTCCTGGCGCCCCCGAAGGCACGTAGTTGGGGTCAAGGTTGTTTTGAGAACTGTCTTTACCGTTTTTTGCGCCGCTTCTGGCCATACTATGACCTTACGCGAGATACCAGTGAACGGAGCATGGCAGACTCTGGTGATTTGAGGAGGATTGCCAAGCCATAGGTAACCAAAACGGCCGGGATACCTGCAAAGATGCAATACAGCACGCCGTAAAGTGCTCGTCCATCTGGTGCGCCAATACCAGCGTGCAGACCCACCATAATCAGAAGTGCCGCCGCTGATCCTGCGAGGCCAAAAATAATTGAGCGGACAAACGCAAACACCATGGACTTGAGTCCAATCTGACCAAGGTGCTTACGCAAGCTAATCAACATAATGGTGTCAATAACCACATAGAAGATAGCCGAGGTAGTTGCTACAAACATCATGCCAAAGTGAGAAGTACCCACCAGCAGCACCAAAACCTGTACAACAGAACCGAGTGTTGCCGATACTGCGTAGAGCGTCATGCGACGCATAGCAGAACAGACTTTTTGCAGGTACATACCAATGCCATACAGAGGCAAAGCAAGCGACTGACCAATCAAGAATTGCTGGGTCAACAGCAGCTGATCTTCAGTGAACTTGCTTGCTCCAATAATAGAAACAAGAGGCATCGAGAAGATCATCAGATACATCATGAACGGCACGGTAAAGAAAAGAATCTGGTTAATACCGTGCTTAAAGTCTTTCTTGAACTGATCCATATTCTCTTTTGCCCAGCTATCGGACAGCTCCGTAAAGAGGGCTGTGGTAATAGGCACCGTCAAAATGGAATATGGCAGCGTGTACCAAAGACGAGCGTATGCCGCAATGGAAGCGCCAGATGCAGAAACGCTGAGCTGTGAGCTTGTCTGAACCGACATAGTTACAAACGTGGCAACCACAACAATCAGAGCAGGCGCGCCAATCTTAAGCGTCTCTTTAAGCGCAGGGTCTTTGAGGTTAATTCTCCACGAGAGCTTAATCCCCTTGCGTTTAAGTGATGGAACCTGAATCAGAACCTGAATCAATACGCCCAGTGGATTTCCCAATGCAAGAATAAGAAGACCCAGCTCAGGGTTAGTGTTAACCAAGAAAGCATACGCAAAGAACGAGGCTGTAGTCACAAAGTTATTAAAAATAGGAGCCGCGGCTGGCCAGAGGTAGTCTCTTTCTGCATTCAAAACACCAGAGAAAATGGTGGAGAAGCAGTACAGCATAACCTCAATAACAAAGAACCTAAAGAAGTACACTGCCAGCGTTGGATCAAAATCAGCTCCTGCCGAGAAGGACTGTGTATACACCACTTCTGCAGCAAAGAAGAAACCTAGAACAGCAACAAGTCCAGTTGCAACAACAACAATGGAAAGCAGGTTGGAGGTGTAGGCATTTGCCTCATCCTGTCCGACCTTCTTCTTAATAGAGAGATATACCGGCAAGAAAGCTGTAGTAAGCATTCCCGCACCAACAAGCTCATAGAGCTGGTCAGGAAGGGTGTTTGCAATGGAATAGCAGCTTGCAAGAACGGTTGCGCCCATAGCAAATGCCTGAGCCCAGGTTCTTAAGAAGCCCGTGATACGACTAATCAAAACAAGCACGCTCATCATAGAGGTAGAACGGCTTAGATCCTTCTGCTTAGAGGCGTCATCTTCATCGGCAGACACTTCTTCACTATAAGAGCTGTCTGAAACGGAGCTGTCCTCTTTAGCAAAAGCATCTTCTACTGCTAAGCCATTCTCCTCAGCAGCAACTTCTTCAAGCTTCTGGCTCACAATCTGCTCAAAAGCTTCATCCTCGATTGGTTGATGAAACGTCTCTGGGACAACGATGTTGTCAACTACAGGAGGTTCTTCAAAGGTCTGGTCAAGAGCCTTGCTAAGAGTTTCTTCAGACAGGGTTCCGTCAGAAGACTCTGCTGAAAGTCGCATATGTTTGGGCTGATATGTCACTAATGCACCTCGCGAACAATATCTGCAAACGTAGCCGATACAAATGAAGCTAAATCTTCTGGAGAAAGCGTTAAACTGAGTCCGCGTTTTCCACCAGAGATATGGATGAGCTCAAAAAGTTGGGCGGTCTCGTCAATTATAGTGGGAAACTGCTTTTTCATACCAACGGGAGTACAACCGCCACGCACATAACCCGTTAAACCCTCAAGCTCTTTAACAGGCAGCATGGAAAGGTTCTTTTGACCGGATGCGACTGCTGCTTTCTTAAGATCAAGCTCTTGATCTACAGGAATACAACACACCACATGCTCTCCACTTGAAGACACGCAGACAAGCGTTTTGAACGCAGCGTCTGGATCTTCTCCAAGCATCTCTGCAATATGAGTTCCCAACTCACCAGAAGGAACGTCTTCGTCCACCTCGTAAGATTGGAGCTCGTACGCAATGCCAGCAGCATCAAGCTCCCTCATGGCGTTTGTCTTTTGAACCTTTGCCGTTTTTCTCGCCATGTTATGCGCGCTTCTTCTGAGCTTTTTTCTCTGCAGCTAGACGTGCATTATCACGGTCTAGAATCTCTTTGAGGAACTTACCTGTGTGGCTTTCTGGTGTTGCCGCAACCTTTTCTGGCGTACCAGAGACAACTACCGTTCCTCCGCCGTCGCCACCCTCTGGACCCATGTCAATAATGCGGTCAGCCATCTTAATGACATCCAGGTTGTGCTCAATAACAAGAACGGTGTTACCCGCATCAACAAGACGCTCAAGAACAACAATAAGCTGTCTGACATCCTCAAAATGAAGGCCAGTTGTTGGCTCGTCCAGAATATAAAGAGTTTTACCAGTCTGCTGACGGTGAAGCTCTTTTGCAAGCTTAACGCGCTGCGCCTCGCCACCAGAGAGCGTAGTTGCTGGCTGACCAAGGTGAATGTAGCCAAGGCCTACATCGTGGAGAGTCTGCAGCTTGTTCTTAATGCGAGGAATGTTTACAAAGAACGCAAGCGCCTCATGAACCGTCATATCAAGCACGTCGGAGACAGACTTGCCGTGATAGAGAATCTCGAGCGTCTCGCGGTTATAGCGCTTACCGTGGCAGACCTCGCAAGGAACGTAGACGTCAGGCAGGAAGTTCATCTCAATCTTGATCTGGCCGTCGCCCTTACAAGCCTCGCAGCGGCCTCCCTGGACGTTAAACGAGAAACGACCAGCTGAGTAGCCACGTGCGCGGGATTCTGGAACTGAAGCATACAGTGCACGCAGGTCATCCCAAAGGCCAATATAGGTTGCTGGATTAGAACGAGGTGTTCTTCCAATAGGACTCTGGTCAATATCAATGACCTTGTCGATAAGATCAACGCCTTCAAGCTTTTTATACTCTCCCACCACACGCTTTGAATGCTGAACTGCGTTGGTAAGCGCGGGCGCAAGGGTATCGGTAACCAAAGAAGACTTACCAGAGCCAGAAACACCTGTGACTACTGTCAATGTGCCCAGCTCGATAGAGGCAGAAACGTTCTTAAGGTTGTTAGCGCTAGCTCCTGTAATCTTGATCTTTCCACGACCGGGCTTGCGACGAGCCTCCG
Source organism: uncultured Atopobiaceae bacterium (assembly GCA_963539685.1). Taxonomy (GTDB): domain Bacteria; phylum Actinomycetota; class Coriobacteriia; order Coriobacteriales; family Atopobiaceae; genus Lancefieldella. Next base: position 44,737 of record CAUTMX010000005.1, on the reverse strand, counting down.
GCAGCTTAATCTGCTTCTTTCCCGTGAGATACGCACCTGTGATGGAATCAGGGTTTTCAACAATCTCTTCTGGAGTGCCAGCAGCAACAACGTGACCACCAAGCTCACCGGCACCGGGACCCATATCAATAACGTAATCAGCTGCGCGAATAGTATCTTCATCGTGCTCGACAACAAGTACGGTATTACCGCGGTCTCTGAGCTGCTTGAGAGTCTCAATAAGACGGTTGTTGTCTCTTTGATGCAGACCAATAGAAGGCTCGTCCAGAATGTAAAGGACGCCCATAAGGCCAGCGCCAATCTGAGTTGCTAAGCGAATACGCTGGGCCTCTCCACCAGAAAGCGATGCTGCTGCGCGAGAAAGCGTGAGGTAATCCAAGCCAACGTTTACCAAGAACTGTAGCCTTGCCACAATCTCTTTAACAATAGGACCTGCAATAACCTTCTGACGATCAGTAATAGTCAGCTGCTTGAAGAACTGGAGCGACTCTTTACAGGAAAGTTCACAGACCTCCCAGATGTTCTTCTCGCCAACCGTAACGGAGAGAATCTCTGGCTTTAGGCGGGCGCCGTGGCAGGTAGTACAGGACATCTCGCGAATGTACTTCTCAAGATGCGTCTTCATATTCTCTGAGGTGGTCTCTTGGTACTTGTCAAAAAGAATCTTTCTGACACCAGAGAACGTGGTAAACCAGTGTGTATTGCGGCCGTCACGCGTCTTATAGTCAACGCGAATCTTGGTAGAACCAAGGCCACCGAGAAGGGCGTCTTGCACCTTCTTTGGCAGCTTGTTCCAAGGCGTTGTATCAGATACGTCAAAATGCTTGCAGACTGCAGATAGAATCTGAGGATAGTAATTGGAGTGGCCAAAGAGACTTCCAAAAACACCTTCAGAGACAGACAGCTTTGGATCAGCAATAAGTGCTGCTGCATCAATAATTTTACGAGTTCCTAGGCCGTCGCAGTCAGGACAGGCGCCATAAGGAGCGTTGAAGGAAAAATCGCGAGGCTGCAGGTCATCCATGGAGTGGCCGTGAATAGGACAAGCAAGCGCCAGTGAATACTGCAGGAGTTCTTCTGGCATAGTCTCTGGGTTGGACTTATCTGCCAAGAGCAATATGCCTACCTTGCCCTGCGCAAGCTTGGTTGCCTGCTCAACGCCCTCAACAATGCGGCCCAAAGAATCGGGGCGGATGACAATACGATCAACAACCACCTCAATATCGTGCTTGAGCGTTTTACCCAGCGTGATTTCTTCATCAAGCTCACGCACAACGCCATCAACACGAACGCGAGAAAATCCTTCTTTGCGCAAGTCTTCAAAGAGCTTAACGTACTCGCCCTTACGACCCAAAACAACAGGAGCTAAAACATAAGCTCTGCGTCCCTGACCAGCCTCGAGGATTTTATCGGCAACCTGATCTGTTGTCTGACGCTCAATAACGCGACCGCACTCAGGGCAGTGAGGAGTGCCCATGCGAGCGTAAAGAAGACGCAGATAGTCGTAGATTTCTGTAACGGTACCTACGGTAGAGCGAGGATTTCTGGAAGTGGTCTTCTGGTCAATAGACACAGCTGGAGAAAGACCGTCAATAGAGTCAAGGTCTGGCTTATCCATCTGTCCCAAGAACTGACGGGCATAGCTGGACAGGGACTCAACGTAGCGGCGCTGTCCCTCTGCGTAAATGGTGTCAAAGGCAAGACTCGACTTGCCCGAACCAGAAAGTCCCGTAATAACTACCAGTTGATCACGAGGGATATCAATATCAATGTCTTGCAGGTTGTGCTCTCGTGCACCACGGATAGCAATTTTGCTTGAAGCCATAGTTCCTCACATAACCAGTTTGACATGCGCATTTCTTGTATGCGCCAACTGCCAAACAACAGAAAACAACATCAGTACACCGATGCAATTTGTGCGTACTGATGTTCTAGTATACCCAAGATAGTGCCGCTAAAACACAGCAAGCGCGCTTCCCTATTTAATGCGAACCTTCATCACAGCTTTTTTGAGCTTTGAGCCAGATTTCTCCAGCGTACAGCCTGGTTTGTGAGCATCAGATGGAGGTGTCACTAGAAAATCACCAGCGTGCAAGGTAACCCATGTCTCTTCCCCAGGATTGGTGTAAGCGCCAAAATCAGCGTCAGCATTAAACTCACCCTTAAGAACACACTGCTCAAGAGGGGCAACGGCGATGCTTTCGGTACCAGAAATAACTACGTGAATATCGGCGTAAATCTTATGAGCTTCATAGTCCTTCTCGCCAGGAAGAGCAGGCTCAAACTCCATGACGTTCACAAAAACGTTATCTCCATCAATTTCTGTTTTGCCCAAAGGCAGCTCATCCAGATTGTGTGTTGCTAAAAACTCCGCAGCACAAGCCATATATTTCTGACCAAAGTCATTCTCAGATAAATTCTTAATTGACGAGAAAATCATGTGAACCTCCTACGTTCAGCTAAAGTGCGCCGAAAAGATTATAGCTATCTCGTTTGCCATAAACTTCTATGGGTAGAATTAAGTAGTTACTGCATACAACTGCTACATAAGGAGAGACATGGCAGACGTAGATATTGATCGTGAGGCGCTTCGTAAAGAAATTGACGCCGCACTTCACGGCAAAAAGAAAGAGCCACAGCCACCTGCAGGCTTTGAACTCAATCAACACTCAAGCGTTAAGCACGTTATTGGCGTTGTTTCTGGCAAAGGCGGTGTTGGTAAGTCTTTTGTCACCGGCATTCTTGCTACTAACCTCGCTCGCGCAGGTAAGCGCGTTGGTATTCTTGACGGCGATATTACCGGACCTTCAATTCCTCGTATGTTTGGCATCTCTGATGAGCGTTCTTACGGCGTTGAAGAGCAGCTTATTCCTATCGAGGATGCAAACGGTATCAAGATTATGAGCGCTAACCTGGTGCTTCAGAACGAGACCGATCCTGTTCTCTGGAGAGGCCCTGTTGTTGCTGGTGCTATCCAGCAGTTCTACAGCCAGTGCAACTGGGGTGACCTTGATTACCTGCTCATCGACATGCCTCCAGGAACGGGCGATGTTGCACTAACCGTATTCCAGTCCCTTCCTGTTGAGGGCGTTGTGATTGTTTCTTCTCCACAAGATCTTGTTCAGATGGTTGTGGGCAAGGCAGTTCGCATGGCAGAAATGATGCACGTACCTGTGCTTGGTTTGATTGAGAACATGGCATACATCACCTGTCCTCACTGCGATGAGCGCATTGAACCTTACGGTCCATCAAAGCTTGCCGAGACCGCAGCAGCATTTAACCTCAAGCCTTTGGGACAGCTTCCTATGGATGCAACCTTTGCTCAGATTGCCGATAAAGGAACCTTTAGCACCGAGCTTCCTCAAGGTCTTGTCCCTGACGCAACACAGAGCGTTCTTGACCTGTAAGCCCTAAAAGCTAGTGTTTACACAACACAAAAGGTAATTCTTACTATGGCTCAAACAACGCGTATTAAAGAACGACAAGCAGCACAGGCTCAGCGTATTAAGCAAGCTCAGACGTTCATGGTGCCAGACAACATTGATGTAGCAATTTTAGGTGGCGGCGCGGCAGGACTCTGCGCTGCCATCACTGCTGCTGAGACTTTTGGTGCCAATAAGCGCGTTGTTGTCTTTGAAAAAGCACTAGAGAGTGGCAGAACTATCCTGGCAACAGGCGGAGGTCGTTGTAACTTTACCAATGCAGATTTGAGCTTTGAGAATTTCTCTCATCCAGAGTTTGTTCAGGCTGTCTGCAAAGACAAGGACACGTTTCGTGCGGACATCCTGGCTTTCTTTAGGTCCAGCGGTCTTGCTTGGGCAACTGAAGACGAGGGCAGAATGTACCCGCTTACCAGGCAAGCAAACTCTGTCCAATCATTGCTGCTCAGACGTGCCCAAAAAGCCGGTGTTCAGTTTGCTCTGGGACGAGAAGTAACGTCGGTAAAGCCCCAGCACATTGGCTTCACCGTTACCTTCCAAGAATGCTTTGGTGGCGAGAAAACCTACAAGGTCCACGCTTCATCAGTAGTTCTAGCTACTGGTGGACTCACAACCACACAACTTGCTGAAAGCCTTCAGTTGCAGACCACCTCACTGCGACCGGGACTTTGTGCACTCACCTGCAAGCCTGAGCCCCCAACAAGCCTTGATGGAAAGCGCGTACGAGCACACGTAGCTCTTGTAAGAGACGGCGCGGTGCTCAAACAGGAATCTGGAGAACTGCTTTTTAGGTCATTTGGACTCTCGGGTATCATGATTTTCAACTTGTCTCGCACAGCTCTACCTGGTGACGTGCTTGAGATTGACCTTTTCCCTCAGCTTACGGAAGAGGAAGTTGCAGCAGCTGTAGAAGCTCACACCACTGACGGTCTTCTCGACCCACAAATTGCTGCTTTCCTGGGTGCTCATGACTCAGTTGAAGCCACTATTGCCAAAGCTCACAAAATCACTTTTACCGTTACCGGTACATCCTCCAAAGTTGTTCCACAGGTCTGTATTGGTGGAATTTCCATCGATCAAGTGGACACAAACACTCTTGAAGCACATGGCGTTCCTGGTCTGTTTATTGCGGGAGAGGCTCTTGATATTGATGCTCAATGTGGAGGCTTTAACCTCTCGTGGGCGTGGAAGAGCGGGATGGTTGTCGGTCTGGCTGCTGCAAAAAGTGCTGGTCAAGATTGCGAATCTTTGAAAGAGGACAACTAACATGCTGGAAGTATCAAACATTAAAGTTCATGTTGCGCCTCTTCGTAAGCATCCCGCTAAAGAATCAAAGGTGGGTTTTGATGCGCTGCTTCGTACCCTCCGAATTTCTGCAGATGAGATTACTTCATATGAGCTGCATAAACGCTCAATTGATGCACGTAAAAGAAACGATATTGTTCTTATTCTCACCTACCACGTAAATCTTAAAGGTGGACCTGCAGCAGAACAAAAACTTCTGAGCAAGATTCAAGGTAGGCCTGCAGCAAAGCATATAAAGCTTGCAGAGCCAAATACTTTTACACTTCCCAAAGCAATGCAACCTGCTCCTTCAGAGAACCGTCCCGTTGTTGTAGGAGCTGGATGTGCAGGCCTGTTCTGCGCACTTACGCTTGCCAAAGCTGGCCTTAATCCCCTACTCATCGAACGCGGAGATGATGCAACGAGAAGAACTGCTGCAGTGGAGCAACACAACCAAACTGGTCAGCTAGATCTTGAGAGCAACATCCAGTTTGGCCTTGGTGGTGCTGGCACGTTTTCTGATGGAAAACTCAACACGGGCACCAAGAGCTCTTCTCATCGCTTTATTCTTGAGACTTTTGTTAAGGCGGGCGCACAGAAAAATATTTTATGGGACGCAAAACCCCACGTAGGAAGCGATGTTCTTCCCACCGTTGTGACCAACATTGTCAAATTGATTGAAGACGCTGGCGGAACCGTTGCGTTTAGGACAAAGCTCACCTCCCTAGAGCGAACCTCAGATGGCTCTCTTTCTGCAATTCAGGTTGAAAGAACCACTCCAGACGGTTCAGTTCAAACTAAAACCATACAGACTCGCACGGTGATTCTTGCAACTGGACACTCAAGTAGAGACACGTATGTCATGCTCAAAGACAAGGGCATCTCTATGGAGAGAAAAACCTTTGCCATGGGTGTGCGAATTGAGCACCTTCAGTCTCAAATCAACAAATCACTCTATGGTCCTGAAGCGACCAATCCTGTACTAGGAGCGGCACCCTACAAGCTTTCTGTTCACCTTCCCTCTGGTAGAAGTGCCTTCTCGTTCTGTATGTGTCCTGGTGGCTATGTTGTTTCTGCAGCTAGCGAGAAGGGCGGCGTAGTCACAAATGGCATGAGCCTGTCTGACCGTGCGGGCAAAAATGCCAACTCCGGCCTGTTAGCTAACGTCTATCCAGAAGATCTACCAGGAGACGACGTGCTTGCTGGCATTGAGCTGCAACGCTCTTGTGAGCAGGCGGCCTTTAAAGCAGGTGGAGGTGCCTATGTTGCTCCTGCTCAGCTAGTTGGTGACTTCCTACACAAGAAAGCTTCTACTGGACCTCGTTCGGTAAAACCAACGTATCCGCGTGGTGTTACCTGGACCTCGCTTGAAGACTGTCTTCCACCCTACGTCTTACAAACCTTGCGAGAAGCCCTTCCGGTCATGGACAAAAAACTTCATGGCTTTGCGCATCCCGATGCTGTTCTTACAGGCGTTGAAACAAGATCAAGCTCTCCCGTAAGAATTACCCGCGATGAAACTGGACAAAGTATCAATACACCTGGTGTGTGGCCTGTAGGTGAAGGTGCCGGCTACGCCGGTGGCATTATGAGCGCCGCAGCTGATGGTATTAGGATGGCCGAGCTTATAGTAGAGCACTACAACAATGCCTAATGTTTGCCTCTGTAACGCCTACGAGTAGCGTGAGTACTACCCTTTCTAGCACCAGTTTTAAGCCTCTTGATAACATCATCTGAGGTAGTGCCTTCAAGCTGGCTTCTAATGGCAACAATCTGATCTCTGAGTTCTGCTGCATGCTCATAATCCATAGATGCAGACGCCTCTGCCATCTCTGCTTCCATACCAGAAAGCATTGCTTCAACCTCTGTGCGAGGAAGATTTTGTAGCTCTTCAGCAAGCAACTCTGCAGGCATTTCAAGAATTGACTCTTGCTGTTCTTCAAGCGAATCCTCGTCATCAGAGGCGGTATAAAACTCTCCGTTTTTGCGTTTACGTTTATCAATGTTCTCTGAAGCCTCAGCAATAAAGCCTGCAATATCAGTAATAGATTTCTTAACGGTTTTAGGCACAATACCGTGCTCTTTGTTAAACGCTTCCTGAATTTCTCGACGCCTTCTTGTTTCATCAATGGCAATACGCATAGAATCAGTGATTTTATCGGCGTACATAATGACCTGGCCAGAAGCGTTTCTTGCTGCTCTACCCATAGTCTGAATAAGAGACCTTCTGTTTCTTAAGAAGCCCTCTTTATCTGCATCAAGAATAGCTACAAGAGAAACCTCTGGAATATCAAGTCCTTCTCGCAAAAGATTGATTCCAACAAGCACGTCAATTTTTCCCTGACGTAAATCTCTAATGATTTCTACACGGTCAAGCGTAGCCGTATCTGAGTGCATGTAGTTAACTTTGATACCCTCGTCTAACAGGTGATCTGTAAGATCTTCTGCCATTCGTTTAGTAAGCGTGGTAACAAGAACACGTTCTTTTTTTGCCACTCGCTCTTTGACCTCTGAAATAAGATCATCAATCTGACCTCTTACTGGTCTCACATCAATCTTTGGATCAAGGAGGCCCGTTGGACGAATAATCTGCTCAACCTGTTGCTGAGCAACCGTCTCTTCATAGTCTCCAGGAGTTGCGGAAACATAAATGAACTGCGGGATACGTCCCTCAAACTCGTCAAATCTGAGTGGTCTGTTATCAAGCGCGGAAGGAAGTCTAAATCCGTGATCTACCAGCGTAACTTTACGAGATCTATCACCCTCATACATACCTCTAATTTGAGGAACCGTAACGTGAGACTCATCGATAATGCAAATCATATCTTTAGGGAAATAATCAATGAGCGTATAGGGAGGCTCACCTGGAGCACGACCATCCAAATGGCGCGAATAGTTCTCAATACCATTGCAATAACCCATAGTTTCAAGCATCTCTAAGTCATAGTTTGTTCTCTGAGCAAGACGCTGAGCTTCTAGTAATTTATCGTTTTCTTTAAGCTCTTTAACACGAGCTTCCATCTCTTCAGAAATGGTTGTAAGTGCGTGGGTAATCTTTGGACGCTCAGTAACATAGTGAGATGCAGGCCAAATGGGGATAGCATCAAACTCTCTCAGTACTTCTCCCGTTACATTACTAACCTCTGAAATGCTTTCTACTTCATCGCCAAAGAACTCAATACGCAGTGGGTTTTCTGCATACGGCGGGAACACATCAACAACGTCTCCACGCACCCTAAACATACCGCGCTGCAGGTCATAATCATTTCTATCGTACTGAACATCAATAAGATCTTTAATAAAATCATCACGCTCAAGAGGAACGGATTTGTCTACATTAGGAGCAAGACCTGCATAGTCTTGAGGGCTGCCAATACCATAAATACAGGATACAGATGCAACTACGATGACATCTCGTCTAGACAAAAGCGACGAAGTTGCCTGGTGACGGAGTTTCTCCACCTCTTCATTAATAGAAGCATCTTTTTCTATGTACGTATCTGATTGCGGAACATACGCTTCTGGCTGGTAGTAGTCATAGTACGAGACAAAATACACAACAGCGTTGTTAGGAAAGAGCTCCTTCATCTCTGAGGCAACCTGGGCAGCCAGTGTTTTATTGGGCTCCATAATAAGCGTGGGGCGGTTGAGCTTCTCGATAGTTTTAGCCATAGAGAAGGTCTTACCCGAGCCCGTAACACCTAGGAGCGTCTGATACCTAAGCCCGTCTTCAATTCCTTGGGCAAGCTTTTCTATTGCCTGCGGCTGATCACCTGCAGGCTCAAAAGGAGATACTACCTGGAGCTTCTCTTCTCCTGCTTCACGACCAAATCGGCGCAGTTCAGCACCTATATATTCTTTATGTTGATCTTCAGCATGAGATGTGTCCATGAGATTCTCCTTTTCTTGTGAATGTAGTATACCCCACTTCCCAAAACTGAAACACTTGTTCTATACTTTTTATAAATTGCAGTATAGTTTCAAAGTGTGACGGGTAATAAATAAATTACCTATATGCGCTAAACTAGCACCTAAATAAACAAGTTACATCAGATAAAGGAGATACCTTGGGCGTCTCAGATCTTTTCTCGCTAAATAAAGCTTCAAAGCAATCTCAGGGTTCTACCCTAGAGAACATTTTGCTGCGCTCAAATAATGTCATCGCCTCTCTTAAAGACCTTGTTGCAAACAATCAGATTACAGAGACAGGTCTTCAGGAGATGCTGACGCGCTCTAAAAATCTCGAGAATACCAATCTGCCCAAAGGTGATGTCCATAAGCTTGATAGAACGGGTCGTTGGTGGTTCAACGCCAACACCCTTGAGTGTGGACCAGAAGAGTACGACGCATTTATTGCAACTGAAGCAATCCTCAACATTTCACAAGATGTTGCGGCTCTAAAAGATACTCATGCATCTGAGACAGATCTTCAGCTTGTTCGTACTAGCCTCTCGCAGGTAGCAAGCCTCATGCCCAAGTCCGCTTCCCTCTCTGAACAAGTTGCTCCTTTTAGTGGTAACGCTGACGGCAGCTCTGACTGGATGAAGCGTCTCTGGTTTGCAAACTATGTTGAGAACACGCCGTTCCCTTTTAGGATGGTGTATAACTTCTCCTACAATCCACAACTTGATATTTTGGTATTTGAGTTCTTTGTGGCTCGCCCTCGCTGCTTTAGCTTCTTATCTGCAGAAAAGTCAGAGCAAATTGCGGCAGCACGCGCTTACGCACTGCGTGCTTCTCTTTGCGTGGCTCGTATGGCACTTCAGAGCTGCAAAATCTCTCGCGTCTGCATCAACGGCAGCCTGCGCGGAGAAGAGCGTATTGTCCTATCTATGGACTTAAACGAGGCTGCACTTGCTCGCCTCTTACCTACTGCAGCAAATACTCAAATTGACGGCAATAGCTTCCCACAAGACCCAGCGCTCAGAGTTTCTTTTGACTCTGAAGGTTGGTTTAGTGAAGTTGAGCCCTTTATGAAGCAAACGGATGAGTGGGTATCTCCTCGTAGCTTCTTTGAGATGCCAGATTTGTCTGATCGTCCTTGTTCGCCAGCAGTTACCGCAGTTTGTGGAGCTCAAAAGGTAAGCGATCTTGGATACTCTGAGGCATCTCGTCGCATTAGGCTTTGGAATACTACTCTCAACAACATCCCAAAAGACGCTTCTACCGCAGATGCAGTTGGAAAATTTGAGGAAGCAAAAGCTTCAACTTCTGATATTTTCGCCATTGAAGGCTTTGACAGAGTTATCCATGGCCTGGTCGAAGGCACCATTGATTTCTCGGATAGAAGGTCTATGGCCGAGAAATTCCTCTTTGGTTCGCCTTTGCAGAAAACGCTTCAATCCATAAATAACATCATGGACGGAGAGCCAGACCCAGACGCTCTAGAAAAGACACTTGCAGACCTTGAGTCTCAGGTTTCACCAACCCTTGATATGGGCCTGTACCTGGACGATTCGGATTCTATCTACAGGTATTTTGATTCCCTCTCAGAGCGCGTAGCTTATAACCTTGCATTCCCCAATGAGCCAAGAAAACTGGTGCTTATTCCAGACACGTATTTTATGTCTTTAGCAAGAATGGCTCGCGCCTACAACCTGCTTGAGCAGCCAGAAAAAGCAGAACGCTATGCACAAGAAGCCCACAGGATTTCTCCTTTGGGAGTTGATGCAACGCTGCTATTGGTAAGAACATTGGAAGACCAGTCAAAAGTCTTTGAAGCTGCAAAGCTGCTCAAAGACCTTATCGCACACCTTTTCTCCGCATCAGATGTTGCGCTGGTGTACTATCGCCTGGCCTATATGGAGTGGAAGCTGGGACGCTCTGATCTTTGTGCAGCTTGCTATCAAATGGCTATGATCATCGGTGGTAGTGTTGCTCAACCTGCAAAAGAAGAGCTTGAAGACCTTCTCAAGGCAGACTCTTCTGTTAAGAAACTAGATACTCCTCAAGAGGTCTTCTCGTTCCTTAAGCAAAATGGTGTTCCTGTCTTTGACCAGAAGGCTGTGTTTAACAAAGCAGTTGCTATTGGCAGCGCTTGTGTAAACGATGGCATTTATTGTGTTGGTCAAAACATGCTCAAGAACTGCCTAGAGATTACCTTTGATGATGCCGCAGCCAAGGTAGAGAGTTCGTTGAGAACGCCATTCTAGAGACCGCGCACAAAAGCTATACCCTATTACTCAGAGCTTTGGTTGAACCGAGCGTTTAACCAAAGCTCTACCTGTGCTTTAAGGTCATCTAGTCCCTCAGAGTTCACAAACACTGTATCCGCCTGATTACGCAAATACGTATCGGAAGGCTGATGAGCTATACGCTGCTCAAACTCCTGGCGAGAAGATCCTCGCTGTTCAGCGCGCTCTGCTCTGAGCTCTAATGGTGCTACAACAACGACAACTTCATCAACCAGCTCAAGCAAGTCTTCAACGCGGTCAAGCAGCGGAACCTCTACAAAACAGAACTGAGCGTCTGCACCAGGAGCTTCTTTTGTCAGGAATTGACGCATATATTCCCTGATAAAAGGCATCTCTAGGTCTTCTAAGAGCTCAGCTGATTCACTGGTAGCAAAAGCCCTGCGGCCAAGTTCTCGTCTATTAATCTCGTGAGTAACAGAATCTAGCAAATCGTTTCCAAAAGCCTCTGCCACGCGATACGTACATTCGCATCCAGGGCGTAAAAGCTTTCGAGAAACCTCATCAAGGTCAAAGCGCAGACCACCTGCCGCTTCAAACATTTTAGAAACAGTTGATTTGCCAGACGCCATTCCGCCGGCGAGAATTACCTTGTACATGTAGCTCACTCCTATAACTGCAGTGCTGTATAAGAGCCTAGCAGTTTTACTTCTTCAGGAGTGTGAGTTACCCAAATTACAATTTTTGATTCAACAAACGGTTTGACAAAGCCAATAACCTGCTGCTTAAGCGCTTCGTCTAATCCCTTGAGCGGTTCATCAAAGAGCAAGATATCTGCATCGGCAAAGAGTGTACGTAAAAGTGCAACGCGTCTCTTTTGTCCACCAGAGAGCTCGAAGACAGGCTTGTTTTCTGTTCCTTCAAGTCCAACTGCACAAAGTGCTTCTGTAATACGCTCACGTGCACTTTGCTTTTGCTCCTGTGAGTGCGCCTGTATGGCAAGCATGATATTTGCCCTGACACTCAAGTTTTCCAGCAGCCTATCTTCTTGAAACATCATGACCGCTTTAGTATCAGGCGATTTACTTACTGTGCCTGAGTCGGCTACTTCAAGGCCGCAAAGGATACGGAGAAGTGTTGTTTTACCTGCTCCAGAGGGCTCGGAGAGTACATATACTCCTCTGTCAAACTTGTAGGAAAAATCATCAAGCACAACCATATTGCCAAACGATTTAGAGATGTTTTTTACCTCAAGCAGCTGCTCAGTTGTGTAGCCACAATTTGTCGTATCTATACTCATGAGCAGCTCTTTTCTAACCTTGCAGCAGCCCATGAAACTAACCGCATCACGATCTTCTCGCCAAGTGCGCTCATCACAATAACCACAAGCGTCCACGCAAAAAGGGCTGGCGTATCCAAATACACTTTAGCGTTATAGAGGTGCTCGCCAATGGAGAATGTGGGAAGTCCAATGACCTCGGCAGCAATTCCCGACTTCCAGCAAAACCCCATGGCAAGTGAGGTAGCTGTCTTAAGCGAAGGCATAAGCTGCGACAAATAAATTGCCTTAATACGTTGCCATCCGTGAATCTGGTACACATCAGCCATCTCAATAAGCTGCTGGTCAGTACTAAGAAGTCCCTCAAGCACCGCAATGTAGATGATGGGAAGTGCCATCAAAAATGAAATTGAAATTGAGAGGTAGGGCGTACGAACCCAGATTAGCAGCAAGATAACAAACGAGGCCACGGGGATTGATTTAATCGTAGAAATCAGCGGTTCAAAAAGAATCTTGATCAGCTTGTACTTAAAACTCAAAAATGCCAGCAAGGAGCCAACGGTAAAAGCAAGCGCTCCACCAGCAAAAATACGCAAAAGAGAAAGACCAATAGAAACCCAAAATTCGCGCAATTGAGCTAGCGAGAAAAGCGTCTGGATGGTCTGAACAGGTAAAGTTAAGACAATATCTTGGTTGATGACAACTGCAGCCACCTGCCATACGGCAAGCCAGAATGCCAGAGCTCCTAAACGGACACCCCAGTTTGAAGCAGCATTGCGAACAGTCTGTATGCTTTGTGCGCGACCTACACGTTGTACGTGACCTACACCTTGGACATGACCCGCACTTTGAGCCCGACCGTTTTTCTCGGCAGAAAAATCTGCCGAGGCAGCGCCTGTTGTGACATTGCCTCGGTCAGAAATACTATCGTTTATGTGCAGATTATGCGCCAAAGTAGAAATCGTCTCCAGGAACCTGTCCGCCTACTGACTGAGGATTAGCCTCAGCCAGAATGCCTAAGTAACTTGAAAGCGCGCTCTTCATATCTGCGCCATCAATATACGTAATATTACACTTAGGCAGCGCAACCTTGGCAATAGGCTCTGGAACAATACCGTATTTACCTACAAGTGTGGCCGCATCGTCTGGATGGTCAACCGCAAATGCAACAGAGTCTTTGTAGTGAGAAAGCAAAGCAGTCACAGCATCTGGAGAATCAGAGATCAGCTTTGAAGAAATAATGGTCACACCCGCAATCAGCTTGCTCTGAGGATTGACTGCCTCCCACTCAGCACCAAGGTCAATGGCAACGCGAATCTGGTTGTTCTTGGTTTGTGCCACCGTAACAAAAGGCTGTGGGAGCAGCGCAATTCCCTCTGGGTCTTGTGCCAGAGCGGCAACACACTCGGTATGCTCACTCTTCCACTCTACCTGGACATCCTCACCAAGCGTCATGCCGTTTTTGCTGAGCAGGTAAGACAGCGTGTACTCTGGGACAGCGCCCTTACCGGAAGCGTAAAGCGTCTTTCCCTTGAGGTCAGCAAGCTTGGAGATGGCGCTCCCTGTCTCAACAATGTAGAGAACATTCAGTACGTTGAGGCAAGCTACCTTATAGGCACCCTTAGTCTTATTGAACAGCGTAGCTGCAAGGTTTGCAGGAATAGAAGCAACGTCTACATCACCCTGGGCAACCTTAGCAACCACCTGATCAGGGGCATCCAAAATCTCAAACGAGTAGTTGTTATCGGTGATGTTTTGCGCCTCTACCTCGCTCATGAACTTAACCAAGCCCATAGCAGTAGGTCCTTTGAGCGTTGCAACTTTTACCGCAACAGGATCAGATTTCTTAGCCTCATCTTTTGTGGCGTCTTGAGACTTCTCTTGGTCTGTTCCCTTGCAGCCAAACAGTGCTGTAGCTGGAATAAGACCTGCAAGCTTAAGGAACGAACGTCTATCCATGAATCACTCCTGACTCGAAAAGTTAACTGAGGCTACCTTATCACGTCTACAGCAAAATTCACACGATATACAGCATATCTTACAAACTCTTTGATATATCCATAAGAGTAAGCTGCACCCATGGCGAGAAGAACTAGTTCTTCTCGCCATATCCAAGGACGTACGCGCGGCACAGATTCTCGGTGCCGATGATTGCATCGATGTGGCAGCGCTCACGACCGTGAGTGTTGAGACAAGCTGGACCAAATGCGCCACTCTTTAGATCATTACCAGAGAAGTACGCAGCATTTGCGTCAGTTGAGAAGTGGAAGGCAACCTGCTGATTCCACTTTTCTGGCTCAACAACCTCCTGCGCGCAGGCAATAAGCTTGTTGGAAACTTCCCAATCGTAAGGCGAGCGAATATCAGAAACAATGATGCCTACGTGGTGTTCATTTGAATTGTAGTCTGGACCAATAAGGGTGATGTCCAGCGATACGTATTCATCTACCTCAACAGGCAAGAATGCGCCGCCGTGACCAATCTCCTCGTACATAGGGAATGCAAACAAGGTGTTATAGAGGGGTTTCTCGCCAGACTGTGCAAGCCAACGAAGCGTGTGAAGCTGTGCTGCAACACAAGCCTTATCGTCGATAAAGCGAGAAACCATATAGCCGTTGTCATACATCTCAAAGTGAGGGTCAATGGCAACAACCGCACCCTCGGAGACGCCCAGTGCACGGGCTTCCTCAGCAGAAGAAACGTCAGCGATGAGCGAGATGGACATGTTGTCCTCGTTGCGCTCCATGGTTCTAGCGTCTTCAAAAACGTGGACAGAGTGGTGGTTGCAGATAACCTGGCCATCAACAACGGAGCCGTCTCTACAGACAACGTGGCAGGTCTCGCCCTCAATGCTGTGGTAGTTGATGCCGCCCAGCTGACGAACGCGCAGCGTACCGTCTGAGTTGAAGCCACGGACAATCAGGCCAATGGTATCAAGGTGGGCATTAACGCCAACAGTCTTACTGGTATCCTTGCCTTCTACCAGGACGTATGCAGTAGCCTTATTGTCAATTTGAAGCTCATAGCCTGCCTCAGCAACAAGCTCACGAAGCAGCTCGTGAATGCGCTCATAGTAGCCAACAGGACTATCGCACTCAACAAGTTTCTTTGTAGTGTCAATCAGATACTGTGTATCAGTCTCAAAATGAGTCATGAAATCTCCTAGTTTTGTGGATGGGTGTAGAGCTCTACCAGGTGCTCAAGCATGTCAACCATGCTCTCAAGCTCTGGGACAGGAACAAACTCTCTGACACCATGAGCATTGTAGTAGCAAGCAGAAAGATTAGCGCACGGGAATCCTCTAAAGGAAAGTTGGGATCCGTCGGTGCCGCCGCGCATTGGAATGCAGGTCATCTCTACGCCGACCTTCTCGTATGCAGTACGAGCGTTCTCAATTAAGTGCGCATACTCAGGTTTTAGGACAATATCAGCCAAGTTGTGATACTGATCGTGAATCTCAACAGAGAGTACCTCGGAGCCAATCTGCTTGTTTACATACGCCGCAGCGTCAACCATCAACTGCTTGCGGCGCTCAACCTTTGCCTGATCGTGGTCACGAATAATGTAATCAGCGCGAGCAGACTCACAATCACCATTGACGCGCTCCAGATAGAAGAAGCCATCATAGCCCTCAGTGAACTCAGGACGCTCCGCAGGTGGAAGCAGCTCGTGGAAGCGCATGATTGCCTCAGATGCATTAATCATCTGGCCTTTTGCGGTACCTGTATGAACGGAAAGTCCATGAGCTCGCACAAACACCTCAGCAGCATTGAACGTCTCGTAGCAGAACTCACCAAAGGGACCGCCGTCAATGGTGTAGCCATACGCAGCACCAAAGGTATCAAGGTCGAGAAGAGCGGCGCCGTGGCCAATCTCCTCATCAGGAACAAACGCAAGTGCAATACGTGGATGTTTGAGCTCTGGATGCTCCTTGTAGCGAGCAAGCAAGCTGACCAGCATAGCAATGCCAGCCTTGTCATCGCCACCAAGCAGCGAAGTGCCATCAGTAGTAACAAGCTGCCAGCCAACCATGTGCTCAAGCTGAGGATTAGTCTCTGGGCTAATGTAGACCTCTCTACCCTCGCGATCAGAACCAACTACCAGCTTGCCGCCCTCATACGCAACAACCTGAGGGTGAACGGGATTGCCCCAAGACTGCCAAGCCGTATCAATATGGCAGCAGAAACCAAGAGTTGGAAGGTCTTCTAGACCCTTGCTTGCTGGCCAGTGAGCAACCACATAAGCATGCTCGTCAACGGTTACATTTTCTGCGCCAAGCTCACGAAGATCAGCCGCAACAACCTCAGCCATCTGGTACTGAGACTCAGTTGAAGGAACCTTATCTGCGGTCAGCGGATTAGACTGAGAAGAAACCTTGCAATATGCAATAAATCTATCTAGCACGTCACTCATAAAAACTCCCTTACAAAAAACTGCGCTAACCATATAGTCAACGCAGTTTAGAGTATCAATATATTAACGAGAAGACCGCGAGGCTTGCGAAGCTGTAACAAAGGATTTCCAAAGTTCGCAATCAGCCTTGCTGTAATTCCATCCATATTCCGGATGCCACTGTACGCCTATAGCAAATCTCTTCCCCTTGACCTCAGCGCCTTCAATAATGCCATCTGAAGCATAGGCAACTACCGTAAGTTCAGAAGACACCTTTCGGAGTGCCTCATCGTGGTATGAATTTGCCTGAATGTCTTCTACTTTACCCAAGGCGTTGTATAGCAAAGAGTCTTTTTGAACATGAACCGCATGAGCTGGATGATACAGATTTGCTGAATGAGTCCAGAAAGTATGATTTTCTGCTGGCTCCATGGTATGCAGATCTTGTACAAGCGTACCGCCCAGCACAACATTTAAAAGCTGAAGGCCACGGCAAATAGCAAGTAAAGGTTTATCTGCAGCAAGTACCTGCTTTACCAGCTCAAACTCAAGCGCATCTCGTATAGGGCACAAACGATTAAGGTCGCGTGGCTCTTCTCCCCAATTACGAGGGTCAACATCGTGACCTCCCGTAAGGCAGAAGCCATCACACATCTCAACAAACTGAGCAATAACCTCTGGGTCTTCTGTGAGAGGCATCATGATTGGAATGCCGCCAGCTGCAAGAATGGCGTCAAGCTGAATTTGTGCTACAGAAGCAGAATCAGAAAAATTTTCTTCAGGCATCCAGCGAGGAGTCACACAGATAAGAGGGCGCTCAGAAGCAGGAAGCTTGGGAACATCACTAAATGCATCTTTGACAATATCTGGAATAACCACAAAATCCTCTTAACACTCAGTTCTTCAAACAACATAACAGTAAAGGTTGACCCTTATTGAGTCTTTGACTTTATCGCTTTTGCGCTTTTCGTGCCACTCTAGCAAGCCCTCCTCCACAATGTTTTTTCATCAATGAAACATTTTTCTGTATTGCGTACAATTAATTTGGGTATTAAGAAGCCAGTTTTTACATTTAAAGCTTCGTATTTCGAAAATGCAAACGGAAGGCGCCCTATGAAAGAGCACGTATTTAATAACCTTTCCCGTAAATCATTTTTACGTGGATCTTTGGCGGCTGCCGTTGCCGCCGGTTCTGCTTCACTACTTTCTGCTTGTGGCGGTTCAGCTGGCGGAGACGCAGAGAAAAAGGTATTGCGCTTTGGTGTAAACAACCCAAAGGTAACCTTTGACACTCAGAAGACTTCTGGTTCTGTTGGTGTATCTGAAGCAGTTGCAGAGTCTTTGCTGGTACTTAATCCAGACACAAAAGAAATTGAGCCAAATCTGGTAACTGGACTTCCAACTGTCTCTGATGATGGCCTTACCTACTCATATGAGCTTAAGGATGGCGTCAAATTCCACAATGGAGAAACCCTTAAGGCGTCTGACGTTAAGTACACCTTCACGCGTATGTTCTTGCCTGCTACCAAGGCAACCTCAATTGACTCCTATGCGTACATTGAGGGCGCTAAAGACATTATTGCTGGTAAAACTGAAGAGCTTTCTGGCATTGTTATTAAGGACGACCGTCACTTTGACATCAAACTGACACAGCCTTATTCAACCTTCAACGCAATCATGGCTCAGTTCTATGCAGTTATCTACCCAGAGAAGGCCTGTAAAGAGGCTGGTGAGGCATGGGGCACTGAGACCAACTTTATTGGTACTGGTGCTTTCAAGCTTGTCTCTAATGACAGCACCACAGAAGTTGTTCTTGAGGGATTTGCTGACTACCATGAGGGCAAGCCTGGCCTGGATGAGCTCAGATTTGTCTACATTGACGATGCTAACACCCGTATTCTTAACTACAAGAACAACGATGTTGACCTGGTCTTTATTTCTCAGTCTCTTATCCAGCAGTACCAAAATGATGAGTCTATCTCCAAAGAGATTGTCAACTACACGCCTGCATCCACGCAGTTTGTAAACTTGAACCTTAAGAGCGAGAATCTCAAAGATGTTCGCGTTCGTCAGGCGCTCTCTATGGCAATTGACAGAGATACCATTTGCAGCACCATTCTTTCTGGTGTTGCAAAGCCTGCTAAGTCGTTTATCCCATCTTCTGAGACTGGCTACAATGAGTCCGCTCCAGAGTTTGAGTACAACGTAGACAAGGCAAAGCAGCTTCTTGCACAGGCAGGTGTTTCTAACCTCACTCTTAATGCACAGGTCAGAAGCCAGGACCAGAACCTCATGGTTGCCCTTCAGGATGCTTGGTCCAAGATTGGCGTTACCTGTAACGTAAGTGTTATTGACTCTGGCGTTTGGAGCGACGCACGTACCAACGGAGAGCTTGAAGTCACTCTTGTTACCTGGTCTACTCTCTCGTTCCAGGGTGTTGAGCACATGGGCTCTTACTTCCGCTCTGACCGCGCTGCAAAGAAGTCTTCCTTCTACAACAGCACCGAGTTTGACAGCCTGGTTGATCAGGCTCGTTCAACCGTTAACGACAACGATAAGGTCCTGGAGCTTACCCGTCAGGCAGACAGTCTTATGACTCACACAGACTATGCTTGCCTGCCTATCGACTGGCCTCAGATGCCTTACGTCTTGAAGCCAGAGTTTACCGGCCTCACCGTTTTGGTTAACCCTCACTTCGATAAGGTGAAGAAGAAGTAAGCGTTTCCTTCATACAAAACAAGGGCGAGAAGATCGATTGGTCTTCTCGCCCTTTTGTGTTTGTAAGCCGTTTTAAGACACGACAACAGTAGGCGCTACTCGGAAATCTTCTCCTCAAGGCGCGCTTCTTCTACGGCCTTCTGAGCCGCCTCAATAGCATGTGCAACCTGAGGTGTGCGGTCGGAATCAGAAAGCGACGCGTCGTACAGGTGGCAGGCGCAGAAGTGACCCGACTCAGCCTCGATGCGCTCAGGAATGCGCTCGGAGCAAACCTTCATTGCCTTAGGGCAGCGCGTGTGGAATACACAACCCGAAGGTGGATTTGCAGGGCTTGGAACATCGCCTTGGAGAATACGCTTTTCCTGAATGCGCTCGTGGCGAATACGAGGAATAACGTCCAAAAGTGCCTGAGTATATGGGTGCAGTGGGCGCTCAAAGAGGGCGTCTTTAGTAGCAAACTCCATCTGGTGGCCCAGGTACATGACCATAACAGTATCTGCAATGTGGCGAACAACGGAAAGATCATGACTGATAAAGATATAGGCCAGACCGTGGTCCTTCTGAAGCTCTTCAAGCAGATTGATTACCTTTGCCTGAACAGAAACGTCCAAAGCAGAAACAGGCTCATCGCAGACAACAATCTCTGGTTCAAGCACAATAGCGCGAGCAATACCAATACGCTGGCGCTGACCGCCCGAGAACTCGTGAGGGTAGCGGTACTTGAACTCAAGGTTAAGGCCAACTTCCTCCATAACCTCTTCAATGCGAGCATCACGCTCTGCCTTTGTCTTATAGGTGCCTGCAATATCAATAGGCTCGCCAATGATATCCATGACCGTCATACGAGGGTTCAGTGAGCTGTAAGGATCCTGGAAGATAAGCTTCATCTTCTGACGAGCACGCTTGAGGTCTTCCCCCTTAAGTGAGGTGAAGTCTTCTCCATCAAGCTCAACCGTACCAGAGGTTGGCTCGGTGAGACGCAGTACACACTTGCCTGTTGTGGACTTTCCGCAGCCAGACTCACCAACAATAGCCAGGGTCTCTTTACGCCTGAGTTCAAAAGAAACGTCCTCAACAGCATGAACGGAAGCGTTAGAACGACCAAATACACCGTTTTTGATGGGGAATCGCTTAACCAAGTTCTTTACGGACAAGATGGTTTTCTCGCCAGAAAGGTCCTTGACGTCTGTGTTCTTCTCTTCTGCCATGACTACTCACCCCACTCATCAGTGTATTTCCAACAGCTGACAGTATGGCAATTGTCTTCACCAACAGCAGTCAAGCTAGGACGACGATTCTTACAAATGTCCTTAGCAAACGGACAACGTGGATGGAATGGGCAACCAGAAGGCATGTGAGAAAGCATAGGAACGCTACCAGGAATTGCATAGAGTTCCTTGGTGCGCTCGTCAAACGATGGAATGGACGCAATCAAGCCCTGAGCATAAGGGTGCAGAGGGTTAGTAAAGAGCTCTGCAGACTGCGCATACTCAACACGATGACCAGCGTACATGACAAGAACCCAGTCAGCCATCTCGGAAACAACACCCATGTCATGCGTAATCAACATGACAGCGGTGCCCAAATCTTGCTTCATGCGATCGATAATCTGCAGAATCTGTGCCTGAACCGTTACGTCAAGAGCGGTTGTTGGCTCGTCGCAGATAAGCAGTGATGGCTGGCAGGCAAGAGCCATAGCAATCATGACACGCTGTCGCATGCCACCAGAAAGCTCATGTGGATATGACGAGAAGACCTTCTCTGGTGCAGGAATACCCACCAGCTTGATCATATCAAGAGCCTTCTGATCTGCCTCCTGTTTGCTCATGTTGGGATTATGAACAAGGATGCCCTCACGAATCTGAAGACCAGATTTCATAACAGGGTTCAAGGAGGTCATAGGCTCCTGGAAAATCATGCCAATGCGATTACCACGGAAGTCACGCATGCCACCACGAGGAAGCTGAGTTAAATCAGTTCCCTCAAAAATAATTTCTCCGCCGGTAATTTGTGCAGGAGGTGTAGGAAGCAGACCCATAACCGACAGAGCTGTCATGGACTTACCGCAGCCAGACTCGCCTACTACCGCAAGAGTCTCGCCTTTTCGCATAATAAACGAGAGGTCACTTACTGCAGGAAGTGCGCCATCTTCGGTAAAGAGCGTGACATCAAGATGATTGACATCGAGAAGGACGTTTTTCTTGCACTGCTCTTCTCGCTCCTTTTGAGCGGTCTCTTGTGCAAGGAGGCGCTCCTCAAGGCTGCAAAATTGCACAGACTGACCGTTTGGACCCTCAATGACGTGCTCAAATGATGCATCTTTGGTTTCTTTTGTCTGATCACTCTCTTGTGCAAGAGCATCTGTTTTTTCTGCCATAAACGTAACCTCCTTTCTAAGAACGCATCTTTGGATCAAGGGCGTCGCGAAGGGCGTCGCCAAGCAAGTTAAAGGACATAACTGTAATGATGATGACAATACCTGGGGCAATACTGTAGAGAGGCTGTGATGCAAGGTATGGCTGAGATGCTGCAATCATTTGACCCCAACTTGCCTCAGGTGGCTGAACGCCTAATCCCAAGAACGAAAGTGTTGCCTCTGAAAGAATTGCACTTGGAATGCCCAAGGTAGAAACAACAATCAGCGTTGACATGCAGTTAGGCAAGAGATGTTTCATGATGATGCGGAAGCTATTACCGCCAGACAGAATACAAGACTGAATGTATTCAGAATTCTTCAGGCGCATGACATCGCCTCGAATCAGCCTTGCGGTGGTAGTCCACATCAAAAGACCCAATGCAATATAGAGATTGATGAGACCTGGGCCCATAACAAACATAATCAAAATTGCAAAGAGCAAGAATGGGAAGCTGGAGAAAACCTGGATGATAAAAGACACAACTGCATCAACCCAGCGACCATAATATCCTGCTGCAACTCCTGCTACAAAGCCGATAAACAGGGCAATTGCCTGCGAAATAATACCAACAGAAAGAGAAATCTGGCAGCCGTAAATAATACGAGAAAGAATGTCTCGACCGTACTCATCAGTACCAAGTAGGTGCGCAAATGTTGGATTCTGATTCTGAATTGAAAGGTTTTGATCTTTGTAACCATAGGGAGCAAGAACAGGAGCAAGAATTGCAATAATTACTAGAGCCAAAACAATGCCCAAGCAAATCATGCCCAGTTTATTTTTCTTAAAGATGTTCCAGCTAACCTGCCAATAGCTCTGCGCACGGACTTTTCCCGTGGCAGCCTGTTCTGCTTCTTGAGCCTTGGCGGCATCTTCAAGTACAGCTTCAGTCTTTTGGACCTTCTCGCTATTTTTATCGCTTGTAAACAAAGCCATTACTCTGATGCCTCCTCTCCAAGACGAATTCGTGGATCAACTACTGCGTACAAAATATCAACAAGTAAATAAATCACAACGCAGATAATTGCCACGTACATGACACTACCCTGAATCAGCGGCAGGTCACGAGCATTAATTGCATCAATAAGCAACTTACCCATACCGTTCATATTAAAGATCTGCTCAATGATGATGGAACCAGTAAGGATATCTCCCAGCTGAGATCCAGCAATAGTAATAATGGGAATCAGAGCATTTCTGAGCGCATGCTTCAAAACAATAGCAGAGCGCTTTAAGCCCTTAGCTTCAGCAGTTCTGATGTAGTCCTGGTTTAATACATCCAGCATACTGGTCCTGGTAACGCGGGCAATACTTGCTGCATAACGAGAGCCCAATGCAATAACAGGAAGAACGTACGCGGAAGGAGTTTTAACGCCAGAGAGTGGGAACCACTTGAGCGTCAAAGCAAAAATAATCTGCAGTACTAATGCCACCCAAAATGATGGAGCAGAAATACCAAAGATTGCAGCTGACATAAGTGTTCTATCAAGCCATTTGCCATGGTTAACCGCGGCGAGAATACCCATCAAAAGGCCAAGCACTACGGCAAAGAGATATGCAAACACCGCCAAGCGCAGCGTAACAACTAAGGCCTTGGTCAGAAGTGCAATGACAGGTCGCTTCTGAGTGTAAGAGGTTCCAAAATCTCCACCAAGCATTTTTACAAACCAGTTTGCATACTGTTCTGGGATTGGCTTATCAAGACCCATGGTATGACGGACCTGCTGAACCGTAGCTTCATCAGCCATATCGCCCATCATGACTCGTACTGGGTCACCTGGGACAATGTTCAAGACAAAAAACGTTAAAGCAGAAATGCAAACTACAACACTCACTGCTTGAAGGATTCGTTTGATTAGAAACGATCTCACTCCTGAGCTCCTCTCCCCTCAAGAAAATGAAGCGGCATCCAAGAATCTTAGATGCCGCTTTAAAGTTTATAGCAAGTTTGCTACTTAGTCCTCTGGAACGGTGTAATCGGGATTAGATGTATCAATATCAATATCAAAGAAGTGATAAATCAAGTTTCCGACCTTAGCGTTCTCGACGTACTTTTTAGCGACAAAAGAGTTCTTTGGCCAGTACAGAGGAAGTGTTGCGAAGTCTGTACGTGTGAGCAGGTTATCTGCGTCCTTGTAATCCTCTGTTCTCTTGTCCTTGTTAGACTCAGAGCGACCCTCAACAAGAAGCTTGTCAAACTCTGGGTTGTTGTAGAAGGAAGACTTCTTTGCAGCGTTAGTACTGTAGAAGTAGGTGTACATGTGCTGGTCACCATCGGCAAACAGTGGATACCAAGCAAGGGTAGTAATCTGAAGGTTACCAGCAGCCCAGTCAGTGTTCCAAACTGCGTTGTCCTCTACCTGAACATCAAGGGTAACACCAATCTTGCTCCAGTACTCCTGGACAGCAACAAGAAGTTTCTCGTAAGACTTTCTAACCTTTGCAGAAAGCTTAAGACCAGAAACACCAGCCTCAGAGAGAAGAGACTTAGCCTTCTCTGGATCGTACTCAAACGCTGGAGCGCTCTTGTCGTAACCAGGGGTTGCTGGTGCAAGCCAACCGCTTGCAACGGTGCCGTTACCGGAAGCAATGTTGTCAACAAGCTCCTGGCGGTTGATTGCCAAGGAAAGTGCCTGACGAACCTTAGGATCGGTAAGCTCAAAGCCCTCTTTGAGATTGAGGTTGATGAAGTTAACACCAAGGGTCTGATATGCAGTGATAAGGTCCTTGACGTCAGCATCGCTTGAATACTGCTGATACAGAGAAGATGGAAGATCACAGTAGTCGATATCATTGTTCTTGAATGCAAGCAGCTGAGTGTTGGAATCGTCGTAGTAGTGAATACGAATCTCATCCAGAGCAGGCTTGCCATCATGGTAGTCGTCAAAACGCTCAAGAACTACCTCAGTGGTGTCATCGTTGCTCTTAATCTTGTACTTACCAGTACCAATGAGGTTAGTACCAGTACCCCAATCAGCACCAGCAGCCTCACAAGCCTTCTCTGGGAAGATGCAAGCATAGGAAATACCAAGAACGCTTACAAAGACAACGTAAGGCTCAGAAAGCGTAAAGGTGAAGTGAGTATCATCCTGAACAGTCAGACCCTCAAGCTCAGTAGCCTTACCAGCAAGCATCTCTGGAGCGCCCTTGATCTTGTCAAAAAAGCTGGTTGAGAGAGCCTTGGTCTCTGGCTTAAACATACGCTCAAAGGTGTACTTAACGTCCTTAGCGGTCAGAGTAGTACCATCGTGGAACTTGACACCCTCTTTGAGCTCGCACTTAAGGGTGACACCATCAGACTCAAAGGTTGGAATCTCCTTAAGCAGGCAGGTAACAAGCTCGTTATCTTCAGTCCAACGAAGCAAAGACTCGCAAACAGAGTCTGCAACACATGCGGACTGTGAGTTGTTTGCACGCTGCATATCAAGGCCCTGCTTAGAATTTGCGGAGCCGTAGCGAAGAATCTTCTTCTTATCAGAAGCCTGAGGAGTATCAGTGGAGGAAGGATTGCAGCCAGCCAACATCATAGATGCGCCACCACCAGCCGCTACCATACCTGATGCCTTCAAAAAATTACGACGGCTGAGTGAGTTCTCCAGCATGTTAACCCTTCTTTCTTATTAAAACGATTTATAAGACAACCCTGCTGGGGTTAGATAACTATACATAACAATTATCAGCATTTACCTATATATACCTAGGATGAAATAGACATGAAACATTAAATTACGACTATAACAGCAAAATCTATTTACCTGCACTTTTTGTCAACTCATATAGGATTTACCTATATACAAAGATAAATAATGACTAAGCATTTTTAGACAGTTGTCCACTATGTCCATAAAAATATTGGCAGGAACCAAAGAGATACCTGCCAATACAAATTCATGTAACGAGAATAACGCTCTGTCTTAGTGCTTACGCTTCATAAGACCTGCGGCTGTCAAAGCAGATACACCCATAACCATAAGAGGCATTACCATAAGCTCTTCACCCGTATTTGGAAGCTGCGCTTTCTTCTTCTTTGCCTTCTTCTCTTTTACTGGAGAAGCAGGATTGGAAGGCTCTTCTGGAGCTGGCGTTGGTGTTGGAGCTGGAGTATCAGACTTAACAGTTAGGGTAACTGTCTTTGCCGCCTCATAGTCATTACCTGCAGCTACAGCATTACCGTTAAAGTAATAGTAATACGTAACGGAGTATGCACCAGGAGTCTTAGAAATCTCTTCTGCCTTTTGAGCAACAGTTGCTGCATCCATGGTTGCTGTATCAAGTACAACTGCACCACTCTGATCAACAACCTTAACGCGAGCATCGGCAGAACCAGCAGCAGGGGTAACCTGACCAGCACTGTGATCAACCATAGCATCAAGGTTATCAAGAATGGACCAAGAATCCTGGTTAGCGGTAATAGTGCTGTCGTGTGCCGTAACTACCTGCCTGAGCTCTGTATAAAGAGGAGAAATAACGCCGTTGTTAAGATCAAGCTCGTCAGTTGAGTTCTCAGAAGCATTGATGACAAGGTTGCTGCCGGAGAGAGAAGTGTACGAATACTCCTGATACACATCGTCAGCAAGATCATTATCAACAGCCAGCTGCCAGCCAGGAAGATTCAGGTACAGTCCCCTATTGGAATTTCCGGTGTGAACCGAATAGCCATAGTCCCTCATGGCATTCTTAATGTTGGTCAAATCAATGTAGTAAGCACCACCGGTATACAGTGCATCATTTTCTGTTGCACTGTGGCGATCTTCATACAGGATGTTATCAACGTGAATATCACTTGCAGAAATGTTTGGCATGTAATTCCACTCGTCCTGTGGAATAGCATAGTAGCTGCCATCAGGCCTAATAATGACACCCAGATATTTCTTGTTGCTGCTAAGAATGGAATTATTTGTTCCCTCTTCCAGGACCTGCCTTGCAAACCTGACTGAAACACGAGGGTTTCCGTAAGAAGTTCTGTGGTCAAGCAGATACTGGGTAAGGCCTACATAGTTAGTGCCGTACAGATTGAGAGAAGAGCCATTGGTAAGCGTCAGAGGAACGGTAAGCGTAATGGTCTCACCAGCAGCCAGAGTACCAGAGATAGAAACGGAACGCATCTCAGCATTATCCTGGCCAGCAGCCTGATATACAGCATATGCATTTGCTGCAGGCTGAGAACCAGAACCACCGTTCAGTCCATTAATGTTCAGGTTAATTGCAGTTGCTGCATTAGTTGATGAGAAGGCAAATCCAGTTGCACGTAAATCAGGATTTGGGCTAGAGCTGACATAGTATGTCAGTGGCAGCTGCATAATCTCGTTAACAGAAACTGGAGATGAAGAGATGTTGGTAATCTTTACCACTGCCTGCAGATTCTGATACTTATCAATATCTACGATGGAGCGGTTCATCTGAGTGGTGTCATTATCTTTATAAGCGTAGTTTGATGTCTGACCAGAAGCATCAGTGAAATAAACAGAACGCTCGATAAGACCATCTGCACTTACAGAAGGAGACACGTTAGTAGTAGTGCCGTTATAGAACGAATTGTTACTTGCAGCGTATGCAATGTTTGGCATAAAGACTAAAGCTGCCAAAAATGCAAACATAACTGCAAGAATTGTGCGGCCCTGCATCTTTGATGTCATAGGCTATTCCTCCTCAAAATAAAACTTAGCAGCATATTTTCGCATTAACATGCTGTTGAAGGAATAGAGATATTTGTTGCTTACATAAAAAGAGACGCCATCTTTCGATGACGTCTCTTGACAAATCTCTAGATGCGCAAAGAACTCTACTCTGCAGCCTCTTCAGTTGCCTGTGCGTTAGCCTCAGACTCAACAAGGTGAGCCTCAAGATCTGCCTCAGCCTCAGCTGCTGCTGCCTCTGCTGCTGCACGCTCCTCCTCTGGAAGTGGAGTGACCTCAATGTCAATGCCAAGGGTCTCTGCAGCTGCCTTCATAGACAGGGAGATGCGACGGCGGTCAAGATCAATCTCCATGACCTTTACCTGTACAACATCGCCAACCTTGCAGACCTGGGATGGAGCGGTGACGTGCTGCTTAGCCATCTCGGAGATGTGGACAAGGCCCTCAACGCCGTTGCCAAGGTCAACAAATGCACCAAAGGTAACAAGCTTTGTGACAGTGCCCTCGATAATAGCGTCAACTGGGTACTTGGAAACAAGTACGCGCCATGGATCCTCGGAAGTCTGCTTAAGACCAAGGGAGATGCGCTCACGGTTAAGGTCAACGTCGAGAACCTGAACCTCAACCTCCTGGCCAACCTTAACAACCTCAGATGGGTGGTTAACGTGGTTCCAAGAAAGCTCGGAGATGTGAACCAGGCCGTCAATGCCGCCAAGGTCAACAAATGCACCAAACTCAACGATGGAGGAAACAGTACCCTTGAGCTTCATGCCAACCTGGAGCTTGCCCAGGATGTCCTGACGCTCTGCCTTACGAGCCTCCTCAAGAACAATGCGGCGAGAAAGAACAACGTTGTTGCGGTTGCGATCCATCTCGATAACACGAGCCTCAATACGAGTGCCCATGAATGCACCAAGGTCCTTGACGCGACGAAGGTCAACAAGGGATGCAGGCAGGAAGCCACGGAGGCCAATGTCAAGAATCAGGCCGCCCTTAACAACCTCAATAACCTCGCCCTCAACGGTCTCACCGGCGTTGAACTTATCCTCAACTGCCTTCCAAGCACGCTCGTACTCAGCACGCTTCTTGGAGAGAACCAGACGGCCCTCTTTGTCCTCTTTCTGAAGGACAAGAGCCTCGACGTCCTCACCCAGGGAGATGATCTCTGCAGGGTTGACGTCTTTACGAATAGAAAGCTCACGAGCAGGAATAACGCCCTCAGACTTGTAGCCAATGTCTACGAGGACCTCATCGCGCTCAATTTTGACGACGGTGCCGTTGACAAGATCTCCCTCATCAAAATCGGTAACAGTGCCGTCGATCAGGCTGTTCATTTCCTCATCGGAAATTTCATCCAAAGAGAAGATGGACGAGTTCTGAATCTCACTCAAAGGTGGACCCCTTCCAAAACGGGGCCCCGGTCAACATGGTTGCTGCCAGAGTGCCAATACGTGGGCTTCTCTACTCGGAAACTTACATGCTCTCGGGGGCCAACAGATACAGTGTATAGCTTGACGCCATACGGGCAATAGGATAGCGCTCTTCGGCTGATTAAACAAGCCAAAGAGCGCTACTTTGCACAGCTATTACGCAAGTTTTACAAAATTTCTTCAAAGTTTGTTTCTTGCGAGATAATTTGGTTGTGCTTACGCAAGAAGGCGATAACCCTCTTTTTCTACGGCAGCTCGGTACGCATCAACATCAATTGGATTTTTGCTGAGGATACGTGCCTGGCCACCTGCTAGAGTAACCTGCGCCCATGTTCCCTCAATACTATCGAGGGCTCGAGTCACATGGTTGACGCAGTTCTGGCAAGTCATACCACCAATCTCAAATGTTTGAACATAAGGGTAATGAGACTCATCTTTGTCTTCTGGGCCATCTGCAGCCGCAACTTGCTCTGTGTTACAAGTAGCAACACCTGTTCCTTCATCAGAGCAGCAGCCTTTTTTACCTGCAGCAATTCCGTAAACACGATAAACCGCAAAACCACAAAGTGCTACAACAGCAAGAATAACAATGATATTGATTGGTGACATACAAACTTCCCTTCTGTTGCTGTTTTACTACCCACCATTTTCTAGATTATTCAAAAAATGATGTTTTTCTCGCTAAATTTAACAGCAGCAGCAAAAATCGTGATGCAGCTTAAGCAGAAAGCTTTGCGCCAAGACCGCGAAGAGCCTCAAGAGCATCGTCGTCTGGCTCAAGGTTGCAGATAAGAGTCTCAACAACGTTGACGCCCTCTGCCTCAGCGTTCTGCTTCCAAGTCTCCATCCAGTCACCGGTTCCCCAGTCATACGAACCAAAGAGAGCGGTTGGCTTCTGGTCAAGCTTGCCTGCGCAGTCATTGAAGAGCTCCTCAAAATCAGGATCAAGCTCCTCATCACCCATTGCAGGGCAACCAAAAGCAAATGCATCGTACTGATCGCACATATCAGCAGAGAACTCAGAAGACTCAATAGCCTCAGTATCTGCTGCACTTGCAAGCTCTTTAGCCATTGCCTCAGTATTGCCCGTCATGGACCAATACACAACTGCTACTTTACTCATACATTTCCTCCTTCTGTGTCCAGGTTCTCCCTGGAAAACTACACATTACTTTCAATACCTCAACAAGAAATCCACGTGCACCCCTTATGCAACCTGGTATTTCTCGGCATTGCCATACGATGAGAGAATCTGCGCCAAAGATTCCCCTTGATAAAAACGAAGCTTGCAGTGGTCTTCAGCATCTTTAAGCTGCTCCAGGCGCAAGCGAGTTTCTTCTGTGTTGTCATAGACTTTCCAAGCACCAGTAAATAGCTCAGACTGGCCGTTCATAAAGCCTTGAACGTCTGCAAGCGGATAGCCCAGCACAAGACCAATCTCATGCGGGAACGCGGCTTTTCTTGCATGGAAGGCAAATATTTTTGAGCGCATGCTCTTCATCAATGCTTGTACTGACTCGGTGGAATGGCCAAACGTAGCCAAGAACTCACAGTGCTCTGGTTTGGCGAGAATATCCTCAACCAGCTCAGGTCTATAGGCAACAAACGTCACCTTTCCACCAGAAATAGCGGAGGTGGCAAGCAGTGTTACTCCAAACAACGAGAGCTCGTGAGTGGCATTACATAAAAATGATCTCAAAGTTGGGTCAGTACAGACAGGACTTACGCAAGAGCTACAAGACTTGCGAGATGCAAACGAAAAGAGCGCAGCTGGCTTGACGTGAGCAATAACACCAGCGGCACAGCGAACAAACGTTGTCGCAAAATCATGACAAAGCTCGGGAGTATAAACTCTCCCACCCTCATTGAAATCAAGCTTTTTATCAGCAGGATATCCACAGGGAGAAGTAACGTCTAGGAGCAATGAATTCTCAAAAGAAGTAAGACAATCCATACCGCACTTGCTCCCTTCTTAAAAATGCGCCGTCGACTAAAAGGGAGCCGACGGCGCCTGGATTCCGGACCCTTGGAGAGGGGAAAGGTTCCGGGCTGATAAAGCAAAATTGTTGGAACTAGCTCCTGTTATATAAAAACCTTAACAAGTTAACCTCTTCTAACTATTTAAAGTGTAAGCCATAGCTAACTAATTGCAAGTGAAAACTCAAAATATTTTTACTTTTTGACAGAAAAAAGCTCCCGTCTCTTACGAATAAGAAACGGGAGCCTTAACGTGATCTAAATAAGCGCTTTGCTAACGCACAAGTGTGTTCTAAGCAGCCTGTCCTTCAGTTAAAAGCAATTTAACCTCAGAAGGAACATTTGGGTTATGAGCTGCAGTAGTAAGCAGCGACCTTGTGTTTGCAAGCGTGACCATAAGTGTCAAAAGGTTGTGCATATATGCAGCAGCACTTACGGTAATAAGGCCTGCAACACCTGCAGCAATGAAAGAGCTGTTCAGCGCAACAATCGTGCGATAGTCGGCGTGAATCCTCTTCATTACCTGCTGGCCCAAAAGACGCATGATTACCAGCGATTCAAGCGAATCGTTCTTAATCGAAATATCCGCAACAGCGCGAGCAATATCAGTTGCATCAGACAGAGCCAATGAAACATCAGAAACAGCCAAAGCAGGTGAATCGTTAATACCATCGCCTACCATTGCAACGGTGTAGCCCTCCTGCTGGAACTTCTTAACATACTCGCACTTATCCTCTGGGAGAATCTGTGCCACGTAATCGTCAAGACCCAGCTTCTTTGCAACACTTGCTGCAACGTTTTCTGAGTCACCAGTCAGCATAACCATACGCTTAACGCCAAGAGCACGGAGCTGCATAATAGTTGCTGCTGCGTCTTCCCTTACAGGATCGGTAATACAAATTGCTGCAATAAGCTTTGAATCCTCGGACATGAAGATAATGGACGAGGTAGGAGCAATCTGCGCAAGGTCGTCCTGAATTCCCTCGGGCATTGGGGTCTTCTCGTCATCAAAAATGAAGTGAGCAGAACCAATGCAGACCTCTTTGTCGTTAACCTTGGTACGAATACCGTGAGCAACAACATATTTGACCTCTGCGTGGAACTCATCCTTGTGCTTAAGGCCACGTACCTTTGCCTCGTTCACAATTGCGCGAGCCATGCTGTGTGGGAAGTGCTCCTCAATACATGCAGCAAGGCGTAGGAGCTGGTCCTCGGTGCGATCGCAGAAGCTGACAATACACTCAACGTGTGGAACTGCCTTGGTCAGCGTGCCTGTCTTATCAAAGACGATAAGATCTGCTGCAGCGATCTTCTCGAGGTACTTTCCGCCCTTAACCGTCATGCCAAACTTAGCTGCCTCATCCATAGCGCTACCCACAGCAACTGGAGTGGAAAGCTTAATGGCGCAGGAATAGTCAACCATAAGAACGGTCATAGCCTTAGTGATGTTTCGGGTGATGCCCCAAATACCAAAGAAGGCAAGGAAGCTGTAAGGAACCAGCGCGTCAGAAAGACGCTCGGCCTTTGACTGTGCGCCTGCCTTAAGCTCAGCAGACTGCTCAACCATATCAACAATGTTGTCGATACGAGACATTCCTGGAGGAGCGGTGACGCTTACCATGAGGTCACCGTCTTCAAGAGCGGTACCAGCATAAACGGTAGAGCCAGGCTCTTTGGTAACAAGACGGGACTCGCCTGTCATGGCAGCCTCGTTCATCTGGCCAATGCCTTCAACAACTTTGCCGTCAACAGGAAGAACGCCACCAGCGCGCTGGTGCAAAATCATACCCTTCTCAACCTCAGAAAGGGCAATCATAACGTCCTTACCGTCAATACGAGCCCAGACGTTCTCAGAACGAGTAATTAGGCCATCACGAAGTGCAAGACGAGCACGGCTTGCCACGTGGTTCTCCATAGCTGCAGACAGCTCAAGCAAGAACATGACCGTAGATGCATCTGCCCACTCATTTCTTAGAATTGAAGTGGTGATAGCGGTTGCATCCAAAACCTCAACAGTCAGCTCTTTCTTAAACAGGCGCTTGACGCCTTCCACAACAAAAGGAATGGCGCGGAGAATGACATACGCGTAGTTAGCAACTGCAGGTAGTGGCAAAGAGCGCATAATCCAGCGGCGTGCGAATGTGGTCACAACCTCCATCTGGAAACGATTGTTCTCAAGAGCCATCTCAATTGAGCTGCAGAAGTCTTCAAGGCCTGCCTCTTCTTCTCGTGGCAAGTTCAAGACGTCAAAAGCGCCAACAGCTGCAAGTACCTGATCTCTCTTGAGAGGATCAAACCTTAGCAAGAGAGAACCGTTTGCCATGTGAACTTCAGCATGACGAACTCCATCAACACGCATCAGCTCATAGGAAATACCACGGGCTTCAGCCTCATCAATATGACCCAGGTCGCATTTTGCACGAATGCGACCTGAGATTTCATTAGTAATTGTGAAGCGCATGAATTATGCCTGTGCGCCCTCTGCGTCGACCTGCTTGGTAACCTCAGCGCGGATACCCTCCTCGAGCTCAGCAAGGCGAGCGCGAACTGCAGCGTCAATCTTGGACTCACGGCGAGCCTCTGCAACAACGTCGTTAGCCTCGTCAACGACGTTCTGAGTCTCTGCGGAAACACGGTCAGTTACGCGAAGACCGCATGCAGTTGCCTTGACAGCTGCCTTGTGAAGAGTGCCGTTAGAAGCAAGACCAGCAACAACGCCAGCAAGTGCAGCGCCACCGGCTGCAAGACACCAATTGTTCAGTTTCATAAAAATCCCCCATCTGCTATTTGCAAATTAATCGGTTAATGACCTATTGAAGATAAAATTTTTTTACGAAAAAAACAAGTGAAAATCATTACTAATTAGTTATCCTAATGAAACAATTGTACACAAGTAATTTCTTACCTGCGAAAACGTTTCCTATGGTTAGCCATGGTGTACATATAAATTTTGTGAAGAAGCTCCTCTGAGACGTTACTTAAATTATTGATATTCATTCATATGGGTTAACAAATAAATGAAAACATAACAATTCCCCTGTGATATTACTATGAAATTTAAATTGTATGCAATTTATTTGTGTTAAGCTAATTCAAGCGGGGTACACTACCCAATACACAAAGCCATCCAATGCTTCAGACAATCCGTGGCTAGCTGAAAGGAACATCATGGCAAACACCAATATCTATGACCTCTCCGTAGAAGAGCGTGACGGCTCCGTAACTTCCCTCTCCTCTTTTGATGGGAAGGTTCTTTTGATTGTCAACACTGCAACTGGCTGCGGTTTTACCCCACAATATGAAGATCTTGAGCGTATTTATGCTGCTTATAAGGATCAGGGTTTTGAGATTTTAGACTTCCCTTGCAATCAGTTTGCAGACCAAGCCCCAGAGTCCGATGAAGAGATTCACCAGTTCTGTACTATGAAATTTGGTACCAATTTCCCACAGTTCAAGAAGGGCGACGTCAACGGAGAGACCGCAAATCCCCTCTTCGAGCGTCTTGCAACAGCTTTCCCCTTCCAAGG
This sequence comes from uncultured Atopobiaceae bacterium, assembly GCA_963539685.1. GTDB lineage: Bacteria > Actinomycetota > Coriobacteriia > Coriobacteriales > Atopobiaceae > Lancefieldella. The sequence goes on along the minus strand of CAUTMX010000005.1, from coordinate 10,509 downwards.
CTTTGGTAAGGGTATCAAAGCGCTTGCACTGGACAAATTTGCAAAGGCAAATAACAAGAAGTTTGGTGACAAGGCCTACATTATGTGGAACTTCACTAAATTCCTTGTAGACCGCCAGGGAAACGTTGTTGCACGCTTTGAGCCAACCACCGATATGGCAGAAGTTGAATCTGCTATTAAAAACCTACTTGCGTAAGGCGAGAGGACCGATTTACTCATGAGTTCTTCTCAAAAAGAAATACAGTCCGTTGCAGCCGCTAGCACTTTTGCTAGCGGCTCTTCTACACTCGACAACTCCCCCGATATCCCCGAGCTTCTCCTCAAAAACCAGCTCTGCTTCCCGCTCTACAGCGCCTCAAAAGAAGTGGTGAGAAGGTATACGCCGCTGCTTAAGCCCTTTAATCTAACGTATACACAATATATTGCCATGATGGCACTCTGGGAAAACAAGTCCTTAGACGTCAAAACTTTAGGCGAGCTGTTATTTCTTGATTCAGGTACCTTAACCCCACTTCTTAAAAAGCTTGAGGAGAAAGGCCTTGTGCTTCGTCAAAAAACAAATAAAGACGGACGTCAACTGATTGTTTCTCTCACGCAAAAAGGCCAAGACCTTAGGCGAGAAATGCAAGTAGTCCCACATCAAATTGGCTCATGCGTTAATCTCTCGCCCGAAGAGGGCGCTGAACTTAAACGATTGCTTTTAAAGGTTCTTTCTAACGTTACAGAAAGCTAGATTTACTATGACCCAATCACAGGTAACTATAACCTCTTCTGAGCGCGAAACCGCCATAGTACGTACCAGCGCTATTGGCATTACAGCCAATGTTGCACTTGCGGCATTCAAAGCAGCTGTGGGCATTGTATCTAACTCAATTGCCGTTACTCTTGATGCGGTGAACAATCTCTCCGATGCAATCTCATCAATCATTACCATTGTGGGAACCAAACTCTCTAACAAAAAAGCTGATCGCGAGCACCCCTTTGGTCACGGACGTATTGAATACATCACTACAACAGTAATTGCTGCAATCATTATGTATGCAGGTATTTCTTCACTTATTAAATCTATCCAAGACATCATGGATCCTGTTACTCCAGACTATAGTCCCCTGTCTTTGGTCATCATTGCAGTAGCTGTGCTAGTAAAGATTATTTTGGGTAACTACGTCCGCTCTGTTGGTAATCGTGTAAACTCCGACACCCTTATTGCATCAGGCTCTGACGCGCTCTTTGATGCTGCGCTTTCCACTTCTGTTTTAGCCGCTGCTCTTATTTTTATCTTTACAGGAATTAGCATTGAAGCATACGTGGGCATTGTTATCTCTGCATTTATCATTAAAGCTTCAATTGAGCTGTTACAGGGTTCTATTAAGGAAATTATTGGCATGCGCCCTGATGCAGCTCTTTCAACACTCATCTATGACATTGTGAGAGATGATCCAGATGCGGAAGGAGTCTATGACCTCATTATTCACAGCTATGGTCCAGACAAATTTGTTGGCTCATTTCACACTGAGGTAACTGATACCACAACGGCTATTGAGATTGATACGATGACTAGGCGTCTGAGTACAGAGATTTACAAGCAGACATCAGGCAAAATAATCATTGCTGCCATTGGCATTTACGCGAGAAACACCACTGATAATCGCATTGTAAAGATGCGTACTGAAGTCACCGAAATGGCTTTAGCTCATGAAGGCGTTCTTCAAGTTCATGGCTTTATTGCTGACATTGAAAACCAATTTATGGCCTTTGATACCGTTATTGAGTTTGGTTATGACGGCAAGCAAATCGTTCACGATATTATTCACGAAGTAGAAGCAGCCTACCCTGATATGAACGTCTCCGTTCTTTTGGATCGCGATACAAGCGATCTTTCTGAACATGAAGAAGACAGAGACTTGCACTAAAAGCAAGTAAATACATCCTAAAAAGGGGCGAGCCGCTGACACCCAGAGTCAGCGGCTCGTGTTCTACGCTCGCAAGAAAGGGAGAGGGTCTTTCTCCGAGCTACGGGAACCTGAATAAAGCAAGCAAATAAATTGCTTAAAAACATAGTAAGTTAACCGAGGGAAACTTACAAGAATTTTTTTAGTTTTTTTATCTGATTTCGTAAACTCTACAAAAAGTTAGACTAAGTTTACATGTCTATGGATTTTTATCTTACATCAAAAAAGTCCGAGATAAACATAAACAAAATCCCCCGCACCGAATTGGTGCGGGGGATCAGGTCAGCGTACTCAGCTAGTAGTAGCTTATGCCTTTGCAACCTCAGTAAGGTTGGTAAGAATCTTATCGTCCTTCTTATCCCACTTTGGAGCAGGACGGAAGAGCTGGAAGAGAATTGCTGCCAAGAAGGCAAAAGCAATAACAGTCCAGACACCGAAGGAACCAAGAACGAAGAACTCCCAGAACTGGTTGATGATAAGACCAACAATCCATGCAAAAGTGCACTGATAACCAATAGCAAACCAGAACCACTTAGAGTCATTCATCTGACGACGGATGGAACCAATTGCAGCGAAGCAAGGTGCGTCAAGCATATTGAATGCAACAAATGCGCACATTGCACCAACGTGAAGAATGCCACCAGCATCGGTGAACATACCAGCGAAGCCAGACCACATAGTAACGGACTTCTCGCTTGCATCACCAAGACCGTAGAGAACACCAAAGGTAGAAACAAGGTTCTCTTTTGCGATCAAAGCAGAGATGGAAGCTGCAGTTGCCTGCCAGTTTGCAAATCCAAGAGGAGCAAAGATAACGCCGATGAAACCACCAACAGCTGCAAGCAGGGAGAAGTCCATGACGTTCGTAGGAGCACCCTCAATGCCTGGAAGGTAACCAAAGACGCCATTTGCGCCCTCCCAGGTTGCCCAACCAAAGTTGGAAAGAACCCAGATACCAATAGCTGCTGCGAAGATGATGGTACCAGCCTTAAGGATGTATGCAGAGATACGCTCCCAAACATGCATTGCCCAAGACTTGATAGAAGGCATGTGGTAATCAGGAAGCTCCATAACAAATGGTGCAGGCTCGCCCTCAAATGCCTTAGTCTTCTTCAGCATGACTGCAGAAATAACAATCATTGCAACGCCAAGGAAGTAGAAAGCAGGAGCAACCCACCAAGCAGAAGAGCCACCAATAAGAACACCCATAACCAAAGCAATGATTGGCTGCTTTGCGGAGCAAGGAATCATGGTGGTGAGCATTGCAGTCATACGGCGGTCCTTCTCGTTCTCAATGGTACGAGTAGAAAGAACGCCAGGAACACCACAGCCAGAAGAAATCAGAAGTGGAATGAAGGACTTGCCGGACAGGCCAAAGCGACGGAACACGCGGTCCATAACAAAGGCAACACGGCTCATGTAACCGCAGTCCTCAAGGAAGCACAGCATGACAAACAGAACAAGCATCTGTGGGATAAAGCCAAGGACAGAGCCAACGCCGCCAATAATACCGTCAACTACAAGGCTAGTGACAACGGGGCTTGCGCCAGCACCCTCAAGGGCACCACGGACAAGATCAGGAATACCTGGGACGTACATACCATACGCAGAAGCCTCTGGCTCAGTAGCAGCGCCCTCAACAGCAGTCTTGAAGCCTGCAGCAGTTACGCCACCAAGAGTCTGAAGCTCCTGACCCTCAGCAAGAATTGGCTGGCCGTTAGCGTCAAGCTTTAGAGGATTGTCATCAGTGTCAACAAAGTTGCCATCCTCATCGTGGACTGGTGCGCTCAGAGCAACAACGCTCTTCTCGGCAGCCTCTTTCTCAAAGCTGGTGATAGCGTCAGAATCCCACTCTTTAGCCTCGATTGCAGCACGAACCTCAGTAGTATCAATGCCAGCCTCGTCAGCTGCGTTGAGATATGCGTCAATCTGGTCACCATAGTGGTGAGAGTCAAACTCACCCTTTGCCTCATTGTACTCGGCGTCGCCGATACCCATGAAGTGGAAGCCCTTGTCAAACAGGTTGTCGTTGACCCAGTTAGTTGCTCCAGTACCAACAGTAGAGATGGAGATGAAGTACACAAGAGCCATGATGATAACGAAGATTGGAAGACCGAGGATGCGGTTAGTAACAACGCGGTCAATCTTCTCGGAAGTAGTCAGCTGCTTTGGTGCCTTCTTGACGCAAGCTGCCATGACGCCAGCAATCCACTCATAACGGTCAGAAGTGATGATGGACTCAGCGTCGTCATCACGAGACTGCTCAACTGCAGCAATAATCTGCTCAAGCTCTGCGGTCTTCTCGGCAGAAAGGTTAAGAGGAGCAATAGCATTTGCATCGCGCTCAAAGACCTTAATGGAGTACCAACGGGACAGAGTTGCAGGAGCAAGGCCCTCGATTGCAGCAGCAATCTTGCCCAGAGCCTCTTCAACCTCTGGGGAGAAGCACTTAACGCCCTCAGCAGGAGTTCCGTCCTGTCCAGCCTTAATTGCAGTCTTTACCAGAGTGTCAATGTTCTTGTTACGAAGTGCGGAAACCTCAATGACCTCAACACCAAGCTGCTTAGAGAGCTCCTTGGTATCAATGACATCGCCAGACTCCTTGAGCAGGTCAACCATGTTAAGGCCAAGGACAACGGGACGACCAGCCTCAAGAATCTGAGTAGTCAAATAAAGGTTACGCTCCAGGTTGGTGACATCGAGAAGGTCAATAATAGCGTCTGGACGCTCATTAATGAGGTAGTCACGAGATACCTGCTCCTCAGGTGAATAAGGAGACAGTGAATAAATACCAGGAAGATCGACAAAGGTGACGTCCTTATCGGCACGCCAGTTTGCCTGCTTCTTCTCAACGGTAACGCCTGGCCAGTTGCCGACGTAGCCGTTTGAGCCCGTAAGCTCATTGAATAGGGTGGTCTTACCGCAGTTTGGGTTACCTGCAAGACCAATAATAGTCTTTTGTGCCATTAGGCTTCCTCTACCTTGTGAACGTCTACTACTTCAATACTTGCAGCCTCATCCTTACGGATAGAAAGCTCGTAGCCACGAACTGTGAGCTCAATTGGGTCTCCCAGTGGTGCTACCTTCTTGACGTGAACCTCAGTGCCCTTAGTAAGGCCCATGTCCATGATGCGACGTTTCACGGCGCCTACACCCTTTAGCGCAGCAACCGTGCAACTCTCCCCCACCTTAACTTCTTTCAGAGTTGCCATAACCTTCCTTTCATCGAAACACGTATTAAAAGCCGCGGGTTTTACCAGCAGCGCAATACAACAAAGTGTTTAGAGCGGAGAAACCATGATGTGCGACGACATCTGACGATTCAGTCCAAGTCGTGCACCCTTAACGCTAACAATAACGTCGCCGTTGACTCGTGAAATAACCTTTACCTCGGCGCCCTCAACAAAACCAAGTGTTGAGAGGTGCTGGCGAAGATCAGAAGCACCCTTAACCGTTACGATCAACGCAGTCTCTCCCTCACCAAGCATGGCAAGAGGAAGAACTGGACCAGAATTTGCAGGACCCTGTGAGGTCTTTTCTGTATCCATGCATCCCCCCAAAATAACGTAGGCAAACTAAGTTTGCTCTTTCGAACTTTTACTTCATTAGTATCAACTAAAAGTTAAGGCAATTCAACTTTCATTTAATAATTAAAGTAAAAATAAGGCGAGAAACTCTGTCTACCAGTGGTTTCTCGCCTTGTAAATATTGCAACTTTATTTCAGTCAGTACTAGTTTTACGTAAACATAAACGATTGTTTGCTCAAGCTTACGGCAAGCGGTGTGACATCAGCCCGTATTCTGCAGACCTGCGGCAACACCAGACACGGTGCACAAAATCAAATACGTAATGTTTGCACGTTCCTCTGGAGTAAGCATGTCATCCCTTATACGAAGCTCAGACAGGGCATGCACCTGCGTAACCGAGAGAATATTAACAAATGGCAGACGCAGGCGGATAACAGGACCAAGCACACGACGGTTCTCCAACGGCCACTTGTTACCGGTGATAGCAAGGACCCACTTGCGCGTTAGCGACATCTCGGAGAGAACCATCTCCGAAAGTTCAGGGCGATCACCCAGAGCCAGATAAAGTCTTGCAATACGAGCATCAATTTTGGAGATTGACATCTCAATGTTGTCGATAAACGTAGTGAACAGCGGCCACTCTCTATATGCCTCACGGAGGCGTTCGATATCCCCTACTGCCTCGCAGGCACTGCCCAGTCCGTACCAAGCAGCCAGGTTGATACGAGCCTGTGACCACGAGAAAATCCATGGAATCGCACGCAAGTCATCAAGAGACTTGGCACCCAAGCCACGTTTTGCAGGTCTTGAACCAATGGGGAGAAGACCAATCTCTGTCAGAGGGGTAACAACCGAGAACCACTCAGCAAAGCCATCGGAGTGAATGAGCTCCAAGAAACGCTGCTTGGACGCTTTATCAAGCTCAGAAGCGAGCGAAGCAAACTTCACGTCTGTCTGGGTATTCTTCTGCTCAATAGAAGGTGCCATCTGAAGCAGTGTTGCTCCAGCAACGGACTCTACGTGACGACGAGCAAGCGTTGGGTCACCATAGCGAGCAAAAATAACTTCTCCCTGCTCAGTAAGTTTAAAGCGACCGTTGACTGAGCCTTTGGGCTGCGAAAGAACAGCACGGTTTGCAGGACCACCGCCACGACCAACTGCACCACCTCGACCATGCATCAAGATGAGGTCAATGGAGTTCTTCTCTGCCCACTCTGCCAAAGCAGCCTGAGTCTTATGCAGTACCAACGTTGCCGTAGTTGGTCCCTCGTCCTTCGAGGAATCAGAATAACCCAGCATAACCTCAAGTTTGCGGTCTGTCTGAGCAAGACGTGCCTGTACCTCAGGAAGCTGAATTACCTGGTCAAGTGTAGTAACAGCGTTCTCAAGGTCTTCAATTTGCTCAAAGAGTGGAATAACGTCTAGTACAGGAACGTCTTCTTCATTTGCAAACGCAAGACGCGCAAGCTTATAGACATTCTCAACATCCTGAGCAGACTGCGTAAACGAAATAATATAGCGACGAGCAGCATTAATGCCGTTCTTCTTTTGAATTGATCCAATGGAGCGGAAGGTATCCAGCACTTCTTGCGTCATAGCATCAAGCCTGGCGGGTTTCTCGGCAGTTGATGGATGTGCCTCAAGATCTGCAAGCGCACGCTTGTGCACCAAAGAGTGCTGACGGAACTCCATCTCTACCAAATGGAAGCCAAAAGTTTGAGCCTGCCAGATAAGCTTTTGAACAGGACCGTAGGCAATACGGAAAGCCCCTGCTTGAGCCAGTGAATCCTGAATAACGCGCAGATCAGCAATAAACTCTTCAGCGTTTTGATACATCAGGTCAGCATTGCGCTCAATGGTGGCGCTGAGTCGTCCAGAAATAACGCGCATTGCCGCACGGTGCAACTCAGACCCAGCCTTATCAATAGCCCTAGAGGTCAGGGCCTGGCTCATTTCTACCTGCTGTGCCCAAAGATTGACAAGCGCAGGCGAAGCTGGAGTAGAAATACCATCAAGCGTCAGGCCTCGACTGACTTCCTTGGTAGCCCGAGCCAGTGCCTGCAGTACGTGTACACGGTACTTCTCGGCAACTTGGCGAGAAACCAGAGCGGTAACATTAGGGTTACCGTCGCGGTCGGAGCCAATCCAACTACCTGGACGGAAAAATGGTGGGCAGACAGGCGACACACAACCAGCGTTTTCTCCCAGCACCCAGTTATCAAAGCGGCGATATACCGAAGGAACCATCTCAAAAAGGGTGGTATCAAAAATGTTGAGGACAGTATCTGCCTCCTCCAAAGGAGTTGGCTTTTTATGACCGATAGGAGACGTACGGAATAAGCCGTCAATCTCTTGCAGCATGCGACGCTCGTTTTCCACACGAGCAGGACCACCAAGCCTCTGACGCTCATCAAGAAGCTCTGAGATGGTACGGATTCGGCGCTCAACGTTTTTACGACGAGCCTCAGTTGGGTGCGCAGTAAAGACGGGGTGGAACTCAAGACGATTAAGACGTGCTTTTGCCTCTTCTTCACCGCACTCGTCAATAAGCTGTCTATATGCAACGGTTATCTCATTGATGGGGTCTTCTGCAGAAGATGGATCAACAGAAGCCTCACGAGAGCGCAGGCTGGTAACGCGATAATTCTCTTCACAAAGATTTGCTAAGTGGAAGAAAGTTACAAATGCACGCATGAGAAGCACGGAGTCTTCCATACTTAGGCTGTCAATGGTAGAAGCAAAACGCAGAAAAGCATTAAGCGATTCCTTCTCTGAATCTACTTTGAGTACCGCATTGATTGCCTCAAGCAGCAAAGGTGCGCGAGTTGTAGACAAATCATCTGGTCCAGCTTTAATTGCCTCAACCAACAACGTGTCAAAACTAGTAAGAAGATCTGGATTGTACTCAGCAAGCACTTTTCTTACCAAACGCAAAAAGAAAGTAAGGTTATCACGCAGAGGAGCTGGTGCTTTAAGCGCTTGAATAAGGGTACGAGCAGCAGCAATCTCATTCCCGCGTCGTTCAAGAAGCGACTGAGCTACTTCAGAAGTTGTTGCACCATCGATGGGTTTCTCGTCAAAAGAAGCATTGCTGGACTCTAGATTTGAATCTTGAGGATTGCCTGCCATGCTCATCCTTTCCCACATGACTCAGAATACGTACTATCTACCATACCCTTTTGTAACAATCTTCGCACGATTGTTTGTCAATCTGTTACCTAATGTACATCGTGGACTACAATCGATATAACAAATAAAAATTGATATATCAAAGTTTCTGGCCACGTTAAAGAAGATTTTAGGTTTTACATGCTCAATCCATTCAAGAAAAGTCGTACTGCGTACAACAATTCTTCCGTACATAAGCAGGTAGAGCGTCTTCGCACACCTCGCTATGAGCTTGATGACTCGCGCATAAACGGGGGTCAACCTGGCATTGTGGTTACATGGTGGACCAGGCTTCTCTCTGCCGTGGTCTCTGGCGATATTGCTAATCAAGACGAGCAATACTTGGCACATCAAACGTCCCAGGATTATCTCTTCAATGCACTTGGACAAGGTGCCTGGGGTGCACTTTTCCCGCTTTTAACTGTTGTTTGCTCCCAGCTTGTTGGCATTGAACAAGCAGGACTTTTCTCCATGGCTTTTGTTGTGGCAACGCTTTTGTTATTTATTGCTCAATACGGTGTTCGCACGTATCAAGTTTCCGACATAGCTGAACAACGTAGTTTTTCTGATTACCAGATTCAACGCGCAGCTACCGTTGTTGTCATGGTAATAGCAGGTCTTATTTGGTGCTTCTTTAAAGGGTATACCGAGCCCATGTTTTCTATCTGTACGGGAGCTTTGCTCTTTAGAGCAGTTGACGGCATGGCAGATGTCTACGAAGGTCGTCTTCAGCAAAAAGACAAACTCTACCTCGCAGGACTCAGTCAGGCTCTTAGGTGTGGCGCAAGTTTTATTCTTTTTACTGTTGTGTTGTTTGTTACCAGAAATCTTGTATGGGCAAGTTGGAGCATGGGCATTTGTGCCCTTATCACCCTGCTATTTATTTCTGCTCCCCTAGCCATTCTTGAGACCGATAAAAGCGTGCACATCAAACTTGCAAACATTAAAGATATCTTTGTACAGTGCTGGCCTCTCTTTTTGGCACTTTTCCTCTACAACCTTATTGACTCGCTGCCAAAGTTTGCCATGGAAGGCACGCTTTCTTACAGCAATCAGTTGTACTTCAACGCACTTTATTTCCCAGCTCACACTATTTTGATGATCTCTACGCTCATCTACAGGCCACAGCTCTTCAAACTTGCTAGTTTGTTAGAAACCTCAATTCATAATCCCGCTAATAAGAAACGCTTTGGCGTAATTGTACTTGCAATGTTTGGTGCTATTGCCGTAGTCACCATAGGTACCGCTGCATTTGTCGAGTTCATTGGCATTCCTCTTAACGGCTTCTTATATGGCGTTGATTTTGAACAATATCGTGGACTTGCACGTATTATGGTGGCCACGGGTGGACTTTGTGCTGCGATCGACTTTTTATACCAACTCATCACGATCATGCGAGTTCAAAAAGCCGTTACGCGCGCGTACCTCATTTCATTTGCTGTATCCATCCCCATTATCTGGATGATGGTCAGCTTTACGGGCCTTAACGGCGCAGTTATTGGCAGCTTTTCCTCTATCCTTATCCTCTTCTTACTGCTCATCAGCGAATACGCCGTAGCACGCATGAAAAACTAGCAAAACAATTGACGCTCAAACGTAAAACCCCTCTGCTCCATTGAACTGCCTCCCATTTCTTGGACACGAGCAATGGGAGGCAGTTCAAAACACACCTAAGTCAGATAATCTGTTAAAAAGACGTATACATGACGCTGAAAATACCTCAATCATGCAGATTATCGTCATTAGATGTGTAAAATGCCCGCAATTGAGCAGAATATCCGACTTAGGTGTGTTCCTTAGGTGCGGAATTTACCTATAGTTAAATCTTTTATATGACGCTATTCATTTTCTAGCATATTAG